>NZ_JBEXHQ010000001.1:0-411559 GCF_040607915.1 Micromonospora sp. NPDC005215 | reverse complement strand
GCTGCCGTGCGCGGTGCTGCCGTGCGCGGTGCTGCCGTGCGCGGTGCTGCCGTGCGCGGTGCTGCCGTGCGCGGTGCTGCCGTGCGCGGTGCTGCCGTGCGCGGTGCTGCCCTGGGTGCTGCCGTGCGCTGTGCTGCTGGTGTCGGTGGTGTCGGGGTCCCTGTCGTCGGTGTCGGGGGACTCGGCAAAGTCGAGGCGGCCGAAGAACAGGGGCGTCGTCGGGTCGTCGGCCAGCTCCGCCACCCGGCGGGCCAGGGTGCGGCCGAGCGTCTCCGCCGCGTACGCGTCGCCGGCCACCTGGTCACCGGTGGCGAAGAGGGCTTCGGCCCGCTCCCGCATGCGCCGCAGCGCGCTCCGCGAGGCTGCCAGGTGTGCGCGTTCGGCGGACAGATCCGTGTCGAGCTGGGTGTCGAGATCAAGTGCGGGCATGCTGACGTCCCATCGTTCACATCTGCTGCGCGCTCGCGTGTCCGGGGGCGGATGGCCGGCCGCCCGGCGCGAAGACGTCCGTTCCGGTGCAGCTCACCTCGGCCGTCAAGCGGCCTGCAACCTTACGCCCCCGAACCCGCCACTTCCAGCGAATTACCCAGACGACCACCCGTCCGAGATGGCGTGTCGCCTGGTTGTGCGGCGCTGAGGTGATGGTTGCCTGGTCGTGCGGCGCTGAGGTGATGGTTGCCTGGTCGTGCGGCGCTGAGGTGATGATTGCCGGGTCGTGCGGCGCTGAGGTGATGGTTGCCGGGTCAGCGCGGCGCTGAGGTGATGATTGCCTGGTCGTGCGGCGCTGAGGTGATGATTGTCGGGTCAGCGCGGCGCTGAGGATCTTGGTCCCGGTGGCGTAGGCGTGGTCGGCGGCATCAGCAGCGCTGGTGGTAGAGGTTGCGGCGTGGTGTGCGCAGTGGGTCGAGCCAGCGGGGCGGAAGGAACTCGGGCCGGCCGTCCGCCGCCATGCGGACCGTCCAGTCGCCGCGATGGACGAACCGGTGGTGATAACCGCAGAGCAACACGGCATTGCTCAGCGCCGTCGTCCCACCGTCGGCCCAGTGCCGGACATGGTGACCGTCGCACCATCTCGGCGGACGGTCACAGCCAGGGAAGGCGCAACCGCCGTCACGCAGCACCAACGCACGCCTCAGCGGACCGGTGAAGAGCCGGCGTTGACGACCGACGTCCAGGACCTGACTGTTGCCGCCCAGCACGGCCGGCAACAGGTTGGCGTCGCAGGCGAGCCGGCGGACCGCACCCGGCGTGAGGCGGGCTGCGGTCTCCAATGTGCCGGCGCGTACGCCGTTGACCAGATCATCGAGCGACACGGTCACCACGAGCTGAGGCCCATCTCCGCCGTTGTCGGGCAGTTGACCCGTGCGCAGCGCCAACCGACAGATCTCGCCCAGCGCGTCGGCACGGCGCTGACCTGGACTGCGGTCATCGTGCTCACCGGCCGGGGCGCAGAGCGGGTCGATCGCCTCACGGAGCAGGCTCGCGGTTTCGGTGTCGAGGTTTCCGCTGAGGCGTACCTGACCGTCTTGCTGCTCGGAGAGCGTGACGTGCCGGCGAGCCTCGGCCCGCTCGGTGGCCCGTTGGAGAGCCTTCAGCTCAGCCTGGTCGGCCAGATCCGGTGCGACGTGCGTGAGGACGCGCTCTCCGAGCCGGCTCAGGATGGTCGGGTCGAACCGGTCGGCCCAGGTGACCAGGAGTTGGGTGGCCTTGTCCGCCACCTCTGGGCCGGCCTCCACCGGGAGGGCGGCGATCGTCTCGGCCACCACACGAGCCTGCTCGACGGTGATGGCACCGCTGAGCAGCGCGTCGCGCACCGCTGCCGGCGCGGCATCGACGGTGGCGGCGAGTTGGACCAGTTGGCGCGCGGAGCGACCGGAGAGCCGGAGCCGCTCCCGCAGCCAGACGGCGGTTGACGAGGCGCCCTGGGCGACCGCCAGGCCGCGGCCGTCCACCTCGCGGACCAGCCCGAGCTGGACGGTGGCCAGCCGCTGCGCCAACACCTGAGTCGCGTCGAGAGAGGCGAGCAGCTCATCGTCGGAGAGCCCCCAGAGCGCGGTCTCGGCGCAGTCGTCGACCGCACCGCCGGCCTGCGTCAACGCTCTCAACATGAAGACAGAATAGAACTGGTGTACGACACTTTCAGGGTGCCAACCAGCAATAGCTGGGACCGGTTTCGCCGATCGCTGAGCCCGCAGATCCCGCCGCGCCGGGCCACCACGCCGCGCCGCGCCACCGCCCCGTGCCACCGCCCGTGCCACCGCCCGTGCCACCGCCCGTGCCACCGCCCGTGCCACCGCCCGTCCCACCGCCCCGCGCCACCGCCCCGTGCCACCGCGCCGCGCCGCGCTGGCTGCTCACCGCCGCAGGTAGCCCCAGCCGGCGACACGAGGTGGACCGGGTCGAACGTGGGGGTGATGGCAGGTTGGAGGGCCTGCCGGGATCATGGGCTCATGACCGAGGCTCGCCCCGATTCGCGCCGGACGGCGATCAGTGATCCGCAGGTGATGCGGGCCCTGGCCCATCCGGCCCGGATAGCCATCATGGAATACCTGACTGCCCACCACGGTGGCGGCACCGCCACCGAGTGTGCGGAGGTGGTCGGGCTGTCGCCGAGCGCGACCAGTTACCACCTGCGGGCGCTGGCGAAGTTCGGCCTGGTCGAGCAGGCGCCGAGCCGGGGGGACGCGCGCGAGCGGGTGTGGCGCGTGGCGAGTGGCAGTTTGTTGGTCGACGCGGGACGCGACGCCGGGCCCGCGGCGCGTGCGGCCGAGCAGGCGGTGGTGGAGGCGTACGCGGCCCGTGCCATGGAGCGGGTTCGGGACTGGTCGCGCCGCGCTGGGGACGAGCCCGCCGAGTGGTACGACAACGCGCTGTTCAACGACACGCTGCTGCTGCTCACGGCCGAGGAGTTGGCTGGGCTGAACGAGGCGGTCCTGGCGCTGCTGCGGCCCTACCAGGCGCGGCGGCGCGAGGCCGATCCGCCGCCGGGGGCGCGCACTGTCGCTGTGCACTACCGGACGGTGCCGCTGGCGTAGCTGGGGGTTGCGGCGGTCAGTTGTGAAGGATTATTTTCGAAGTATGTCCTTCGCATCTGACGAGTCGCGCTGGTCGGACGTCTGGCTTGCCGCCACCGCTCGGGGCACCACGATCTGTGGCGACTTCCTCGCCGCCACGGCTCTGGCGCTTGCCCTGCAGGGCGCCGGTGCCGGCGGGCTCGCCGTGTCGGGGCTGCTGCTGGCGGCCACCCTGCCCCTGGTGGTACTCGCCCCGCTTGCTGGCCGGCTTGCCGACCGGGTGGACAGTCGCACCCTGCTGGTGACCATCGGCCTGCTCCAGACCGTGATCTGCGCGCTCCTCGCGGTCGTCGAGCGCCCCGTCCTGGTGGTCGGGCTCGTCACCCTGCTGGCCTGCGGGCTCGCGGTGACCCAACCGTGCCTGGCAGCGCTCCTACCGGCGATGGTCCGCGCGGCCGACCTGCCGCGCGCCAGCGCGATCAGTCAGACCGCGGTCTCGCTCGGCGCGCTCGGCGGCCCAGTGCTGGCCGGCCTGCTGGTGGGGCAGTTCGGCACCCGCGTACCCCTGCTTCTCGACGCCGTGACCTATCTGGCGCTCGTGGTCGCGGGCCTGCTGCTGCGGACCCGGCGCGGAGGTCGCCGGCCCGCCGGCGCGCCGGGCCAGACCGGCCCCGCCGGCGCGCCGGGCCAGACCGGCCCCGCCGGCGCGGCCAACCCAGCGGGTACGGCTGTCGCCTGGCGGCTGCGCCGGGACCCGCTGATGCTCCTCATGGTGGTCAGCACCGCCGTGGTGATCGCGGCGATCGGCGGCATCAACGTGATCGAGGTCTTCTTCATTCGGGAGACGCTGGACGGATCGGCCACCACGTTCGGCCTGGTCACTGCTGCCTGGATGGCCGGCATGCTGCCCGGAGCCTGGTTCGCCGCGCGAGTCGCCAACCGGCTCGACGACGATGGCGCGCTGGTACGCGGGGTACTGGCCACGCTCGGCGTGTGCAGCCTGATGGTGCTGCTCGCCTCGACAGTGCCGGTGGCGGTCCTGCTGGTGCCGCTCTGGCTGGTGGGCGGCGCGGCCAACGGCGGGCAGAACGTCTTCGCCAACCTGCTCACCACTCGGCGGGTCCCGGAGGCGGTGCGCGCTCGGGCTTACGCCAGCTACGGCGCGGCGGTCCAGGGTGGTTCGATGGTCGGTTTTCTCAGCGGCGGGGCGTTGCTCACGGCCGTTGCACCGCGCCCACTGATCGCCGGTGCCGGAGTGGTCGGGCTGCTGGTGGTGCTGCTCTTCGTGCCGGTCGCGGCCTCGGCGGTGCGACGCCGGCGGACGGTAGCGCCTGACGGAGGACAGCCGCTGGCGACCGGGCCCGATGCGGGCTTGGCCACTCCGGGGCGACCCGCTGAGCCGGACCCGGAGGCCGGGGATACGGTCGGGTCATGGCTGAGCGCATCGCACGCCCGCGGGTCGGGCACATCCAGTTCCTGAACTGCCTGCCGATCTACTGGGGTCTGATGCGCTCCGGTGCCCTGCTCGACGTCGACCTGCAGAAGGATTCGCCGGACCGGTTGAGTGCGGCGCTGGTCGCCGGCGACCTCGACATCGGCCCGATCACCCTGTTGGAGTACCTGAAGCACGCCGACGAGCTACTCCTCCTGCCGGACCTGGCGGTGGGCAGTGACGGACCGGTGCTCTCGGTCAACATGGTCTCCACCCGACCCCTCGCCGAGCTGGACGGGGCCCGGGTGGCGCTCGGCTCGACCTCGCGGACCGGGGTGATGCTGGCCCAGTTGCTGCTCGCCGAGCGGTACAACGTGCGGCCCGAGTACTTCCGCTGCCCGCCGGACCTGACGCAGATGCTGCTCGAAGCCGACGCCGGGGTGCTGATCGGGGACGTGGCGCTGCGGGCGTACTACGAGGCGCCGCAGCGCGGGCTCATCGTCACCGACCTCGGGCAGGCGTGGCGGGAGTGGAGCGGTCTGCCGATGGTCTTCGCCGTCTGGGCGGTCCGCCGCGACTTTGCCGCCGCCCACCCGGGCCTGGTCAAGGAGGTGCACGAGGCGTTCCTGCGCTCGCGGGACCTCTGCCTGGCCGAGCTGGACCAGGTCGCCGAGGCCGCGGCCCGCTGGGAGACGTTCGACGCGGCGACGCTGGCCACGTACTTCCGTACCCTGGACTTCTCCCTCGGTGACCGGCAGGTCGCCGGGCTGCGCGAGTGGGCCCGGCGGGCCGCCGCGATCGGCGAGGCCCCGGAGCTGCCGGAGGGCGGCCCCGAGTTCTTCGGCGGCTGACCAGCGGGTCGGCACCCGCAGCGCGCGGGGCGGCGGCTCAGGTGCCGGGGCGCAGCAGCGCCTCGGTGATCTTCTCGCAGTTCTTCATGCCGTAGTCGTAACCCATGTTGATCGGGTACTTGACCATCACGCCCATCGTCCAGGTGTCGCCGATGGCCAGGCAGTTGATGTGCATCTCCTGCTCCTGGGTGCGGTCGATCCACCCGTTCTTGATGGCGATCTGCTTCTGCTCGGCGGCCGGGAAGGCCTTGCGGATGCCGAAGTCACCGGCGCCGCGGACCAGCTTCATCTCGTTGAGCAGCCACTTGGTCCACTTCGGCCCGGCGGCGGTGCCGGTGGCGATGCAGTTGCCCAGGCGGGCGGTGTCCCGGGGGGAGAGCGCCGTCCGGGACCAGCCCTTGTCGGGGGCGACCTTGCTGTCGGTCAGCTTGCACATGGAGATCAGCCGCTTGATCGAGGCGTCCCGGTCGACCTGGTTGTAGAACTGTTCGGCCCGGGTGTTGTCGCTGTCCCGGATGATCCGCGTCGCGTCGGCGAGCTTCGCGTCGCTGGGCGTCTGGCCGGCGTCTGCCGAGCGACGCAGGTAGTCGGCGACGATCCAGGACTTGATCATCGACGCGGTCGTGCTGGTCTCGTCCATGTTCTTGGAACCGATGATCTGCCCGGTGCGGCGGTCCAGCACGCTCCAGGCGTACCAGCCCTCGATGTCGAGCTTGAGGTCCTTGGCGACGAACGGCAGCGGCTCCAGCTCCGGGCTGGGGCTCGGTGACGGTGGGGCCGGCTGGCGGGCACTTCGGTTGGTGCCTGCGCCGGTGGGGCGGTCGCTCGTGCTGGAGCCGGCGTCGCCCCACTTGGCGGCGGCTGCCGACTCGAACGGTGACCCGGGCAGCAGCCGCAGCGACACCAGCACCAACCCGATCAGGATGGCGGCGACGGCGACCAGCCGCAGCGGGGACGTCTCACCGCCGCCGCGCCGGTCGGCCCGCCGATTCCCGGCCATCAGAGCTTCCCGGCCGGCTGTTGCGGCACCTTGAGCGCGGCGCCGGGCTGCGGGGTGACCAACTGGGTGGCCACACTGGCGCAGACCTTCGCGCCGTAGTCCAGGCTGTTCTTGATCGAGTAGCGCAGCATCACCGCGAGACTCCACTTGCCGGTGACGGCGAGGCAGTTGACGTGCCAGTTGGCGTCGTCGTAGATCCGCGTCCATCCGTTCTTGATGCTGACCGGGCCCTGCGCGGTGATCGACTTGGGTAGGCCGTCGATGATCCCCCAGCGCCCGCCGCCGGAATCGGCCTTCTGGTCCTTCACCGCGGCGGTGCCGTGAACCTGGCTCATCTCACTGAGCACCCACTTGGTCCACTTCTGGCCGGCGGCCTTGCCGTCGGCGATGCAGTCGCCCACCCGGACCGCGTCCCGGGGAGACATCCGGGTGAAGCTCCACCAGCCCTCGTACTTCGGCACGTTGCCACGCTTGGTGTCGGTCAGCCCGCAGATCTTGATCGCCCGCTGGATGACCGGACCCGGCTGCCCGTTCGGCGGTACCCGGTACGAGCCGCCAGCAGCGGCGTAGACCTTGTTGGCCGCCGTGTCGTTGCTTTCCCGGATGGCGAGGCTGGCAGCCTTCTTCAGCGCTGCGGTCGGCTCGCGGTCGCCCAGCTGGCGCAGATAGTCCGACACGATCCACGCCTTGATCATCGACTCGGTGGAGCTGGTCGCGGCCATGTTGGGCGACCCGGAGATCTTGCCGGTCTGCCGATCCAGCAGTGCCCACGAGAAGAAGTCACCCTGGAAGTTCACCGACACCGGACCGGCCGCCAGCGTGGGCGGCGGCGGTGGCGTGGGTGCGGGCGCGGCGACGGTCGAGGCGGCACCGCCGCCACCGCCTCCGCCGCTGTCGCCGTTGGAGAGTCGGGCGTACGCGGCGGGGACCAGTAGGACGCCGCCGAGCAGGACCGCCGTGATGGCGAGCACCATGGTCACGCGGGATCGCATGAGTGGGTGAGCTCCAGGTGTCAGGGCCGGGGGGACCGGCTTGTTGTCCGGACGGATCGGCCGATCGCCGAGGCCGGGGGAGGTGGCCTCTGTCTGGCGGCGATCTTGTGAAGCCGATCGGTGTGACGGCGGAAAGTCTACGTCTGGTTGGGAGACCCGCCAGGGTCCGACACTAGGCAACCTGCGATAAAGGCGGGATATGGAGGCGGTATGCCCCCCTTGTGAGGATTCACCTTTGCCTCGTGGCCCAGATCACGGCGAAACCGGCCTGCCCAGGTAGCCCAAAGCACTCATTCCGTTACTGATGGGATCCTCGGATTCCTGTTACACGCTCTGGTTTCTTGCGTCGCAAGCTGTAACACTTGTCCCATGTATGGCAACGACTTCACGCCCCCGACCGACACGTCGGCTGCCGCTGCGGATGACGCGCCCGGTGCCGGCCTGCTGGGCGAGGTCGAGGCCGCCGAGGCAGAGCTACGCGCGGCGGCGGCGCGCGGGCGGCGTGGCGGACCCGCGGCCGACGAGGACCTCGCGGCGTACTTCACCGAGGTGGTCGACGCCGAACAGAAGATCGAGCCACGCGACTGGATGCCCGACGCCTACCGCCGGACGCTGATCCGGCAGATCGCCCAGCACGCCCACTCCGAGATCATCGGCATGCAGCCGGAGGGCAACTGGATCAGTCGGGCGCCCTCGCTGAAACGCAAGGCGATCCTGCTGGCCAAGGTGCAGGACGAGGCGGGTCACGGCCTCTACCTCTACGCCGCCGCCGAAACCCTCGGCATCAGCCGCGACGAGCTGGTCCAGTTGCTGCTCGACGGCCGGCAGAAGTACAGCTCGATCTTCAACTACCCCACCCTGAGCTGGGCCGACGTGGGCGCGATCGGGTGGCTGGTGGATGGCGCGGCGATCGTCAACCAGGTGCCGCTGTGCCGCTGCTCGTACGGCCCGTACGCCCGAGCGATGATCCGGGTCTGCAAGGAGGAGTCGTTCCACCAGCGGCAGGGCTACGAGATCCTGCACACCCTCGCGCACGGCACCCCGGCGCAGCAGGCGATGGCCCAGGACTCGGTGGACCGCTGGTGGTACCCGTCGCTGGCGATGTTCGGCCCGCCGGACGGCGACTCCACGCACTCCGCCCAGTCGATGTCCTGGAAGATCAAGCGTTTCTCGAACGACGATCTGCGGCAACGCTTCGTCGACATGTGCGTCCAGCAGGCCGAGATTCTCGGCGTGCGCATCCCCGATCCGGACCTGCGCTGGAACGAGGAGCGGCAGGCGTACGACTACACCCAGCCGGACTACGACGAACTGCTGCGGGTGATCTCCGGCAACGGGCCGTGCAACAGGGAGCGGATGGCCCATCGCCGGGCGGCGCACACCGAGGGCACCTGGGTCCGCGAGGCCGCCGTGGCGTACGCCGCGAAGCGGGCGCAACAGAAGGAGAAGGTGGCCGCGTGACTACCGAACACTCGCCGCTCTGGGAGGTCTTCGTGCGGGCGCGACGCGGGCTGTCGCACACCCACGTCGGCAGCCTGCACGCCCCGGACGCGGAGCTGGCCCTGCGCAACGCCCGGGACCTGTACACCCGCCGCCAGGAGGGCGTGTCGATCTGGGTGGTGCCGGCCGGCGCGATCACCGCGTCCAGCCCGGACGAGAAGGACGCCTTCTTCGACCCGGCCGCCGACAAGGTCTACCGCCACCCCACCTTCTACGAGGTGCCGGACGGGGTGGCCCACCTGTGAGCGAGCGGAGCGAGCGAACCAGCCAGCTCAGCAGCGGGGCGCTTCGCGCCGCCGCCGAGCGCAGCGGGGTGCCGGCGTGAACGGGCCCTACGACTTCACTCTCGCCCTCGGCGACGACGCGTTGGTCGCCGCGCAACGACTGGCCGAGTGGACGACCCGCGCGCCGGAGATGGAAGAGGACATCGCGCTTGCCAACATCGCCCTCGACCAGCTCGGCGCGGCCCGGCTGCTGCTGTCCTACGCGGGTGAGCTGGAGGGCGCCGGCCGGGACGAGGACGCGTTGGCGTTCCTGCGCGACGACCGCGAGTTCCGCAACGCGCTTTTGGTCGAGCTGCCCAACGGCGACTTCGCGGTGACCATGGCGAAGCTGTTCTTCCTGGCGGCCTACCAGCTGCCGCTGTACGCGGCGCTGGCCGGCTGCGCCGACCAGCGGTTGGCCGCGATCGGTGCGAAGGCGCGCAAGGAGTCGGCGTACCACCTGGACCATGGCGCACTGTGGGTGAAGCGGCTCGGCGACGGCACCGACGAGTCGCACCGTCGCATGCAGGCGGCCGTCGACCAGGTGTGGCCGTACACGCACGAGTTGTTCGCCGCGGACCCGGCGGCGCCGATCGACCCGGCCACCCTGCGGCCGGCGTTCGACGAGACCGTCGACGCGGTGCTGGCCGAGGCGACGCTCACCCGACCGCAGAGCGGCTGGGCCCCGGCCGGCGGGCGGGACGGCGTACACACCGAGCACCTGGCCTACCTGCTCGCCGAGATGCAGGTGCTGCACCGCGCCCATCCCGGAGCGACCTGGTGAGCGTGCGGAGCGCGAGCCCGGCGATCGCCGACGGCGGCACGGTGAGCGCGTGGGACGCCGCCGCCAGCGTCGTGGACCCGGAGATCCGGGTGATCACCGTTGCCGAGCTGGGCATCCTGCGGGCGGTCGAGGAGGACCCGACAAGCGGTCGGGTCACCGTCACCATCACCCCGACCTACACCGGTTGCCCGGCGATGGACGTGATCCGCACCGACATCCGCCGCGCGCTGGCGGTCGCCGGCCACCCCGACGCCGAGGTCCGCACCGTCTACAGCCCACCGTGGAGCACCGACTGGATCTCCGACGGCGGGCGGGCCAAGCTCGCCGCCGCCGGGATCGCCCCGCCGGCCCCGGTGCCCGCCGCCGGCGTCGTCCCGTTGACCCTCGCGGTCCGTTGCCCGCAGTGCGGCTCACCGGAGACCGAGCAGGTCAGCCGGTTCGGCTCCACCGCGTGCAAGGCGCTGTGGCGGTGCCGTTCCTGCTCCGAACCCTTCGACCACCTGAAGGCGCTGTGACTGTCACCATCACCCGCCCGGTCCGCCGCCGGCCGGTCTTCCACCCGCTGGCGGTCGCGGCCGTCGACCGGCTCACCGACGACGCGGTAGCGGTGACCTTCGCCGTACCCGAGGATCTGCGGGAGACCTTCGCGTTCCGCGCGGGCCAGCACCTCACCGTGCGGCGCGTCGCCGAGGACGGCACGGACGTGCGCCGGTCGTACTCGATCTGCTCGACCCCCGACGACCTGGCCCGGCACGGCCGGTTGCGGATCGGGGTCCGGGAGATTCCCGGCGGCGCCTTCTCGGCGTTCGCGTGCGGGGCGTTGCGTGGTGGCGACACGGTCGAGGTGCTACCGCCATTGGGCACCTTCACCACGGCGTTCGCGCCGGACCGGGTGCGGCACTACGGCGCTGTCGTCGCCGGCTCCGGCATCACCCCGGTGCTCGCGCTGGTCGCGACCGCGCTGGCCGTCGAGCCGGCCAGCACCTTCACCCTGGTGTACGGCAACCGCACGGCGAACACTGTGATGTTCGCCGAGGAGCTGGCCGATCTGAAGGACCGCTATCCCACCCGGCTACACCTGGTGCACGTGCTCTCCCGGGAGCAGGGCGAGTCGGCGCTGCTGTCCGGGCGGATCGACGCCGAGCGGCTGGGCCGGTTGCTGGGCACCATCGTGCCGGGCGACGTGATCGAGGAGTGGTTCCTCTGCGGCCCGTACGCCATGGTGGTCGACGTCCGGGACGTGCTGACCGCACGTGGCCTGCCCGAGTCGGCGGTGCACACCGAGCTGTTCCACGTCGACGCGCCGCCGGAGCCGGTGCGCCGTCCGGTGGACCAGGCGGGCGCCGGGGCCGAGGTCACCATCGTGCTGGACGGTCGGTCGTCGAGCTTCACGATGGGTCGCGAGGAGCGGGTGCTGGACGCCGCGCTGAAGGTGCGCGGCGAGTTGCCGTACGCCTGCAAGGGCGGCGTCTGCTCGACCTGTAAGGCGAAGGTCGTCGACGGGTCGGTCACGATGGCCCGCAACTACGCCCTGGAGCCGGACGAGTTGGCCGCCGGCTACGTCCTCACCTGCCAGTCCAGCCCGACCACCGACCGGCTCGTCGTGGACTACGACGCGTGAGGGGCACGCTTCCCTGATCGCCTGAGCCTGGGAGTCAGACGCATCACCACCTGAGGTTTCGGGTCGATCGAGGTATCAGGTCGCTCGCTGGTTGGCGGCTGTCCAAAAGCCGACATCGGGCGACCCGGCCTCCCGCTCGTCAATTAGACACCTGTGACCGGCGCGCCCGCCGTTCTCAGCATCCCGCTCGTACCTGTGCCCATCCGGCCCTTGCCAAAGGTACTGGCGCAGGATGTTGCCCATCGATACGTTTCGCTAACGTCTGGGGCCAATCGAACGCGGTGTTGGCAAGGCCCACACTCTGGGCGATTCGATCGGGGAACGTGTGATTCTGAGTGAGAAGGCCGTTCAAGAGAAGGCCAGATCGAGCGGGGCAGAGCCGCAACGGGAGGCTTCGCGTCCCGTGCGCGGTATCTTCCTGCGCAAGCTCGGGCGCCGTCTGGCTGCCCTTGGACCGTTCGCTCTGATCTTCGCGACCTACAGTCTCCTCCTCGACCATCTGCCCGATCAGTGGTTCAAGCAGGACTGGGTTCGCTACGCCTTTGCCGTCCTCGCCGCGGTCTGTGTCGGCGTCACCCTTCAATGGCTGGTGCAACGACCGCCAGTGCAGCGAATCCTTGGCTCGTCGCCGACGACCAGGACGATACTTCCGGGGGCGCGGCAGCCGGAGCAGAGCCCGTACCTCACGACGAGGCAGCTACTGGACGGGACGCGAAGCAGGCTACTAGCGGACTTCAGGACCGCTTCGGGATTGCGAGGCGAAATCTCCGGATGGTCCCAGTTCATGGGAGAGCAAGTCCCTCCGAGCGCCATCGGCACGTCTTACGGCCTGCGGATTGCCTTGGCGCTGGACATCCGAGACGCCCGAATCGATCGACGCCGGCTGGTGGAGAACGTTGTCGCCCTGCAACGTCCAGCAGGGGGTTGGGTCGCCCGTTCACAGCAGGACGTGGCGCGGCCGGAGGTTACGGCCTGGGTGCTCACCGCACTCGTTAGAGCCGGGCTCGAATCGTCGATCCGGAGCGAGTTGGTAGGCCAGCTCGAACGGATGTTGTCGCCGGACGTTGACCGCGTTGGCTGGCAGCGGGTCGCGGTGCTTACATCCGCCATCTCCGCGCTCGCCGAGGTTGAACCGGCCTCGCCGAAACTCGACGAGATCACCTCCCACCTTCTCGCGGGTGCTGTAAGGCAGCAGGTGGACAGTGCTCCGGGAGGGTTGGCCTGGGGACTGACAGTGAACCAGGTAGGCCTTCCCTCCGTACCCCATACCGCACGTGCCGTAGTGGCTCTCCACAAAGCGGCTCAAGTCGTAGGTCGGGATCGGCGGGAGAAGCTCGACGAGGTGATCGACGCAGGAATCGAATGGTTGAGCCATAACCCCAGCCTCGACATCACGGATGAACAGTTGCGCAGGTTGACCAGGACGGATGAAGCGATGGACACGATCATCATCGGTCACTTCACGCCGGCCTGGGTAGCGCGTGCGCTCATGTGCAGGGGGGTCGATAACCATCTTCCTCAGTTGCGTCGCGCCGTCAGAGCAGTTCTCGATCTTCAGGAAGATGGAGTGTGGA
Source organism: Micromonospora sp. NPDC005215 (assembly GCF_040607915.1). Lineage (NCBI taxonomy): Bacteria > Bacillati > Actinomycetota > Actinomycetes > Micromonosporales > Micromonosporaceae > Micromonospora > Micromonospora sp. NPDC005215. Next base: position 398,528 of record NZ_JBEXHQ010000001.1, on the reverse strand, counting down.
AGTGGCGAGAAGAACGAAAGGAGCCGACGTGGATGACCTACCAGGGGGTGCTGGTCGTACGGGATTACTCGATGTTGAACCTCCCCTGGCCGCCTTGACGGGGCTGATTCGCGTGGCGACCTGGAACGTCCGGGAAGGTGTCCCTGCCTGTACCAACGATCCGGCTCGGCGGCCAGAGTCAATGACCGAAATGGTTAACCTCGTCCAGACCAACGCGATTGATGTACTGGCCTTGCAGGAGGTGGACTTCACACCCAACGGTGAGTCGGAGGTTCTATCTGCGCTACTCACCCGAACGGAATTGCAGTACGCCGGGACCCTATCGCTCTCGGAGTCGTCGTTTGAACCGGGGAAGCGTGCCGGGGTGGCGATCGTGAGTCGTTACCCGGTCAGCAGGATTGAGGCATCGATGCTGCCGAACCCGAGGCTCTCCACCCGCAAGGGGGGGAGCAGCCTCACGCTCCACGACAAGGGCCTGGTTGTCTGCACCCTCGATTTCGGGTTGACCGAGATAAGCGTAGCGTCACTGCATTCTTTCCCGTTCCACCGCTTCGGCCGCGACGCGCGGGAGCCGGATTTCGCCAACGTTTGGAAGTCGCTCTCGGAGAGCTTGCCCCGGTCCGAGGGGATGCAAACCATTATCTGCGGGGATTTCAACACCGAGGACCGCAGCTTGGTGTTGGATCTGATCGGCGAGCCAATGACCAGATCAATTTACGGCATGGCCACGCACAACGGGATGTCAATCGATGACATTCTGTTTTCGTCGGGTCTGTTGAGAGGTAGTGCGCCGAAGCTGCTGAGCAACTTTTCGGATCACGAGCTGTGCGTGATGGAACTCGTGTCGAGGTGGTGAGATGTCCTCTCTTGTCGCAGGGGCCGAGCCGCTGTCCATGCCGGAGGAGCAGTTTCGCCGCTCGTTGGCCACAACAGCAGGGCAACCACGAGGGCTGGCCATCAGCCTCCTGCGGCGGCTTGGTCGGCCACATCGCCTGAGTGCGTTCCTCAGAGAGTTGACTGATGACGATCGCCGGACGAGTGCCGTGGCCGCCCGTTCGCATCGGCACCCCCTCGGCTTCGACAAGTTCATCCTGGCTACCTTCGGCGAACTGGGCCAGCTCCGCATGCATGTCTGGTGGCCAGAGCAAGTCCGAAAACGAGAGCATGTGCACAACCATCGCTTCCACTTCGCGTCGGCGGTGGTCATCGGGCAGCTCGCCTGCCACTACTACCGGGCGGCCGACGGTGGGCAGAGACTCCTGCAGTTCAGGGAGTCGAGCCGTTCCGAGGATTCGGCATGGCGGTTTGAGGCTGTGGGATTCGAGACCGTGAGCGAAACATTGACGGTCCACCTCACGGCGGGATCGTCTTACTCCATGTCAGAAGACCTGTTACACAGGGTCAACGCGACCTCGACCACCACAGTCACCCTCATGCTTCAAGGACGGTCGTCGCGTGACTGGTCGTCGGTCTTGGTGGGTGCCGAAGGGCAACTGCCCGAGCGCCTGGAGCGACGGTGCTTTGAACCCGACGAGCTGAGGTGCAAGCTTGCGACGTTAGGCCACCACCTCGCTGGACAGGGGTGATTGTCGTGCGCGCACTATCCGTCAATGTGGCGCTGCCACCGAGTTTGGGGCACTCATCACCCGAGTTGTAGGGGCATGCTGGCGGCTGTGAGGCCGGCGTACGCTCGGGGGCGTGACGGTGAGCCGGGAGATCGACGACATCCTGCAGCGTGGCGCGGACGGCGGGCGGATCACGCCCGAGGAGGCCCTGCTGCTCTACACCGAGGCGCCCTTCCACGCGTTGGGTGAGGCGGCGGACGCGGTGCGGCGGCGGCGCTACCCGGACAACGTCGTCACGTACCTGATCGACCGCAACATCAACTACACGAACGTCTGCGTGACGGCGTGCAAGTTCTGCGCGTTCTACCGCGCGCCCAAGCACCAGGAAGGGTGGACCCACCCGACCGAGGAGATCCTGCGCCGGTGCGGCGAGGCGGTCGAGCTGGGCGCCACCCAGGTGATGCTCCAGGGCGGGCACCACCCGGACTTCGGCGTGGAGTACTACGAGGAGCTGTTCTCCTCGGTCAAGCAGGCGTATCCGCAGTTGGTCATCCACTCGATCGGCCCCAGCGAGATCCTGCACATGGCGAAGGTCTCCGGGGTGAGCCTGGACGAGGCCATCGCCCGGATCAAGACCGCCGGCCTGGACTCGATCGCCGGTGCCGGCGCGGAGATGCTGCCCGAGCGGCCCCGCAAGGCGATCGCGCCACTGAAGGAGTCGGGCGAGCGCTGGCTGGAGGTCATGGAGCTGGCCCACCGGCAGGGCATCGAGTCGACCGCCACCATGATGATGGGCACCGGCGAGACGCACGCCGAGCGGATCGAGCACCTGCGCATGATCCGGGACGTGCAGGACCGCACCCGCGGCTTCCGGTCCTTCATCCCGTGGACGTACCAGCCGGAGAACAACCACCTCAAGGGCCGCACCCAGGCCACCACCCTGGAATACCTGCGCCTCGTCGCGGTGGCCCGGCTCTTCTTCGAGACCGTGCCGCACCTGCAGGCGTCCTGGCTGACGACCGGCAAGGACGTCGGGCAGCTCGCGCTGCACATGGGCGTGGACGACCTCGGCTCGATCATGCTGGAGGAGAACGTGATCTCCTCCGCCGGTGCGCGGCACCGCTCCAACCTGCACGAGCTGATCGGCATGATCCGCTCGGCGGACCGGATCCCCGCGCAGCGCGACACCCTCTACAACCGGCTCGCCGTGCACCACACGCCGGCCGACGACCCGACCGACGAGCGGGTGGTCTCGCACTTCTCCTCGATCGCGCTTCCCGGCGGTGGCGCGGGCCGATCCCTGCCACTTGTCGACGTCAACTGACGCGGCTCGACGCCCGGCCGTTCGGCTGACCGAGGCTCATGCTCCCGCCGGCTCACCCCGGCGGTACGGGTATTCCCGGCCGCCGCAGCGTCAGGCTGTCCGGTGTGGGGTGGTGAAGGTGATCGTCGGCGGATAGCGTCCCGGCTCGTATCCGTCATCACGTCGACCGGTGAATCATCGCGATCGTGCTGGTGGCGGGTGGTCTGGTGGTCGTTCGTGGGCTGTCCTCCATCGGCCCGTTGCGGGTCGTTCATATAACGCACGGCGGTACGGGCGGGATGGGTGACCATCCCGCCCGTACCGTCTGCGGACCCCGGGCCGGACGGATGAAAAGGGCCGCGCGCGCTGGCGTGCGTGATCGGCCTCCGATAGCGTCCGCTCGTTCCGCAACCAATCTTTCTTTCCCTACCCCCCGGGGGACCGATGACAGCGTTCCACCGCTCGGCCCTGGCCCGCGCTGGCGTGGTGGCCCTGCTCGCGGCCGGTGGCCTGGCCACCGTGGCCGCCCCGGCGCAGGCCGCCGACCAGGCCGATCTGGCACTGGTACCGCTCAGCTCCGAGCTGGCCAAGGGCGTCAAGGCGGCCAAGGCCAAGCCGTTCAAGTTCCTTGTCGACAACACCCGGAGCACGGTCGCCGCCAAGGGCGTCAGCTACACCGTGGACACCAGCAACATGTTGAACAGCGTGATCGGGGTCGTCGTGCCCGACGGCTGCCAGGTGAAGGGCAAGACGTTCACCTGCCCGCTCGGCGACGTGCCGGCCGGCACCAGCGAGGACTTCGGCATTCCGCTCTTCTCCACCGGTGCGCGCGGCGAGGCCGGCACGCTGGTGGTCACCATCAAGTCGGCCACCGCCGACCCCAACCGCAAGGACAACACGGTCGAGCACGACATCACCGTCGGCAAGCCGGGCTACGACCTGACCAGCTGGGTGCAGGACGTCTACGCGAACGTCGTGGTGAACGGCGTCCAGGGCGATGACCCCGACCTCCGGCCGGTCAAGCGCGGCGAGACGGTGCCTGTGGACTGGGCGGTCTACAACGACGGCAGCCGCAAGGCCACCGGCCTGTCCTACGTGCTCACGCTCCCGGCCGGCGTCACCTTCGCCACGCTGCCGGACGCCTGCACGTCGCAGACCTTCGGCGGTGTCGCCCAGGCGCTCTGCCAGGATGACGGTGCGGTGATCAAGCCCGGCGAGTACTACACGGCGGACGTCAGGGTGACGGTCGGCGCGAACGTCACCCAGCCGGTGCTGCGGGTTGGTGAGCTGGTCGCGCAGGGTCTCGACGGTGCGACGGGTCAGGCCGAGGAGCGGCCCGAGCCGGCGACCAGCGCCCAGCGGAAGGCCTTCACCGAGGTCGACGAGGGCGACAACCAGGCGGTCTTCGACGTCTTCGTCGACCTGACCGCGCAGCCGACCCCGACCCCGAGCCCCACGGCCACCCCGACGCCCACCGCCACGCCGACCCCGGGCGGGACGGCCACCCCGACGCCGGGTGGTACGCCCAGTCCGGGTGGTACGCCGACGCCCGGCGCGAGCACGTCGCCGACTGCCGGTGGTGGCGGCTCCGGTGGCGGCGGCCTGCCGGTGACGGGTGTGCAGGTCGGCCTGATCGGTGGCATCGGCGGCATCATCCTGCTGGTGGGCGGTGCGCTGCTGGTGCTCTCTCGCCGGCGCAAGGTCGTTCTGGTCGCTCCGAGCGACGAGACGCCGACGGACTGACAGCGGCGCTGACCGACTGACAGCGGCGCTGACCGACTGACAGCGGAGCTGGCAGTCGGCGTCAGGACGCCGGTACGACGCGAGGGCGGGGTGGGCGACCACCCCGCCCCTTCGCGTACCGGGGGGTGCCGCACCACCCCAGGGGCGTCGGTTGGCGGGCGGCTGGCAGAGTGGAGGGGTGAGCCGTTCCCCGCAGGGCCAGCGCGCCAGTCTGGACAAGCAGCCGCACGAGGTCGCCGCGATGTTCGATGGCGTGGCGGAGCGCTACGACCTGACCAACACCGTGATTTCCTTCGGCCAGGACCGGTCCTGGCGTCGGGCCACCCGGGCGGCGCTCGGGCTGCGGCCGGGCGAGCGGGTGCTGGACGTGGGCGCGGGCACCGGCGTCTCGACCCGGGAGCTGGCGCAGTCCGGGGCGTACGCGGTGGGGGCTGACCTGTCGTTGGGCATGCTGTACGCCGGCAAGCGGGTCCGTCCCGAGGTGCCGCTGCTGGCCGGCGACGCGCTGCGGCTGCCGTTCGCCGACGCCAGCTTCGACGCGGTGACCATCTCCTTCGCGCTGCGCAACGTCAGTGACACCGACGCGGCCCTGCGGGAGTTGGCCCGGGTCACCCGGCCGGGTGGGCGGTTGGCGATCTGCGAGTTCAGCACCCCGGTCAACCCGGCCTTCCGGACGGTCTACCTGTCGTACCTGATGCGGTCGCTGCCGGTGGTCGCCCGAGCGGTGTCGAGCAACCCCGACGCGTACGTCTACCTCGCCGAGTCGGTGCGGGCCTGGCCGGCGCAGGCCGCGCTGGCCGGCCGGGTCGCCGCGGCCGGGTGGGGACGAGTGGCGTGGCGCAACCTGACCGGTGGCGTGGTGGCCCTGCACCGGGGGATCCGCGAGTAGTCGACGCGACCGACGCGGACATTGCTCAGGTTTCGTGAATATCGGTCTTTAGTCCACTTTGCCCCGTACGCTCGTCCGCATGACCGGAGCAGACCCGGCGGACCCGGTGGCCGCCACCGACGATGACGCGGCCGAACTCGTCGCACAACTGCGCGCGTTGGCCGGCGCGGATCCGGTGGAGGTCCGGCAGGTGGTCGCCGAGGTGTTGGCGGCGCTGGACCGGGCGGCGGGTGGTGCGCTCCGGGAGCATCTGCCGGAGGCCATCCGGGTCGATGCGGGTCTGGACGCCCCCAGCCCGGCCTGACACCAAACCGCTGTGGACGGTCGGGGGCTGTCACATCGGCGAGTTAGGTACCCCTGATCCTGCGCAGGTATGACGCCGGTCATACACTCGTCCCGTCTGGCTTGTGAAGCATTTCACGAGCGTGCGGGAGGAGGCGCGAATGACCCCGGTGGAACACGACGCCGACGTCATTGTCGTGGGCGCCGGTCCCGGTGGATCAGCTACTGCGTACCACCTGGCCCGGCACGGCGTACGGGTGCTGTTGTTGGAGAAGACCGAGTTCCCCCGCGAGAAGGTCTGCGGCGACGGGTTGACCCCACGCGCGGTGCGCCAGCTCATCCAGATGGGCGTGGACACCTCACCCGAGGCCGGCTGGCTGCACAACCGCGGCCTGCGGGTCATCGGTGGTGGGGTGCGTCTGGAGCTGGACTGGCCCGAGCTCGCCAGCTTCCCCAACTACGGCCTGGTGCGCACGAGGCTGGACTTCGACGACCTGCTCGCCCAGCGGGCGGTGGCCGCCGGCGCCAAGCTGCGCACCAACATCAACGTGCTGGGTCCGGTGCTCGACGCCGACGGCCGGGTCACCGGCGTCGAGGCGGAGGTCGGTCCGGGCAAGGAGCCGACCACCTTCCACGCCCCGCTGGTCGTCGCGGCGGACGGGGTCTCCGGCCGGTTCCCGCTAGCGCTCGGGCTGGCCAAGCGGGAGGACCGGCCGATCGGCGTGGCCGTCCGCCGCTACTACCGCTCGCCGGCCAAGCACGAGGACAACTACCTGGAGTCCTGGCTGGAGCTGCGCAGCAAGGACAGCGGCGACAACCTGCTGCCCGGGTACGGCTGGATCTTCGGCCTGGGCGACGGGCGGGTCAACGTCGGCCTCGGGGTGCTCAACTCGTCCTCGGCGTTCGGCAAGACCAACTACCGCCGGCTGCTCACCGACTGGCTCGCCAACACCCCGGAAGACTGGGGGATGACCGACGAGACGAACGCCGACGGCCCGATCCTCGGCGCCGCGCTGCCGATGGGCTTCAACCGGGTTCCGCACTACACCCGGGGGGTGCTGCTGGTCGGCGACTCGGGCGGCATGGTCAACCCGTTCAACGGTGAGGGCATCGCGTACGCGATGGAGTCCGGCGAACTGGCCGCGGAGGTCATGGTGCAGGCCCTCGCCCGGCCGGCCGGGCCGGAGCGGGAGCGGGCGCTGATGGCGTACCCGAACGAGCTGAAGGCCCGCCTTGGCGGTTACTACCGGTTGGGCGGCATTTTCGTGAAACTGATCGGCCGCCCGGAGATCATGCGGATCGCCACCAAACACGGCATGCCGCACCCGACGCTGATGCGTTTTGTGCTCAAGCTGTTGGCCAACCTGACCGACCCGCGCGGCGGGGACGCGATGGACCGGGTCATCAACGCGATGACGAAGGTCGCCCCGGCCGTATAAGTAGGACGGCATCGGTGCTGGTCACGGCCCCGACGCTGACAAAGATCGACCCCCGCCGACTGCCACTGCGAGGGACGTGAATAGTGTGATTTTCGTCAAGCACCGAGGGCAGGGAAGGACGAGCAGGAGAAAACGATGTCGCTCTCGCCTTACGCACCGATCATCGGGCTGTTCGCCCTCGCCGCGGCGTTCTCGCTGTTTTCCGTTGGCGCCGCCCGCTTCGCCGGTCCCCGTCGCTACAACAAGGCCAAACTCGAAGCTTACGAGTGCGGCATCGAGCCCAGCCCGCAGCCGGTCGGCGGCGGGCGGTTCCCGATCAAGTTCTACCTGACGGCGATGCTCTTCATCGTCTTCGACATCGAGATCATCTTCCTCTACCCCTGGGCGGTCTCGTTCGACGCCCTGCCGATCTTCGGCTTCGTGGAGATGGTCCTGTTCATCGTCGCGGTCTTCGTTGCGTACGCCTACGTGTGGCGGCGCGGCGGCCTGGACTGGGACTGAGGAAGGAACGTCAGATGGGCATCGAGGAGAAGCTTCCCGCCGGCGTCCTGCTCACCTCGGTGGAGAAGCTGGTCAACTGGTCCCGGAAGTCGTCCGTGTGGGGCGCCACCTTCGGCCTGGCCTGCTGCGCCATCGAGATGATGGCAGCCGGTGGTCCGCACTACGACATGGGCCGCTGGGGCATGGAGGTCTTCCGGGCGTCCCCCCGCCAGGCCGACCTGATGATCGTGGCCGGCCGGGTGAGTCAGAAGATGGCTCCGGTACTGCGCCAGATCTACGACCAGATGGCCGAGCCCCGCTGGGTGCTCTCCATGGGCGTCTGCGCCAGCAGCGGCGGCATGTTCAACAACTACGCGATCGTGCAGGGCGTCGACCACGTGGTGCCTGTCGACATGTACCTCCCCGGCTGCCCGCCCCGGCCGGAGATGCTCATCGACGCGATCCTCAAGCTCCGCGAGAAGATCATGTATGAGCCGCTGGGCCCGAACGGCCGCAAGATGCTGGCCGCCCGCCAGGAGCGCGGCGACGTCCCGGTCGTGCCCTACGGCTCCATGCCCTCCTCGTACCGCAGCGACAAGGCCCGGCGTGCCGAGTGGACCCGGGCGGTCCGCGAGGGCCGCGAGGAGCAGTTGCGGATCGAGAACTGGATGAACGCTCAGAACCACCTCCACCCGCAGGCAGGCCCCAAATGACGTCACCCACGGACAAGCCCAACGACGGCGGGGTGCCGGTGCCGGTCACGCCGGTCGGCGCCAGCAGCACCGCCCCGGCCGAGTACCCGCCGGCCAGCCCGGCCGGTCGCGGGATGTTCGGCAACCAGGGCACCGGCGACGTGTCCGGCTACGGCGGCCTCATCCGCCAGCGCCAGCCCATCGAGGAGGCGTCCCGCCCGTACGGGGGCTACTTCGACGAGGTCCGCGACGCGTTGGAGGAGGCGTACCCGGCCTTCGGTGACGCGATCGAGAAGGTCGTTGTCGACCGGGGCGAGCTGACCCTGCACGTCCGCCCGGAACGGATCGCCGAGGTCTGCCAGGTGATGCGGGACGACCTGGCGCTGCGGTTCGAGCTGTGCTCCTCGGTGTCCGGTGCGGACTACCTGGGCGCCGACGAGCGCCGGCTGCACGTGGTCTACCTGCTCACCTCGATGACGTACCGGCGGCGGGTCCGGCTGGAGGCCGCGGTCTCCGTCGAGGCCCCGCACCTGCCCAGCGTGACCGCCATCTACCCGACGGCGGACTGGCAGGAGCGGGAGGCGTACGACATGTTCGGCATCGTCTTCGACGGCCACCCCAACCTGACCCGGATCCTCATGCCGGACGACTGGGAGGGCCACCCGCAGCGCAAGGACTACCCGCTCGGCGGTGTCCCCGTCGAGTACAAGGGCGCGGAGATCCAGCCGCCGGACACCCGGAGGTCGTACCAGTGACGACGTCGAACTACGCCAGCGAGCGCGAGACCGACGAGGGTCGGGTCTTCACCGTCACCGGTGGGGACTGGGACACCATCGTCTCGGGCACCGACCCGATCAACGACGAGCGGATCGTCGTCAACATGGGTCCGCAGCACCCGTCCACGCACGGGGTGCTGCGGCTGATCCTGGAGCTGGAGGGCGAGACGGTCCGCGAGGCCCGGTCCGTCATCGGCTACCTGCACACCGGCATCGAGAAGAACCTCGAATACCGCAACTGGGTTCAGGGCTCGACGTTCGTCACCCGGATGGACTACCTCGCCCCGATCTTCAACGAGACGGCGTACGCGCTGGCGGTCGAGAAGCTGCTCGGCATCACCGACGACATCACCGAGCGGGCCACCACCATCCGCGTGCTGATGATGGAGCTCAACCGGATCTCGTCGCACCTGGTCTGGCTGGCGACCACCGGCATGGAGCTGGGCGCGATCTCGATCATGCTGTACGGCTTCCGTGAGCGGGAGTACATCCTCGACATCTTCGAGACCATCACCGGCCTGCGGATGAACCACGCGTACGTCCGGCCGGGCGGTGTGGCGCAGGACGTGCCGGACGCGGCGATCGTCAAGATCCGCGAGTTCCTCAAGATGATGCCGAAGAAGCTCAAGGAGTACGAGGACCTGCTCTCCGGCCAGCCGATCTGGACCGAGCGGACGAAGAACGTCGCGGTGCTGGACGTGACCGGCTGCGTGGCCCTCGGCATCACCGGCCCGGTGCTGCGCTCCGCCGGCCTCGCCTGGGACCTGCGCAAGACCATGCCGTACTGCGGTTACGAGACGTACGAGTTCGACGTGCCGACCCACCCCGACGGTGACGTGTGGGGTCGCTACCAGGTCCGGCTCGCCGAGATCCGAGAGTCGATGAAGCTTGTCGAGCAGGCCCTGGACCGGCTCCGGCCGGGCCCGGTGATGGTCGCCGACCGCAAGATCGCCTGGCCGGCGCAGCTCGCCATCGGCGTGGACGGCATGGGCAACTCGCTGGAGCACGTCGCGAAGATCATGGGTCAGTCGATGGAGTCGCTGATCCACCACTTCAAGCTGGTGACCGAGGGCTTCCGGGTTCCGCCCGGCCAGGTGTACGTCGCCATCGAGGCGCCCCGCGGCGAGTTGGGCGTACACGCGGTCTCCGACGGTGGCACCCGGCCGTACCGGGTGCACTACCGGGAGCCCAGCTTCGTCAACCTCCAGGCCCTCCCGGCGATGGCCGAGGGCGGTCTGATCGCCGACGTGATCGCCGGCGGCGCCTCGTTGGACCCGGTGATGGGTGGTTGTGACAGATGAGTGTTTTCACTGAAGAGACCCGGGAGCGGGCGCGCGAGATCATCGCCCGTTACCCGGCGGACCGGTCCCGCTCGGCGTTGCTGCCGCTGCTGCACCTGGTCCAGGCCCAGGAGGGGTACGTCTCCCCGGCCGGGGTCGCGTTCTGCGCCGAGGTGCTGGGGCTGAACAAGGCCCAGGTCGGCGCGGTGGCCACCTTCTACACGATGTACAAGCGCAAGCCGACCGGTGACTTCCTGGTCAGCGTCTGCACCAACACCATGTGCAATGTGCTCGGTGGTCAGGAGGTCTACGACACCCTCTCCGCGCACCTCGGCGTCGGGCACGACGAGACCACCGCCGACGGCACGATCACGTTGGAGCACGCCGAGTGCCTGGCGGCGTGCGACTACGGCCCGGTGATGACCGTCAACTACGACTTCTTCGACGGCGTGGACTCCTCCACAGCGGTCGGTGTGGTCGACGAGTTGCGGGCCGGCGGGCGGCCGATGCCGACCCGGGGCGCCCGGCTCTGCACCCTCAAGGAGATGGCGGTGCAGCTCGCCGGTTTCGCCGACGAGCGCGACGGCGCGGTCGCCGACGGCGGGCCGGGCGAGCCCACCCTGCGCGGGCTGCGGCTGGCCCAGCAGCACGGCGTCTCGGTGCCGGGCTTCGACCCGAACACCCCGATCCGGAGCAAGGCGGAGTCGGACAAGGCCGCCGCCGAGGCGAAGGCGAAGGCGGAGGCCGCCAAGCCGGCACCCGCCGAGGCCAGCGCGGCCCCGGTCAAGGGCGGGGACGGCGCCTCCGCGCCGACCGGCGCGACCGCTGTCGCCGAGCCGGGTGGCGCCACCGGGCCAGCCAAGCCGGTTGACGCCACCAGGCCGGCTGAGCGGGCGGACGCCACCGGCAGCACCCCCCGGGACGTGAAGGCACCGGACGACAAGTCGCCGCAGGTGCGTACCGCCGAGACCCGGCAGCCGGACGCGAGCACGGCGGTGCCGGACGCCCCGGGCACCAAGGTCCCGGCGGACGGCACCGGCACCGCGCCCGAGGCTCGCGACGCACGGTCGGCCGAGGCCGCCGGCGTGGCGGCCAACCCGCCGGCCGGCGACGGCAAGCCCGCCGGCGACGAGGCCGGGGCGCAGGAGCGCAACCTCACCGAAGCGAAGGCTGGCACGGACGCCGACGGCGCCGGACCGGCGGACGCGAACGAAACGGGGGCCCAGAAGTGACCACTCCCCGCCCGGAGACCGTGGCCAAGCTGACGCCGGTGCTGACCAAGCGCTGGCTGTCGCCGGACGCCTGGCGTATCGGCACCTACGAGCAACTCGACGGCTACGCCGCACTGCGCAAGGCGCTCAAGGCCCACCCGGACGACCTGATCCAGCTGATCAAGGACTCGGGACTGCGCGGTCGGGGTGGCGCCGGCTTCCCGACCGGCCTCAAGTGGGGCTTCATCCCGCAGGGCGACGGCAAGCCGCACTACCTGGTGGTCAACGCCGACGAGGGCGAGCCGGGCACCTGCAAGGACCTGCCGCTGATGACCCACGACCCGCACGCGCTGGTCGAGGGCGTGATCATCGCGTCGTACGCGATCCGGGCCAACCGCGCCTACATCTACATCCGGGGCGAGGCGGTGCACGCCGCGCGCCGGCTGCGCAACGCGGTCCAGGAGGCGTACGACAAGGGCTACCTCGGCCGGAACATCCTGCGCAGCGGCTACGACCTGGAGCTGGTGGTGCACTCCGGCGCCGGGGCGTACATCTGCGGCGAGGAGACGGCGCTGCTGGACTCGCTGGAGGGGTTCCGGGGCCAGCCCCGGCTGCGCCCGCCGTTCCCGGCCACCCACGGCCTGTACGCGAGCCCGACGGTGGTCAACAACGTCGGCACCATCGCCAGCGTGCCGCCGATCGTGCTCGGCGGGGCCGACTGGTGGAAGTCCATGGGCACCGAGAAGTCCTCCGGGCCGATGATCTACTCGCTGTCCGGCCGGATCGTCAACCCGGGTCAGTTCGAGTGCTCGATGGGCGTCACGCTGCGCGAGCTGCTGGAGTTGGCCGGTGGCATGCAGCCCGGCCACAACCTGCGGTTCTGGACCCCGGGCGGATCGTCGACCCCGTTGCTCGCCGCCGAGCACCTGGACGTGCCACTGGACTTCGAGGGCGTGGCGGCGGCCGGCTCGATCCTCGGCACCACGGCCACCCAGATCTTCTCCGACCAGGACTGCCCGGTCTACGCGACGTACCGGTGGCTGGAGTTCTACCACCACGAGTCGTGCGGCAAGTGCACCCCGTGCCGGGAGGGCAACTACTGGATGGTCCGGGTCTACCGGCGGATCCTCGCCGGTCAGGGCACCCACGATGACCTGGACACCCTGCTGGACACCTGCGACAACATCCTGGGCCGCTCGTTCTGCGGCCTGGGTGACGGCGCGACCAGCTCGGTGACCTCGTCACTGAAGTACTTCAAGCAGGACTACCTCGACTACATCGAGGGACGTACCGCACCCAAGCTGTCGGAGAAGACCCTGGTAGGGGCGCACTGATGACCGACGTAGCCAAGCAGACCGAGACCGTCACGCTCACCATCGACGGCGTCGAGGTCACCGCCCCCAAGGGGACGCTGCTGATCCGGGCCGCCGAGCAGATGGGCACCGAGATCCCCCGGTTCTGCGACCACCCGCTGTTGGCTCCGGCCGGCGCCTGCCGGCAGTGCCTGGTCGAGGTGGAGGGGCAGCGCAAGCCGGTCGCCTCCTGCACCCAGACCGTCGCCGACGGCATGGTCGTACGGACCCAGCTCACCTCGCCGGTCGCCAAGAAGGCGCAGGAGGGGGTGATGGAGCTGCTGCTGCTCAACCACCCACTGGACTGCCCGATGTGTGACAAGGGCGGCGAGTGCCCGCTCCAGAACCAGGCGATGTCCACCGGCCGCAGCGACTCGCGCTTCCACGAGCACAAGCGGGAGTACGAGAAGCCGATGGCGATCAGCAGCCAGGTGCTGCTGGACCGGGAGCGCTGTGTCCTCTGCCAGCGGTGCACCCGGTTCTCCGATGAGATCGCCGGCGACAAGTTCATCGACCTGATGGGCCGGTCGTCCGCCGAAGAGATCAACATCTACCGGGACGACGCGTACGGCGAAGAGGGCGACGCCGGCGACGTTCCGTTCAACTCCTACTTCTCCGGCAACACAGTGCAGATCTGCCCGGTGGGCGCGCTGACCGGTGCGCAGTACCGGTTCCGGGCCCGCCCGTTCGACCTGGTGTCCAGCCCGAGCGTCTGCGAGCACTGCTCGGCCGGCTGCGGGCAGCGCACCGACTGGCGACGCGGCAAGGTGCTGCGCCGGCTGGCCGGCGACGAGCCGGCGGTCAACGAGGAGTGGAACTGCGACAAGGGCCGGTGGGGCTTCCAGTACACCCGAGCCACCGACCGGCTCACCACCCCGCTGGTCCGCGACGAGCGCACCGGTGAGCTGCGCGAGGCGTCCTGGAGCGAGGCGCTCACAGTGGCCGCCGAAGGGCTGCACGCCGCTCGGGAGGGCGGGCAGGGCACTGCGGTGCTCACCGGCGGCCGGCTGACCGTCGAGGACGCGTACGCGTACGCGAAGTTCGCCCGCGTCGCGTTGAACACCAACGACATCGACTTCCGGGCCCGGCCGGTCTCCCGCGAGGAGGCCGACTTCCTGGCCAGCTCGGTCGCCGGGGTCACCGACGTCACCTACACCGACGTGGAGAACGCGCCGGCGGTGGTGCTTGTCGGCCTGGAGCCGGAGGAGGAGTGCCCGATCCTCTTCCTGCGGCTGCGCAAGGCGTACCTGAAGAAGACCCTGACGGTGTACGCGCTGGCGCCGTTCGCCACCCGCGGCCTGGAGAAGCTCGGTGCCAAGCTGGCCCGGGTCGTGCCGGGCGAGGAGGCCAGCGTGCTCGCCGAGCACGCCACTGTCGCCGAGGCGCTGAGCGCACCGGGCGCGATCCTGATCGTCGGCGAGCGGTTGGCCAGTGTCCCGGGCGGGCTCTCCGCCGCGGCGGACGTGGCCCGGCGTACCGGCGCGAAGCTGGCCTGGGTGCCGCGGCGCGCGGGTGACCGCGGCGCCGTCGACGCGGGCTGCCTGCCGAACCTGCTCCCCGGTGGACGCCTGGTCAACGAACCGGCCGCCCGCGCCGAGCTGGGTGAGGCGTGGGACATCCCGGCCGGGGTGATCCCGAGCCAGGCCGGTCGGGACACCGACGGGATCCTCAACGCCGCGGCCAACGGGCAGCTCGGTGCCCTGGTCGTCGGCGGTGTCGACCCGGCCGACCTGGCCGACCCGCGACTGGCCGAGGCCGCCCTGGACGCGGTGCCGTTCCTGGTCAGCCTGGAGCTGCGCCCCACCGCGGTGACCCGGCGGGCGAACGTGGTGCTGCCGATCGCCCCGGTGGCCGAGAAGGCCGGCAGCTTCCTGGACTGGGAGGGTCGGCTGCGACCGTTCGAGGCGGTGTTGAACACTGCCGCGATGACCGACGGCCGGGTGCTCGACGCGCTGGCCGCGCTGCTCGACGTGCGGCTCGGCACCGCGGATGTGCCGAGCGTGCGTCGCGAGCTGGGCGCGCTGCCGGCGACGCGGATGTCGCGGCCGTCCGCGCCGTCGGTGGCACCGGCCCGGGTGCCGCATCCGGGCCCCGGGGAAGCCGTGCTGGCCACCTGGCACCAACTGGTGGACCTCGGCAGCCTGACCGAGGGTGACGAGAACCTCGCCGGCACCGCTCGTCCGCCGGTGGTCCGGTTGGGCAAGGGCACCGCCGACGCGCTCGGTGTCGCCGACGGCGACGCGGTCACGGTCGGCACCGACCGGGGGGCACTGACCCTGCCGGCCGAGCTCACCGAGATGCCGGACGGTGTTGTCTGGCTGCCGACCAACTCACCCGGCTCGACCGTGCGACGCAGCCTCGGGGCGACGTCCGGCGCGGTCGTCCGGATCTCCGTCCCCGGACCGAGCGCTGTCGTTCCGGCCGGGCGGGTCGCGGCGGACGAGACCGGTCTCCCGGGTCCGATGCACAACGCTGGGGGTGTTCAGTGAGCGCGAGGAGTAAACGAGCGCACGCGAGGGAGGCCCTCCGCGAGCGCGAGGAGCGAGCGAAGCGAGCCCCGCAGTCGCGAGCAGTCAGGCTCGCAGTCGCGAACGAAAGGTGGGCACTGTGAGCCTCCTCCTCGCGCAGGATCCGACGCTTGCCGACTTCGGCCGCGATCCGTGGTGGCTGGTTCTCGGCAAGATCGTCTTCGCGTTCGCCTTCGGTCTGCTGGCCACCCTGCTCGGTGTCTGGTTCGAGCGGCGCGTGGTCGGCTACATGCAGGTGCGGCCCGGTCCCAACCAGGTCGGCCCGTTCGGTCTGCTGCAGACCCTCGCCGACGGCCTGAAGATGGCCTTCAAGGAGGACATCCTGCCGAAGGCGGCCGACAAGGTCGTCTACTTCTTCGCCCCGACCATCTCGGTGATCTGCGCGGTCACCGCCCTGTCGGTGGTGCCGTTCGGCCCGATGGTGAGCATCTTCGGCCACCACACGCCGTTGCAGGTCACCGACGTGCCGGTGGCGGTGCTGCTGCTGCTGGCCTGCTCGTCGATGGGCGTCTACGGCATCGTGCTGGGCGGCTGGGCCTCCGGCTCGACGTACCCGCTCCTCGGCGGCCTGCGGTCGAGCGCCCAGATGATCTCCTACGAGGTCGCGATGGGGCTCTCCATCGTGGCGGTCTTCATGACCGCCGGCACGATGAGCACCAGCGGGATCGTTGCCGCGCAGGGCGACGCCACCCGGCTGACCATCTTCGGCACCGAGATCCCGGCGCCGGGCTGGTACGCGATCCTGCTGCTGCCCAGCTTCGTCATCTTCTTCATCGCCACGGTGGGTGAGACCAACCGGGCACCGTTCGACCTGCCCGAGGCGGAGTCCGAGCTGGTAGCGGGCTTCATGACGGAATACAGCTCGCTGAAGTTCGCGCTCTTCATGCTCAGTGAGTACGTCGCGATGGTGACCATGTCCGCGGTCACCACCACGCTGTTCCTCGGCGGTTGGCGGGCGCCCTGGCCGATCACCATCTGGGAGGGCGCCAACTCCGGTTGGTGGCCGATGCTCTGGTTCTTCGGCAAGGTGATCGCGCTGGTCTTCGTCTTCGTGTGGCTGCGCGGCACGCTGCCCCGGCTGCGCTACGACCAGTTCATGCGCCTCGGTTGGAAGGTGCTGCTGCCGATCAACCTGGTCTGGATCCTGGTCCTGTCGGGCCTGCGGTCCATCGAGGACTGGGACTCGCGCGGCAAGGTGATCGCCGTCGGCATTCCGGCCGGCATCCTGCTGCTCGCCACGGTCTTCTGGCCCAGCCGGCGTCCGAAGCCGAAGCCGACGACGCAGGAGCAGGTCGACAACCGGCCGTACGGGAGCTTCCCGCTGCCACCGATGGATCTTCAGGTACCACCGAGCCCGCGCATCACGCGCGTGGTCGCCGAGCGGGAGCCGGCCAACATCGTTGCCGGCTCGGACTCCAGGGAGGTGTGACGTGGGCGCGATCACCGGAACGTTCAAGGGATTCGGTGTCACCTTCTCGCACATGTTCAGGAAGGTCGTCACGACCGACTACCCGTTCAAGCCGCCGGTGTCGGCGCCGCGCTACCACGGGCGGCACATCCTCAACCGGCACCCGGACGGCCTGGAGAAGTGCATCGGCTGTGAGCTGTGCGCCTGGGCCTGCCCGGCGGACGCGATCTACGTAGAGGGTGGCGACAACACCGACGAGCAGCGCTTCTCGCCGGGTGAGCGGTACGCCAGCATCTACCAGATCAACTACGCCCGCTGCATCTTCTGCGGGCTGTGCATCGAGGCATGCCCGACCCGGTCGCTCACCATGAGCAACGAGTACGAGCTGGCCCGGGACAACCGGCAGGACCTGATCTTCACCAAGGAGCAGTTGCTCGCGCCGTTGCTGGAGGGCATGGAGCAGCCACCGCACCCGATGCGGCTCGGTGACAGCGAGAAGGACTACTACATCGGCGCGTTGGACAATCCGGGCACCTCGGCCGGTGCGGAGACGTCCCCGATGGGTCCGGGCCGCTACCAGGTCGAGGAGCACCCTGGCGTGACGTTCCCGGGCGCCGAGCAGGCCGCCCAGCGCGTCGCGGCCGGCAAGGGAGAGGAAGTATGACCACGTCTACGGTGCTCGCCGCCGCCGGTTCGGTCCCCACCGGCGAGGCGGTCACCTTCTGGATCCTCGCCCCGCTCGCGCTGATCGGCGGGGTCGGGATGGTGGCCGCGCGCAACGCCGTGCACTCGGCGCTGTGGCTGGTGCTGACCATGCTCTGTCTGGGTGTGTTCTACGTGCTCCAAGCCGGTCCGTTCATCGGCATGGTGCAGATCATCGTCTACACCGGCGCGATCATGATGCTGTTCCTCTTCGTGCTGATGCTCGTCGGTCGGGACTCCACGGACTCGCTGATCGAGACGCTGCGGGGCCAGCGGGTCGCCGCGATCGTGCTCGGCCTGGGCTTCGCCGGCCTGGTCGCCACCGGCCTCTACCAGGCGCTGGACGGCACCACAGCGGTCGGCCTGGAGCGGGCCAACGCGGAGGGGAACGTGCAGGGCATCGCCCGGCTGCTGTTCACCAAGTACGTCTTCGCGTTCGAGCTGACCTCGGCGCTGCTGATCACCGCGGCGGTCGGTGCCATGGTGCTGGCCCACGTCGAGCGGCGGAAGCAGGACAAGGTCGACCAGGTGTCGACAATGCGGGCACGCTTCGCCCCGGGCAACTACCCCGGTCCGAAGCCGGGCCCCGGCGTCTTCGCGACCTCCTCGTCGGTGGCCACCCCCGCGCGGCTGCCCGACGGCCGCCTGACCGACCGCAGCACGCCGGCGATCCTTCCGCAGCGCGAGCTGACCGCCGAGGAGACCTCGCTGAAGGGGACGGACAAGTAATGGGAAGTTTCTTCTCGGTCGAGCCGACCTACTACCTCGTCCTCGCCGCGGTGCTGTTCACCATCGGCGCCGCCGGGGTGCTGATCCGGCGCAACGCGATTGTGCTGTTCATGTGCGTGGAGCTGATGCTCAACGCGGCCAACCTGACGCTGGTCACCTTCAGCCGGATCAACGGTGACCTCAACGGTCAGATCATGGCGTTCTTCGTGATGGTGGTGGCGGCGGCCGAGGTCGTGGTCGGGCTCGCGATCATCATGTCCATCTTCCGGACGCGACGCTCGGCGAGTGTCGACGACGCCAACCTGCTCAAGTACTAGAGGGGTCCACCGGTGGAAGAGACTGTGGAATACGCCCAGGCCACGGGGCTGCTCGGGGGCGTCTGGCTGCTGGTGGCGATCCCGCTGCTCAGCGCGGCCATCCTGCTGCTGCTCGGCCGCCGGGCCGACCGCTGGGGGCACTGGTTGGGCGTCACCGCCATCGGTGCCGCATTCGTGCTCGGCCTGACGTTCTTCTTCCAGCTTCGCGGCCTGGAGAACAAGTCGGTCGAGCTGAGCCTCTGGGACTTCATCGCCGTCGGTGACCTGCGGGTCGACTTCGGTCTGCTGTTCGACCCGCTGGCCGCGGTCTTCGTGCTGCTGATCACCGGGGTGGGCTTCCTGATCCACCTGTACGCGGTGGAGTACATGGCGCACGACGCGGGCCGCCGACGGTTCTTCGCGTACTTCAACCTGTTCGTCGCGGCGATGCTGCTGCTGGTGCTGGGCAACAACTACGTGATGCTCTACGTCGGCTGGGAGGGCGTCGGTCTGGCGTCGTACCTGCTGATCTCCTTCTGGTACGAGCGGCCGAGCGCGGCCACCGCCGGCAAGAAGGCGTTCCTGATGAACCGGGTCGGCGACGCCGGCCTGGCCATCGCGATCTTCATCATGTTCGCCACCCTGGGCACCACCCAGTACGACGAGGTGTTCAACGGTGTCGGTGCGCTGACCGGCGCCACGGTGCTGGTCCTCGGTCTGTTGCTGCTGCTCGGGGCGGCCGGCAAGTCCGGTCAGTTCCCGCTCCAGGCGTGGTTGCCGGACGCGATGGAGGGCCCCACTCCGGTGTCGGCGCTCATCCACGCCGCCACCATGGTCACCGCGGGCGTCTACCTGATCGCCCGGTCCAACCCGGTCTTCTCCGCCAACTCGACGCTCCAGCTCGTGGTGGTCAGCGTCGGCGCGCTCACCCTGCTGATGGGCTGCATCATCGGCGCGGCCAAGGACGACATCAAGCGGGTGCTCGCCTGGTCGACGGTGAGCCAGATCGGCTACATGTTCCTCGGTGTCGGCCTCGGCGGCGGGGCGTACGCGCTGGCCATCGTGCACCTGCTGGCGCACGGGTTCTTCAAGGCCAACATGTTCCTGGGCGCCGGCTCGGTGATGCACGGGATGAAGGACCAGGTCGACATCCGCCGCTTCGGCGGGCTGTCGACGTACATGAAGGTGACCTGGTTGACCTTCATGATGGGCTGGCTGGCCATCATCGGCATGTTCCCGTTCTCCGGCTTCTTCTCCAAGGAGCCGATCATCGTGGCCGCCTTCGAGCGGGAGGACTGGACCGCCTGGCTCTTCGGCGGGGCGGCGCTGCTCGGCGCGGGGCTCACCGCGTTCTACATGACCCGGCTGTTCGTGCTCACCTTCCACGGCCCGAAGCGCTGGACCGACGACATCGAACACCCGCACGAGTCGCCGAAGTTGATGACCATCCCGCTGATCCTGCTGGCGGCCGGTTCGGTCGGCGCGGGTTTCCTGCTCGCCACGTCGGTGCCGGACTGGCTGACGGCGACCGCCGGCCTCGGCGGCGAGCACACGGAACACGAGGCGGTCCTCTCGCACGGCGTGATCACCACGCTGTCGCTGCTGGTGACAGTGCTCGGCGCGGGGCTGGCCTGGTTCCTGTTCCGGGCCGGTACGGCCACCGCACCGCAGCCAGCCGGGGTGCTGGTCACCGCCGCCCGACGCAACCTGTACGCGGACGCGGTAAACGAGGCGGTCTTCGAGAAGCCGGGCATCTTCCTGACCCGGGCGCTTGTCTACCTCGACAACCGGGGTATCGACGGGCTGGTCAACGGGCTCGCCGCCGCGGTCGGCGGTGGCTCGGGTCGG
Source organism: Micromonospora sp. NPDC005215 (assembly GCF_040607915.1). Taxonomy (NCBI): domain Bacteria; kingdom Bacillati; phylum Actinomycetota; class Actinomycetes; order Micromonosporales; family Micromonosporaceae; genus Micromonospora; species Micromonospora sp. NPDC005215. The sequence continues at coordinate 378,005 of NZ_JBEXHQ010000001.1, read as the reverse complement.
CTCCGACGGATGCAGACCGGCTTCGTCCGCTCGTACGCCACCTCGATCCTGGCCGGTGCGCTGCTGGTGATGGCGGCGTTCCTGGCGGTGCAGGCGGGGTGGTTGGCGTGATCGACCTGTTCCCGGCCGCCCCCGCCGGCGGACCACGCAGTGACGACGGAGGTAAGGCCGCATAATGTCCAACTTCCCGTTCCTCTCGGTGCTCACCGTGGCGCCACTGGTGGGCGCCCTGGTGGTGGCCTTCCTGCCGCGCCACCGGCCGGAGCTGGCCAAGCAGGTGGCGTTCGTCTGGTCGCTGCTGGTGCTGGCGCTCTCGGTGGCGATGTGGGTCAGCTTCAACGCCGGCGGTAAGCGGTTCCAGTTCCGCGAGTCGTACTCGTGGATCCCGGACTGGGGCGTCAGCTTCACCTTCGCGACCGACGGCATCGCGTTGGTGATGCTGATGCTGATCGCGGTGCTGGTGCCGCTGGTGATCCTGGCCTCCTGGCATGACGCGGAGTCGTCGAAGCGCTCGGTGCCCGTCTACTTCGCGCTGCTGCTGGTCCTCGAGTGCACGATGATCGGCGTCTTCGCGGCCGCCGACGTCTTCCTGTTCTACGTGTTCTTCGAGGTCATGCTGGTGCCGATGTACTTCCTCATCGGCAGCTACGGCGGCCACCAGCGGCAGTACGCGGCGGTGAAGTTCTTCCTCTACTCGCTCGTCGGCGGTCTGTTCATGCTGGCCGCCGTGATCGGGTTGTGGGTGGTCGGTGGCAAGACCTTCGACTGGCAGAAGCTGTCGGAGGTCGACATCAGCACCGGCACCGGGCGGTGGTTGTTCCTCGGCTTCTTCCTCGCGTTCGCCATCAAGGCGCCGTTCTTCCCGTTCCACACGTGGTTGCCGGACGCCGGTGGCGCGGCCCCGGCTGGTGCCGCGGCCCTGCTCGTCGGGGTGCTGGACAAGGTCGGCACGTTCGGGATCCTGCGCTACTGCCTGCCGCTGTTCCCGGAGGCGTCGAAGTGGTTCGCGCCGTGGGCGCTGGCGCTGGGCGTGATCGGCATCGTCTACGCCGCGCTGCTGGCGGTCGGTCAGAACGATCTCAAGCGGTTGGTGTCGTACACCTCGATCGCGCACTTCGGTTTCATCGGGGTGGGTATCTTCGCCTTCACCACCCAGGCCGGCACCGGCGCGGTGCTCTACATGCTCAACCACGGTCTGGCCACCGGCCTGCTGTTCCTGGTGGTGGGCATGCTGATCTCCCGGCGTGGTTCCGCGCTGATCAGCGACTTCGGTGGTGCCGGCAAGCTGGTCCCGGTGCTCGCCGGGGTGCTCTTCTTCGCCGGTCTCGCCTCGCTCGCGCTGCCCGGTACGGCGCCGTTCATCTCCGAGTTCCTGGTGCTGATCGGCACCTTCACTGTGAACAAGCCGGTCGCGATCATCGCCACGCTCGGCATCATCCTGGCCGCCGCGTACGTGCTGTGGATGGTGCAGCGCACCACCCAGGGCACTCTCAACCCGACGCTGACCGAGGTCGACGGCATGCGCCGGGACCTCAACCTGCGTGAGAAGGTCGTTGTCGCTCCACTGATCGCACTGATCCTGCTGCTCGGCTTCTTCCCCAAGCCGGTCACTGACGTGATCAACCCGGCCGTCCAGGCGACAATGGACGACATCGGCAGAACCGACCCGGCCCCGTCGGTCGGCACCGTCCAGGAGGCGGCAAAGTGACCGAGTTCAAACTGCCGTCGATCGACTACGCGGCGCTCTCCCCGATCCTGATCATGCTGACCACCGCCCTGCTCGGCGTGCTCGTCGAGGCCCTCGTGCCCCGGCGCTGGCGGCACGTCGTGCAGTTGACGTTGGCGCTGTTGGCGGTGCTCGCGGCGTTGACCATGGTGGTGTTCAACGCCGACGAGCGGATGATCACCGCCGGCCAGGCCCTCGCGATCGACGGTCCGACGCTGTTCCTCCAGGGCGCGATCCTGGTGCTGGCCGCGATGGCGCTGCTGCTGATCGGTGACCGCTCGGTCGAACTGGGCGGGGCGTTCGTCGCCCAGGCCGCGGTGACCGCCGAGTCGGCCGACGACCGGCGGCAGGCCGAGGGGCGCAACGGCCTCACCGAGGTCTACCCGCTTACCACGTTCGCGATCGGCGGCATGCTGATCTTCGTGGCGGCGAACGACCTGTTGACCATGTTCATCGCGCTGGAAGTCTTCTCCCTGCCGCTCTACCTGCTCTGCGCGCTGGCCCGTCGCCGCCGCCTGCTGAGTCAGGAGGCCGCGATGAAGTACTTCCTGCTCGGCGCGTACGCCTCCGCCTTCTTCCTGTTCGGCGTGGCCCTGATCTACGGCTTCACCGCCGGTATCCCGGGCCGGGTGGCCGGCGTCGACTTCGCCACCATCAACGCGGCAGTGACCGAGTCGCCAGCCAGCCAGGTGCTGCTCTTCGCCGGCATGGCGCTGCTCGCCATCGGGCTGCTCTTCAAGGCCGCGGCGGCGCCGTTCCACGTCTGGACCCCGGACGTCTACCAGGGCGCGCCGACCCCGGTCACCGCCTTCATGGCGGCCTGCACCAAGGTCGCCGCGTTCGGTGCCCTGCTGCGTGTCTTCCACGTCGCGTTCGCCGGCGCCAACTGGGACTTCACCCCGGTCCTCGGTGTGGTGGCGGTGCTGACCATGCTGGTCGGCGCGGTGCTCGCGGTCACCCAGACCGACATCAAGCGGCTGCTCGCGTACTCCTCGATCGCCAACGCCGGCTACCTGCTCGTCGGGGTGCTGGCGCCGAGCCGCGACGGGCTGGCCGGCACGATGTTCTACCTGGTCGCGTACGGCTTCTCGGTGCTGGCCGCGTTCGCGGTGGTGACCCTGGTGCGCGACGCGGACGGGGAGGCCACCCACCTGTCCCGGTGGGCCGGGCTGGGCCGCCGCTCGCCGTTCTTCGCCGCCCTGTTCACCTTCATCCTGCTGGCCTTCGCCGGTATCCCGCTGACCAGCGGCTTCATGAGCAAGTTCGCGGTCTTCGGGCCGGCGCTGGAGGGTGGCCACGCCTGGTTGGTGATCGCCGGTGTGCTGACGAGCATGGTGCTGGCGTTCCCGTACCTGCGGGTCGTGGTGATGATGTGGCTGTCCGAGCCGGGCGAGTCCACCCCGACCGTCACCGTGCCCGGTGGGCTCACCTCCGCCGCGTTGATGATCGGTGTCCTGGCGACCCTGGTGCTGGGTGTCGCCCCGGCGCCGCTGCTCGATCTGGCCACCGGAGCTGCCGAATTCGTTCGATGACCGAGGGATCGATCACCGGGGGTCGGCGCGTGTTCACGTGCCGGCCCCCGGTGCCGTATCCCCGGCCCGGAGCAGGTAGAACGGGTGTGGCATGGTTGATGGCGTGGTGAATCCGGCGGGCGAGCGTTCAGGTTCCTCCGGCTCCGGCGGTCGGCGGGGTCGGGCGAGCACGAGTCAGTTCGGCGCGCTCGGCCTCCACCTTGCCGATCCTCGCGTCGAGGCGTCCGTGCTGGGTGTGCTGGACTCGGTCGAGGTCGAGTTGCGGGCCAGTGTGGCCAGCGCCGACCCGTTCGTCACCGAGGCCGCCCGGCACCTTCTGGAAGCGGGCGGGAAGCGCTTCCGCCCGCTGCTGGTGGCGCTCGGCGCCCAGTTCGGTGACCCCAGCAGCGCCCAGGTGGTCCCGGCCGCCGTGGTGATGGAGCTGACCCACCTCGCCACCCTCTACCACGACGACGTGATGGACGAGGCTGCCGTCCGCCGGGGCGCGCCGAGCGCGAACTCCCGCTGGACCAACTCGGTCGCCATCCTGGTCGGCGACTACCTGTTCGCCCGTGCGGCGGACATCGCCGCCGATCTGGGCCCGGAGGCGGTCCGGTTGCAGGCCCGCACCTTCGCCCGGCTGGTGCACGGTCAGATCGCGGAGACCGTCGGTCCGCGCGTCGGCGACGATCCGGTGACCCACTACCTGCACGTGATCGCCGAGAAGACCGGCTCGCTCATCGCCACGTCGGCCCGGTTCGGCGGGCTGTTCGGTGGCGCCCCCGCCGAGCACGTGGACGCCCTCGCCGGGTACGGCGAGACGATCGGCGTCGCGTTCCAGCTCTCCGACGACCTGCTGGACATCGCCTCCGAGTCGGGCCAGTCGGGTAAGACGCCCGGCACGGACCTGCGCGAGGGTGTCCCGACGTTGCCGGTGCTCTACGCGCGCGCGGCGGACGACGCCGACGCGTCCTCGGTGCGGCTGCGGGAGATCCTGGCGACCGGTCCGCTGACCGACGACGCGCTGCACGCGGAGGCGTTGGGGCTCCTGCGGGAGAGCCCGGCCCTCAAGCGCGCCCGGGAGACCGTCCGCAGTTACGCCGAGGACGCCCGCGCCCGCCTGGGCCCGCTTCCGCAGGGCCCGTCCCGGCAGGCGCTCGAATCACTCTGCGACTACATCGCCGACCGCACCAGCTGACCGCTACCGGTCATGACGTTACTGCCGCACCACGACGGGTGAGTGGGCGACAACTCCAGGGTCGGGGCGGGCGGCGGTCAACAGGCGACTGCCGACGAGCATGAGGGCGGCGGCGAGCAGCATCGCCACCGCCGCAGTGGTCCACATCGCGGAGTAGCCGAAGTGGGCAGCGAGTGAGCCGAGGCTCAGCGGGCCGAGACAGCCGCCCGCGTACACCCCGGTCTGGGTGATCGAGGTGGCGGTGGCCGGTGACTGCGGGTGGAGCCGGACCACCGCGAAGTTCATCAGGCCCGGCCAGGCCCAACCCAGGCCGAAGCCGAGCACCACGCCGGCCACCAGCGGCACCGAGCCGGTCAACGCGAGCAGGGCCAGCCCGGCCGCACCGACGACAAGCATCGCGGCGATGAGGGCCACGTGACCGCTGTCGCGCCGGTCGGCAAACCAGCCGGCACCCACCCGGGCCGCCATGCAGACAGTGCCGCCCAGGGTCAGGGTGAGACCGGCGAGGCCGGGCGAGAGGCCCCGAGCCGCGGCGGAGTCCACCAGGAAGGTGCCCAGCGTGTTGGCGGCGGCCGCGGCCAACGTCGCCGCCGCGCCGATCACCACGAGTGCCACCGTCGCCCGGCCCGCGCGTGCCGCGCCGGTCCGCCGCACCGCGCCGGGCAACTGCCGGGGTACGGCGGGCAGCGTCGTCAGCGCGGCCACGGCGGCAGCCACGAACGCCCAGCGCCAGCCGACGGTGAGCGCGAAGATGGGCACCGCCGCCCCGGCCAGCAGGGTGGAGGCGGGGATGGCGGCCTGTTTGACGCCGAACGACAACCCTTGCCGTCGGGCCGGCACGTGCTGGGCCAGCGCCGCGTTGCTGGCCAACTGGCCGAGGGCGTTCGCGGCGGCGCTGAGCGCCAGCAGGCCGACAAGCATCGGGTACGACCGGGCGAAGGCGGCCACGGCCAGCATCGACCCGGCGGCCAGCGCGATGCCGCAGCGGGCCACCAGGGCCGGCCCGTACCGCTCGACAAGCCGGCCGGAGGGTACCGAAGCCAGCGCGCTGACCCCGAAGTAGACGGCCACGGCCAGGCCGAGGCCGGCCGGGGAGAAGCCGAGGTCGGTGCCCATCTGCACGGCGAGACCGCCGAGCAGGAAGACGGGCAGTACGCAGGCCACGGTGGTGACGACTGCGCCGGCGCTGGCCCGGACCGGGTGGGGTCGGGCGATGGTCGGGTCGGGGGTGGAGACAGTGTTGGTCATCGTCCGGCAAAGCTACGTGAACCCTGCTCAGGCCACTCTTGGTGACCACCGGGGTACACGCTGTGGGTGATGATCTGGCATCCTCCACCCGAACAGGCATTTCGCAGTGGGCCTGTATTTCATATGGTGTAAGTCCCCGGCGGCGGAGGTGGTTGTGCGCGACCCCTTGGCAGAACCTTCGGACCTGATCCGCAGCGTGTCCCGAGCGCTGCGGGTGCTGGAGTCGGTCGGTCGTGCCCCGAAAGGCCTGACCGTCAAGCAGATCGCCAGGCGGTGCGAGCTGACAGTGGCCACCACCTACCATCTGGTCCGCACGCTCGCCTACGAGGGCTACGTGATCCGTCGCGAGGACGGCACGTACATCGTGGGGTTGGAGGTGGCCGACCGCTACCGGGAGCTGGTGACGGCGTTCCGCGGCCCGCCGGTGGTCGGTGAGACGCTGCGGCGGGCGGCTCTGGACACCGGCTACAGCCACTTCCTGGGCCGCTTCGTCGGCGGGCAGGTGGCTCTCACGGCGGTCGCCGAGGGGCACCGCTCGCCCTACCTGGAGGATCTGGTCCCCGGCTTCGACGAGGGGGCGCACGCGACGGCTCTCGGCAAGTCGCTGCTCGCCACCCTGACCGCCGATCAGCGCTACCGCTACCTGCGGGAGTACGGCATGCGCCCGTTCACCAGCGCCACGCTGACCACCACCGAGGCGTTCGAGGCCGACCTGGCCGCCGGTGACCGGCGCGGCATGCAGTTGGAGATGGGGCAGTTCCGCCAGGGGGTGGCGTGTGCGGCGATGCTCGTCGCCCCGGACAAGGACATGGAACGCCGCGTCGTGCTGGCCTGCGCGTTGCCGGCCAGCGAGATGATGACCTCCGCCCGGGTGGTCCGCGCCAAGCTGCTCACCGTGGCCCGTAGCGTCGCCGACGGCATCACCGCCGACTCCTGACCCTCGACGGCGAGAGGCCCTCTCCCGGGCTGGGAGAGGGCCTCTCGTGGCGGTCCAGCGCCGGACCCGCCGTGGGTGAGGTTCAGCGATCCACCGACCGCAGCGGCACCGTCAGCTGCCCACCGGGCCGCCGTCGAGACGCCAGGTGACCACCACGCCCGGCTTGGCGTAGTCGCCGTCGGGCCAGTTCGAGGCCGGGCTCTCCACCGAGGCGCCGGTGATCTCACCCGGGTGCTGCACGGCGACGAAGACCGAGCGGTTGTCGCCGGTGATGAACGGCCCGCAGGTCTCCGCGCCGAGCGGCACGGTCAGGAACTGCTTGAGGTGACCCCGCTCCGGGCCCTCGACGGCGGTGGCGAACAGGCCGTCGTTGCTGCCCAGCGCGTTGCCGTCGGTGGAGATCCACAGGTTGCCGGTGGCGTCGAAGGCGACGTTGTCCGGGCAGGAGATCGGGGAGACTCGGGTCCGGTCGTACCCGGCGAAGAAGGTCGACGGGTCGGTCGGGTCGCCGCAGACGATCGGCAGCGACCAGGCGAAGGTCTCCGCGGTGTTGTCGTTGCGGTCCTCGACCAGCTCCAGGATCTGCCCGTGCTTGTTGGCGTTGCGTGGGTTGGCCTCGTCCGCCGCGGCCTTGCCGGCCTTACCGCGGTCGGTGTTGTTGGTAAGCGCCACGTACACCTTGCCGGTGAGCTGGCTCGGCTCGACGTCCTCGGGGCGGTCCATCTTGGTCGCGCCGACCTTGTCGCCGGCGAGCCGGGTGAAGGTGAGCACGTCCGCCGCGGTCATCCCGTCGACGAACGACCGGTTGCCGGTGACCAGCTTGATCCAGCGCCCCCGGCCGTTGAACGCGCCGTCGGTGGGGAGCTGGCCCGAGCCGTCGATCTCGGCGGCGCTGGTCTGGTCGAGCTTCGCCACGTAGAGCGTGCCGGACTCCAGCAGGGTCAGGTTGTGCTTGCGGGCAGCCCAGGAGTTGCCCTTGAGGAACTTCTGGTCCGAGACGAACTTGTAGAGGTAGTCGAACCGCTCGTCGTCGCCCATGTACGCGACCACGCGGCCGTCCCTCGCGACGATCACGTTCGCGCCCTCGTGCTTGAGTCGGCCCATCGCGGTGTGCTTGCGCGGGCGGCTCTCCGGGTCGAACGGGTCGATCTCGACGACCCAGCCGAACCGGTGCGCCTCGTTGGGGTGCTTGGCCAGGTCGAAGCGCTCGTCGGCGCGCTCCCACTTGCGGCTGCCGCTGGGGTAGCGGCTCGCGGTGCTGATGCCGTAACGGTCCAACTTCGGCTTCAGCTCGGCCGGGGCGGCGTCGGCGCCCACGAAGTACTGGTTGAAGTTCTCCTCACCGGAGAGCACAGTGCCCCACGGGGTCACGCCACCGGCACAGTTGTTCAGCGTGCCGACGACCGTACGCCCCTTGGGGTCGGCGGCGGTCTTCAGCCAGGCCGAGCCGGCGGCCGGGCCGGTCAGGTCGAACTTGGTGCTGAGCGCGGTGACCCGCCGGTTGTACGGCCGGCGGCCGGTGTCGACAGGCTTCCACTGCCCGGTGCCCGCGACCCGCTCCACCTCCACGACCGACATGCCGTGCGCGGCCATTGTGGTGCGGAGCTGCTCGACGGAGAGCCCGTCCAGGCCGGGGAAGCCCGGGAACATCAGTTCCTCGTTCGTGTACTCGTGGTTGACCACGAGCAGTGCGCGCCGGCCCTGCTTGTCCAGCGGCAGCACGCCCACGAAGTCGTTGTTGTAACCGAACTGTCGGGACTGCGCCGCGGCGCTCTGGTGGTGCAGGTCGAACTCGGGCGCGCCCGGCAGCACCGGGTCACCCCACTTGATCACCACGGCGTGGTCGTAGCCGTTCGGGACCACCAGAGTGTCCAGCTTGTTCGGCGGGATCGGCTTGAAGGTCAGCGCGCCGTTGCCGACCCCGGTGCTGGGCCGGCCGAAACCGAAGGCCTCCGGGACGTCCGGGGTGGCGGGGGCCGCCAGGGCCGGGGCCGCACCGGCAGCCGCGCCGCCGAAGCCGAGGACCAGCGCGCCGACCGCGCCGGCCCGGACCACGCCGCGCCGCGAGACCTCCGCGTTCACCACGTCTCCGAAGTACGCGTTGTCGGAGGTGTTCGGGACCGGGTGGTCACAGGCGTTTCCGCAGCGGTACAGACAGGTCATGGCGTCACGGGTGCCATGGCGGCTGCCGGTCAGCAGCGGGAGCAGCCGGGGACTGTCGCTCATGGGAGAGGCCTCCAGAGAAGTCGGTGGCACGGCAGGCGGCGTACCAGGCGGACGCTTCCAGGACGCGGTGAGCGTGCGTCGGCCACGATGTGAACCGACCGTGAACACCTTCGCCAGCGGCTACCGCACGTAACCGGTCTGACCTCGGGCTGAACCGATCGGCGTGACCGCACGTATTCCCGAGCGAACGCAACGCCGGACGCGCGCCGGAAGCGAGGGAGACCGCCATCAGCGACCACGACGCCCAACTGCTGCGCGCGCTGCACGACGAGCACGCGGAGGCGCTGTACGCCCACGCCCTGCGGCTTGTCAACGGCGACCGGCAGCGAGCCGAGGACCTGGTGCAGGAGACGCTGCTGCGGGCCTGGCGACATCCCGAGTCACTCGACCCGCGGCGCGGTTCGGTGCGGTCCTGGCTCTTCACCACCGCCCGCAACCTGGCCATCGACGCCTGGCGGCGGCGTTCCACCCGGGTCGGCGAGGTCTTCACCGACGATCTTCCCGAACCGCCCGACGTGATCGACGAGGCCGAACGGGCGGTGGAGGCGTGGACCGTCGCCGAGGCGCTCAACCGGCTCAGCCCGACCCACCGGGAAGTGCTTGTCGAGTGCTTCTACCAGGGACGGTCGGTGGCCGAGGCGGCCTCCCGCCTGGGCGTACCACCGGGGACCGTGAAGTCGCGCACCCACTACGCGCTGCGGTCCCTACGGTTGGTCCTGGCTGAGATGGGAGTGACGGGATGACCCGGTGCGAGTTCGCGCACGACGACGGCGCGTACGTGCTGGGTGCCCTGGCCCCCGCCGAGCGGGCGGCCTACGAGCGGCACCTTGGCGGCTGCGCGTCCTGCCGGGAGGCGGTCGCCGAGATCGCCGTCCTGCCCGGGTTGCTCGGGCGGCTCGACCCGGCGGGGTTGGAGCAGATCCTGCCGCCGCCGGCCCCGCCCCGGGTGCCCGCGTTGTTGGAGGAGGCCCGGCGTCGCCGGCGTCGGGAGCGCGCCAGCGACCGGCGACGCTACGCGTTGACGACGTTGGCCGCCGCCGGGCTGGCCCTGCTTGTCGGTGTGGGCACCGCAGTGGTGCTGCCCCGGCCCGCCGACCCGCCGGTCGCCCAGGGCACCCGGGGCAACACAGCCGCACCGCAGGTGTCGATGGTCGCCATGCGTCCGGTGGCCAGCACCGGGCCGGTGCACGCCGACATCGGGCTCATCGGCACCAAGTGGGGCACCCAGGTGACAATGCGCTGCGGGTACGACGCGCGGTCGAGCTACGGCAAGGCGTACCCGTTCCGGCTGGTGGCGCGCGGCCCGAGCGGCGCGAGCGAACAGATCGGCTCCTGGCTGGCCGCACCGGGCGACGCCCTCCAGTTCAGCGGTGCCACCAGGTTCACCGATGCCGAGCTGGTCAGCGTGGAACTCCAACGAGCCGACGGCACACCCATCCTCACCTACGCGGTCCCCTGAGACCCACCCCGCCGTCCGGTCGAGGGTGCGGCGGGTCAGGGGACCAGGGCGGGTTGCCTGGGAGTTCGGGTTCGGCGGGAGTTGCGGACGACATCGGCGGTGAAGACGATGAGGGCGAGCCAGACCAGCGCGAAACCGGCGAGGCGGGCCGGCGGCATCGGCTCGTGGAAGATGAGGACGCCGCAGCCGAGCTGAAGGATCGGCGCCACATACTGGATCATGCCGAGACCGCTCAGGGGTAGCCGGTTGGTCGCCCCGGCGAACAGGAGCAGTGGGATCGCCGTGGCCGCGCCGGCCAACACCAGCAGCGCGGTGTGCCCGGCCGAGACGTGGCCGAAGGTGGACTGGGCGCGGCTGGTGAGCCAGGCCAGGTAACCCAACGCCGGCAGGGCCAGCACCGCCGACTCGACGAAGAGACCCTCCGCCGCCGGCAGTCCGAGCCGCTTCTTGACCAGGCCGTAGCCGGCGAAACTGAACGCCAGCGTCAACGCCAACCAGGGCAGCCGGCCGTAGTCCACTGTGAGCACCACTACCGCCGACGCGCCGATGCCCAGCGCCAGCCACTGTGCCGGGCGTAGCCGCTCCCGCAGCACTGTCACCCCGAGCAGCACCACGACCAGCGGATTGATGAAGTAGCCGAGCGCGGTCTCGATCACCCGGTCGGAGTTGACCCCGTAGATGTAGGTGCCCCAGTTGACGGCGATCAGCGCGGCGGCGGCGACGATCCCGGCCACCGCCCAGGGACGTCGCACCAGCGCTCGCAGGAAGCCGATGTTGCGCAGCGCCGCCAGCAGCAGGGCCACGAAGACCACCGACCAGACGACCCGGTGGGCCAGTACCTCCAGCGGCCCGGCAGGCCGCAACAGCTTGAAGTAGAGCGGAAAGAAGCCCCAGAGCAGGTACGCGCCGAAGCCGTAGAGGTATCCCAGGCGGAGTGGCGTCACTTCTCTACCGTAAGGGGCGTACTGGCATTTTGCTCCTTTCCGGTGACCGGGGTCACCGGGGTACGCCGGTCGAGTTGCATCCACCGCTCCGGCACGTCCAACGGCGTGAAGCCCACCCGCGCGTACACCTGGTGCGCGTCGTTCGTGGCCAGCAGGATTCGGCGTACGCCGAGGTCGTCCAGGTGGTCGCGGATGGCGCCGGCCAGCCAGCCGCCCAACCCGCGGCCCCGGGCGGCGCGGTCGACGTAGACGTCGCAGAGCCACGCGAAGGTGGCGCCATCGGTGACCACCCGGGCCACCGCCACCTGCCGGTCGTCCTCGGGCCGGTAGACGCCGAACGGCAGCGAGCCGGCGAACGCCAATGCCGTGGTCTCCCGGTCCCGGCCAAGGGCCCAGTACGCGTCGGTGGACAACCAGAGGTGCACCAGGGCCAGATCCAGTCGGGCGGGGTCGGTGCTGAGCAGGTAGCCGTCGGTGCGAGTCAGCGAGAACACGCCGCGACGCTAGCCGCCGGGGTGGGCGGCCAGACCGGCCAATTCCCAGAGTCTGGTCATTGGCCGGCCGTGGTCGCAGCCCTCGGCGGGCCGGATCGGTGCTGACCCGTGGACGGTCAGTCCCGGTCGAGGACGGCGCCGAGGATCCAGGTCACGATGCTCACGAACAGGGCACCGAGCACTGCGGCCGGCCAGAAACCGTCAACTGTGAACGGCAGCCCGGCCTGGTCGGCGATCCAACTGGTGAGCAGGAACAGCAACCCGTTCACCACCAGCGCGATGAGACCCAGGGTCAGCAGGTAGAAGCCACAGCCGACGGTCTTGATGACCGGCTGGAGGACCGCGTTGACCACGCCGAAGATCACCGCCACCAGGAGCAGCGTGGTGACCGTCTCGACGGCGGAGTCCGACTCCAGAGAGATGCCCGGAATGAGGAGTGTGGCCAGCCAGAATGCCAGCGCTGTGCTGGCCAGCCGAATCAGCAGACCTTTCAGAAAACCCATGGCGGGGATCGTGCCACGGACCTCGCACCGGCGTAACCCGGCAGATGACCAGGCGGGTCGATCAGCCGCGCGACGGCCGCCCGATCAGTTGTGACTCGATCGGCGTGGGGGAGAGCAGCGCCCAGCGCAGCGCCCGCCGGTTGACCACGGCGACCATGTCGTCCCGGATCCGGGTCAGCCACTCGGCCGAGCCGCCCAGCCCCAGGGCGGCCCCGGCCAGCGCGGCCTCGTTGGCGTCCAGCGGTTGCAGCAACGCGAGGTCGGCCCGGCTCAACGCGTCGACGTCGGCTGAGGTCAACTCGTCCCGTACGACAAGCGTGGCCCGCCACGGCGGACCCGGCTCGGCCTCGGCCGACACCGGCCCGGCGTCGACGACCAGCAGCAACGGACGCAGGGCGGTCCCCACCCCGTCGGCGACCGGTCGACCGGGCGGGAGCAGCGGGATCGTCCCGCCCGGCGCGCCCACCCCCCGGACGAACGGCTCCCAGGCGCGCGGCCGTGCGGTCTGCACCACCACCAGCGCACCGAGTGCCAGTGCGCGCAGGGTCACCAACTGGGCCGCGCGCACCCCGCCGACCAGCAGCACCCGGGTGCTCTCCGGCCGGAAGAGTCGCACGGTGACGGCTCGGCCGTGCCGATTCGCGCCGACCATCAGGCCCGCGTCGCCGAGGGTCAGCTCCCAGTCGTCCATCGCGATGCGGGGCCGCGCCCCGGGTGCGGTCAGCGCCAGCGGCAGCGTGGCGGCCAGCCCGGGCAGGTGGGCGCCGTCGAGGCGACGCAGCTCCCCGCCCAGGTCGGTCACCAGGCGGTGCAGCGCCTCGGAGGCCGCTGTCAGCTCGGTCGCCGTCGTGGCGGCCAGCCGCACTGTCAGCTCGGTCGGCGCCGGGCCGGCACCGGTGCTCGGCGACGGACCCGCCGTGATCGACACTGTCGTCGCGGTCGCCGGCAGGGCGAGCATCCGGGGCACCAGCCGCCGCCCACCCGTAGCGTCCGCCTCCGGCCACTGGACCAGCCGGAAGGTGGCCTGCACCAGCGTGCCGGACCGCAGCGCCGGCCAGGACTCCCGCACCGGCTGGCCGTCGTGGTGGGCCAGCTCGGCCAGGACGCGCAGGGCCGCGGGTACGCCGAGTGGCCGCGCGGTAAGCGATCCGAACCGGCGGACGACGCGACGTACCGTGCCGGCGAGCACCCGGCGCAGGTCCTCCTCCGACCAGCCGTCCACCCGCAGCACCCGGATCGCCACCACCGCCCGCTCCCGCCCGGCGAGCCGCCCGTCGGTGAGCTGCCGGTACGACGTACCGGCCGTGCCACCCGCGGCCGGCACCGGTGCCGGTGCCCCGGCGAGCAGCAGTTGGACCCGCAGCGGGGGCACGTCGGGACCGGCCGGGGGCAGCAACGCGGCTGGCACGGGGAGCGCCCGGGACACGTCGCCGAGCAGGTCACCGGGGTCGCCGAGCTCCAGCAGCGCCACCATGCCCGCGGTGTCCTCCAGCACGGCGGCCGGGCCGCCGGTCAGCTCGGTCGAGCGGACGACGGTGCCGGGAGCGACCAGGTCGAGCAGTTCGGCCGCTCCGGTCGGCCCGGCGAGCGCCCGGCGGCGGGTCAGGTGCCCGAGGGCGGTGCCCAGCCACTCGAAGAGCCACCGACCCCGGAACCGGACCCCGGCGACCGTCAGCAGCAGCACGGCCACCAGTGTGGCCACGACGATGACGGGTGCGGGCCGGCCGAGGGCGGTGAGGACGAGCGCCGCCGCGACCTGCGCGGTAACCAGTTGACCGGCCCGTACCCCGGCGCCAGCCCGCCGATCGGACCAGGCTCGGCGGTCCAGGGGTGACCGGCGACGGGGTGTGCGCGGACCGGTTGGGTCCAGGCTGACCTCGGCGGGTCGGCCCGACCCGGCCGGCTCACCCGGCCCGACTGTTGGCGGGGTGGCGCTCGGCCCGGACCCGATCGGGGTCGTCGGGTGCGGCCCTCCGGTGGTGATCGCCGGCACCGTGCCTCCTCGACCAGTGGGGGGACCGTGTCGGGCGGCCGGCCCGCCCCGCGACGGCCCGTCACACGCCGCGACGTGGCTGCGGCACATCGTAAGCGACCGATGGCTCACGTGGTTGTCCACAGGGGAGACGGGAGGGGTAGCAGAACCGCAACGAGGCCGCTACCGTCAGCCACGAAGTCATCGCTGACCCGCGTCTCAGTGTTCGACGACCGGGCCAAGCGAACGACGCGTTCACAGGGCGGGCGCGTCGACGGCCAAGGTGCGATCAGGGAGACGAGGTGACGTCCGGGTGTCCCAGACCCAGGCAGAAGCCGCGGTGATGCAGCAGACCGCCGCGAAGTTCGAGCAGGTAGACCAGTCGTTGCAGTCCATGCTGACCGGCCTGCTGGCCGAGCTGCAGGTGTTGCAGCAGGCCTGGCGTGGTGCCGGCGGCCGGTCATTCGAGCAGGTCAAGCAGCAGTGGTCCCAGGACCAGGCGGCGCTGCACCGGGCGCTGCGGGAGACCGCCGGGGCGATCCGCACCGCCGGCCGGCAGTACGACGGCTCCGACGACGAGGTGGCCAGCCGGGTTGCCGGCACCAATCGCGGCGGCATCCAGCTGCCGCTCTGATCCCGCTCGGGAGGGAAATCCGATGGACCATGGTGTGCTGGTCGTCAACTTCGCCGCGCTCCACCAGGCCGGCGCGGACATCCAGAAGGCGCTGAACACGCTCGACTCGCAGCTCGGTCAACTCGAACGAGATGCCGCCCCGCTGGTGGCGAGTTGGACGGGCGAGGCCCGTCAGGCCTACGAGCAGCGGCAGGCGCGGTGGCGGTCCGCCTCGCAGGATCTCCAGGCGATGCTGCGGGACATCAAGTTGGCGGTGCACGACTCGGCCTCCGACTACCTGGACACCGAAAAGAAGAACACCGGGCTGTTCCAGTGAGCACGGCGGGTCGGGAGCGCTGACCGTGTCCCGGTCCGCCGCCCGGCCGCCGCAGGGCGTCGGTCCGGGCGGTCAGCTGGCGGGGTCAGGCCGGGTCGGCCGGGCGCCAGCGTCGGCGGGCGCCGCGGGGCACCACCAGGGCGAGCAGCGCCACGGTGGCCGTCACCGTGCCGACCGCCGCGCTGACCAGCACTGCGCGTTTCTGCGCGGTCGCCCGGCGGGCCTGGCGAGCCAGCAACGCCGGGTCGGCCCGGTCGGCGGCGAGCACGGCGACCGGTCGGGGATCGGCCGCGCCACTGCCGCTGGTTTCGGTGACCGCGCGGTACGGGTTCAGCACGCCGGCGCCGTAC
This sequence comes from Micromonospora sp. NPDC005215, assembly GCF_040607915.1. Classification (NCBI taxonomy): domain Bacteria; kingdom Bacillati; phylum Actinomycetota; class Actinomycetes; order Micromonosporales; family Micromonosporaceae; genus Micromonospora; species Micromonospora sp. NPDC005215. Next base: position 362,487 of record NZ_JBEXHQ010000001.1, on the reverse strand, counting down.
CCGCCGCCGTGGCCCGCGTCGGGAGCCGGATCGGCGGTGGCGATGATCCGTTCCGCCACCTGGGCCGCAGTCAACTCGGGCCGGTACTCGCGCAGCAACGCGGCGGTGGCGGCCACGAACGGCGCGGCGTAGCTGGTGCCCTCGACCTGATGATGGCCCGACCCGGGGGCGGCGGTCAGCACCTCGCTGCCCGGTGCGACCAGGTCGACGTACGAACCGGTCTGCGAGAAGGCCGCCCGCCCACCGTCCGCGCCGATCGCCCCCACGCCGAGCACCCCGTCGTAGGCGGCGGGAAACGGTCGGGGATCCCCGCCGTCGTGCAGGTTGCCGGCGGCGGCCACCAGCACCACGTCCCGGTCGACCGCGTACCGCACAGCGGAACGGACCTCCGGGTCGTCCGCGTACAACACGACCGACAGGTTCACCACGTCGGCGTCGTGGTCCACGGCCCACCGGATGGCCTGGGCGAACTCGTCGGCGCTGACCGTACGCCCCGACTCCCGCCCCTGCACCACCTGCTGCTCACTCACCCGCACCGGCATGATCCGGGCACCCGGCGCCAGGCCGTGGAAGGCGACCCCGGGCTGGGGTGCCGCCGCGATGATGCTCGCCACACCGGTGCCGTGCCCGGCGCAGTCCCGCCTGCCGTCGCCGCCGGGGTCGAGCAGATCGGTGCCGGCCAGCACGCGCCCGGCCAACTGGGGGTGCACCCGGTCCACCCCGGAGTCGACCACCGCGACGGTCACCCCGGCGCCGGTGGCCAGGGGCGCGAGGCGGGTCGGGTCGTACCGTTGCTGTGGCCACGGTGTGGCCGTGACCGGCCGGACCGGGGCGAGTGGGGTCGCGCACGCCGGTGCCGTCCGGAGCCTGGCGGTGGCGGTGGCGCTCGGGAGGGCCGGTACGGTCAGCAGGCTCGCGGCCAGACCTGCGAGGACCGGGCGCGTGATCGATCGGGACATCGACAGCCTCCGTATCGTGTCGGCTCCGGGACGGGATGTTATCGCCTCGCCCGCGCCCCGGTTGGCCGCCGACGGCCAGACATTGTGATCTTGGTACCACCTTGTAGGTTGTACGCGATACCTGTGGCCTGTTCTCGGAAGGGGAGGTGGCCGTGACCGCATGGGAGCCGGCCACGGAGGCCGAGGTGGCGATGCGCGACGCGCTGCGCGCCAACGACCAGGAGCTCTACTTCCGACTCCTGTCCCGCACCGATCTGCTGCTGCCGGTCTCCGCGCCGGCGCAGCCCGGCCAGGCACCCGCCGGGTGGGGCACCTGGACCACCGGTGGCCGGACACACGTGCTGGCCTTCACGTCCGCCGCCGCACTGCGGGTCTGCCTCGGCGAGCACTCCGGCACCAACCGGCGCGTGCCCTTCGCCGACCTCGCGGTCGGCTGGCCCAACCAGGAGTGGTGGCTCGCCGTCAACCCGGGTCTGCCGGTCGAGGGCTACCTGCCGGCCTGGTTCGTGTCTCAACTCTCCCGGGGCGACGTGCGCCTGCCCGGCCGCGCCATGGGCGCCCGCGCTCGGCTGGAGCGGGCGGAGACTCTGGCCCGTACCCGCACCGGCGCGCCCGGTCGGGACGCCGCACCGGCTGCCGGCTCGCCTCCCGCGACGGGTCCGACGCCGTCTGGGCCTGCCCCGGTCCCCCCTGCCCCGGTCCCGCCTGCTCCGGTCCCGCCTGCCCCGGTCGCCCCTGCCCCGGTCCCGCCTAGGAGGGCCGCGTGGGGTCCGGCGCCCCGGGCGGCCGGCGCACCGCCAGTGCCCGGCCCGGCGGCGCGGACGCCCGGCCCCGTCGAGCCGTCGCGCCGACCTGGCGACGAGGACCTGCCCGCCGCCGGTCAGCGGCGCCCGGGTGACAGGCCCCAACCCGGCGCGTTGGGCACCGGCGCCCTGCCCCGCACCGGCCGGCCATCCCGGTTCACACCGTTGGCGCCCGCCGACCGTCCCGGTGTCGGTCCGGCCGATGCCCCCGGACCGGGCGTGGGCTGGCCGGCAGCGAACCGACCGAGCGACCCGGACGGCCTGGCAGCGGGTAACGGCAACGGCGTTCCCCAGGCCGCTCGGCGTTCCTTCTTCGAACCCACCACCGCCCGGGAACGGGCGTCGGACCCGCCGCCGGGTGAGGGGCGCTCCGCTGACCGAGCGGCCCCACCGACCCGATTCGGGCGAGGCAGCCAGCCCTTCCCCCGCCGCCGCCCGGCGGACGGGCCGGCCGAGGAGACCGCGACCCGGGCCTTCCCGATGACGGATCCGGACGCCACCCGGCCGCTGCGGTCGCCGACCGGCAACCTCGGTGCGCCCCGAGGGGTACGCGCACCGGCACCCGGCGAGGAGATCACCCAGCCCCTGCCGCCGCGCCGACCCAGCCCCGTGGCTGAGGAGCCGACCCGCGCCTTCCGGATGACGGGTGAGCCGCCGCGGACCCGGGCGCCGGAGCGGCCCAGCCCGTCGGCGGACCAGACCCAGGCGATCCCGCGCGACCGGCCGAGCCGATTCGAGCCGGTGGAGGAGTTGTCGGCAGCCGTCGCGGAACCGGTCTCCAGCCCGCCCGCGCCGCGCCGCGGCTTCACGCCCATCGTCATCGAGGGCACCATCATCGAGTCCCGCGACCTCACCGACCCGGTCGAGACCAGCGGCCCGTTCGACGCGACCCGGCAGCCCCGCCCCGCCGAGGCCGCCCCGCGCCCGTTCGACCCGGCGCCCACCGGTCCGGACCTGTTCAGTCCGTCGTCCTTCGGTCCCCGCCCGTCCGGTCCCGCGTCGTCCAACCCCGGTCCGAGCCCATCGACGCAGCCCTTCAGCGGGCCGGTGGGCGGCGGTCACACTGCGGACGGCCTGGGCGGTGTCGGCACGGGCGGCGGGCACACCGATGACCGCGGTGGCGTCCCGGTCAGTGGCGATCGCACCGACATCGACGGCGCGTCGGTCGGCGTGACCGGCGCGGATCGGGTCGACAGCGGCGAGAGCGCGATCGCGGACGGCTCCGGGCAGCCGCCACCCGCTGACGAACCGGCCCCGGTCGAGTTCGAGCCGGCCAACACCGTCGAGGAGGACCTCCTCGGTGCCGCCGGTGCCGGCAGCACCGACACGTTCCTGTCCACCCTGCTGCTGGCCCGGGTGCTGCTACCGGCGGCACCGGAATCGCTGCCGGGCAGCCGCCCCGGTGATTCCGGCTTCGTCTGGCGGACGGCGCAGCTCGACGGCGAGACGTACGTGGTGGTCTACACGTCACCGGAGCGCCTCGCCGACCACGTCGAGGGCGATGTGGTCACCGTCCGCGTGAAGTTCGCCCAACTGATCCGGCGGTGGCCGGACGAGGACTGGTCGTTCGCCGTCAACCCGGGCACCCCGGTCGGTGCCAAGCTGCCCGGTGAGCAGATCGTCGCGTTGGCCAACTGGTCCGCCGAGGTGGGGCTCGGTGACGACCTGGAGGTGGACCCGGAGGAAGCGCCGGCCGTGGTCGAGCCCACCGCCCGTCCCCGGTACGCTCCAGCGGCGGTCGACCCGACCCGACCGACGGTCATGCAGAAGGCGGTGGCGCCCAGCCAGCTCGCCTACTACCTGGATCGCGGGTACGACCGGGTCTCCGGCTTCGTGCACCGGGCCGGTGAGCTGGCCCACCTGACCACGCCCGCCCAGGTCTACGACGCGCTCGGCCTCAGCTACCCCGGTTCGCCGTTCGCCCGGGACGCCGAGGAGATCTACGTGCTGCGCTGGCCGGCGCACCGGCCGAGCCTCTACCGGATTCCCTACGGCGGTCAGAACGAGCCGGCGATGCGGGCCATGGAGGGTTGGGTCATCGAGCGTCCCCCGTTCCGGGGCAACGGCTTCGCCCCGGGCGAGAGCAGCGACGTGGTAGCAGAGTTCAAAGTGGACAGCGCGCGCCTCCCGCACGGCACACAGCTGTGGCGGATCGGCGCGGACGGCACCGAGCGGGTGATCGCCGAACTGGACACCGACACGGTGGTCTGGCGACGGGTCGGTGAGGCGTGATGCGCGACGGTTACGTGGCCCGGTGGCAGGGCCGGGAATACCAGGCCAGCCCGGATGGCGACACCATCCGCCTCTACCAACGCGAGCCGGGCGAGGGCTTCGAGGAGGTCCGCGCCGGCCGGTACGTCCGGGTGCTGCCGACGAGCGAGATCGAGGACCTGGCGTACGTGCGGACCACCTGCACCTGGCAGGGGCAGCCGTTCATCGTGCTCGGTGAGCACGACGCCTGGTTGCGGGTGGAATACACCGGTGGCCGCTGGCCGGTGGCTGAGGCGATGCGGCTGGAAGTCTTCGACTTCGGCGTCTACCAGGGGTGGGCGCCGGCCTCCGAGGTCACCGACCTCCGGGAGCAGCGGGTCTGAGCGGTCAGCTCTTGGCCCAGCGCAGGATTTCGCCGAGCACCAACTCCGGCGCCTCCAGGTGCGGAAAGTGCCCCACCCCGTCGAGCAGCCGCCACTCGTAGGGGGCGACGACGTAGCGGCCGGAGCCCAGCGCGGTACGCGGCAGGGAGGTGGCGTCCAGCGCGCCGTGCAGTTGCAGGGTGGGGGTGGCCAGCGGCTTCTGCATGAGACGGACGAATCGGTAGCCGTGCAGCCGCAGCAGCGAGCGGAACGCCCAGCGGTAGCCCTCCAACGCGCAGAACGCGGCCTGTGGGATGCACATCGCCTCCCGGCACCGCTCGGCGTACGCCTCGAAGTCCGGTCCGGCGACCCAGCGTGGCCCGCCCCAGCGGCGCAGGATCTCCGCGACGGCCGCCGCGCCGTCCCGGGTCAGTACGTGCTCGTAGCGGGGTAGTTGGAACTTCAGCGCGGGGGTGGAGGCGGCGAACTGCCCGCGTGGGTCGGCGAAGATGCCGGCGCGCAGTCGCAGCGGGTGTGGTGCCCCCAACACCACGAGCCGGCGGACCAGGGCCGGGTGGAAGGAGGCCACCGTCCAGCCCACCATGCCGCCGACGCCGCTGCCGACGATCGTCGTCGACCGTTCACCGAGCGCACGGATCAACCCGGCGATGTCGGCCGCGAGGGTGTAACCGTCGTACCCCCGGGGTGGTTTGTCGCTGGCGCCGTAGCCGCGAAGGTCGACGGCGACCGCCCGGAAGCCGGCGTCGGCAACCGCCGGCAGCATCTGGTGCCACGCCCACCAGTGCTCCGGGAAGCCGTGCAGGAAGAGCACCATCGGCCCGGTGCCGGCCTCGACCACATGGAACCGGGTGCCGTTGGCGCCGACGAAACGGTGCGTCCACGGCCCCTCGGTGAGGACACAGGACTCGTCGACGACTCCGCCGCGCTGGTCGGTCATGGCAGACAGCCTAGGACCCGGTTGCCGTCGGCGGCCCTGGTGGTCGCGTTGAACAGGGAGAAGCCCGGGTTGTCCCCTGCGGGTGCGCCGGGCGCCGTCCCGGTGTCGGCTGGACAAAGGGCGGCGCCCGGGCAGACAAGCTGCCCGGGCGCCGCTGGGTGGTGCGGGATCGTCGGTCAGAAGATCCGGATCTTCATCGAGGTGCCGTCCTGCTCCAGAACCTTGATCTTGACACCGGTCGCGGGGAGCTTGACGCCGTGGTTCGGCAGCTCCTCGTAGAAGTACTTCTTGGTGTCGTCGAACAGGGGCTGCGCAGCCTCACCGCGGATGTACTGCGGCTGGCTGTTGAGACGCAGGGTGAACGAGTCGGCCTTCTTGAGGCTGAACGGCGCGTCGTAGACCTGGACCCGGGCCCGCCACGGAGCACCGGTCAGGTTGTAGATCGGCTCCGGGTGCGCGTCGATGTACAGGTTGCGACCCTCACCCGGGTGACCACCCGGGTTGGACGCCGACACCGGCGCGGTGTTGTTGTCGGAGAACCGGGTGTTCCAGTACGAGATGAGCAGGCCCTCCTGGTACGCGTAGTGGTCCACCCAGTCCGGGCGGGTGTTCGCGTAGCCGAAGAAGTACGGGCCGGTCTTCAGGTACTTGTCGTACGAGACGTACGACCGGTTGCCGGCGATGTAGAAGTTGTCGAACAGCCGGGTGTAGGTAGCGCCGACCACCTGGAAGTTCTCCAGGGTCCAGCCGGCGTCGGTCTCGGCGCCGTCGCTGAACACGGTCTGACCGTCGGCGGTCACGGTGATCGCGTCACCGAAGAAGCCGCCCTCGGAGACACCACCGTCGGTGACGTAGTGCAGGCGGACCTGCGCCGACTTGCCGGCGACAGCGGTCAGCGGGATGTTGATGTCCGTCCAGGCGCCGTTGCTGCTGCCGGAGAGGGCCGGGCGGCCGGCGCCGTCGACGCCGATCGGTTGACCGTTGACAGTGCCGTTCAGGTCGATCCAGCTCTGGCCGCCATCGGTCGACGCCTCGAAGTAGAGGTAGTCGTAGTTGGCTTCGATGCTGTACTTGCCCTTGAGCGACAGTGCCGCGGAGGACTTGCCGGTGAGGTCGAACGTCCTCGTCATCTTGCTGTCGAGGTTGTCATCGTTACCGGAGAAGTACTGCTTGGCGCCCTCGATCGGTGGGCCGTAGTTGAAGGTGTACTCCCGCCTCGGCAGCACCACCACGGCGGCCTGGGCCTTGCTCGTGTTGTATTCCTGGGGCCCGAGTTCCTGCTTCTTGTCCTGGCCGGCGACGAAGATCTTGTGGTCCAGCCAACCGAGCTGGAGCTTGTTCCACGCGCCGAGGTCGCCGCCGCGGTCACCGATCGCCGGGTCGTTCTTGGCGCCGAGCCGGCTCTGGGCCATCAGGGTCCAGTGCTCGTTGTTGTTGTCCGCGGGTCCGTAGTCGTCCGGCAGGCCCAGGTCGTGGCCGTACTCGTGGTAGAAGACGCTGCGGCCGCCGTTTTCCGGCTGGATCGTGTAGTCGCGGATCCAGACGCCGGTGTTGCCGATCTCGGTGCCGCCGATCGGAAGGTTCGGCGGGCCGACCGGCGAGCTGTTGAACGCCGACCAGCGGTGGCTCCAGATGGCGTCCTCACCCTGCTGCGGGTCACCGTCGGCCTGGTCGCCGCCGGAGTGGACGATCTGGAAGTGGTCGATGTAACCGTCCGACTCGTTGAAGTCGCCGTCACCGTCGTAGTCGAACCGGTCCCACTGGTCGAAGGACCGCATCTCCTCGGCGATCTGCGCGTCCGTCCGGCCCTTGGCCTTCTGGTCGACGACCCACTGGTTGGCGGCGTCGCGGACCAGCGCCCAGGTGTTCGAGCACACGTTGTCGGCGCAGACAGCCCGATCGTCCCGTGGGTCCACCGGCTGGCCGGGCAGCGGGTCCGGGATCGGGTCGTCGGAGCGCCCGTAGCGGGCCTCGTTGTACCGGACCTTGACCCAGTCGGTCACCTCACCGTCGACGGTGTAGCGACCCGAGGACTGCGCCTCGTAGTACTGCTTGAGCGACTCGTCGCCCGGGTTGGTGCCGAAGTAGACCTGGCGGAAGTGCTCCGGGCTGAAGTCCGGCTGCCAGATGGTGGAGTTGTCCACGGCCCGGTTGGGCTCGGGGATCTTGTTGTGCAGCGGCCCCTGGAACGTCGCCGGCCCGGCGATGTCCGGGTTCGTGTCCTTGTCCGGGTAGGACGGGTGCCGCTCGTCACCGAACTCGGCAAGGATCACGAAGATCTTGTCGGTCCGCTCACGCTCAAGCTCGACGTACTGGTCCCGGGGCTCCGGGTCGGTGCCGGCCGTGCGGGCGTTGGCCTTGGCGGTGCTCGCCTTGCCTACCTGGCCGACCTTGACGACCTTGCTGCCATTGCGCTCGATGGGCTTGCTGCGCCCACTCAACACGTCGGCGAGGCCCTGCTCACGCAGCTCGCGGCGCTTGTCCTCGAGCTTGTCGGGGAGTTCGTCCTTCAGCGCCTGCGGCTCCGCGGCGGCCGGTGCCGCCGGCAGTTTGGGCTGCGGCGCCGCCGAGGCGGACGGGCCGTAGAACAGGCCCGTCGCCGTCAGTGAGAGTCCGAGCAGACCCACTGCGACTTTGCGCACGTGGTACCTCCGGTGTGAGGGAACCGGCCCCACGGGGGTACGGGCCGGTGGGAGATCGATCCCACGAGTGGGACCAAGGGTGAACATAGTTACTGCTGGGACGGGTGGGAAGACGAACGCGTCGATTTGTTGCAAGATTTTGTTGGGAATGCTTTTCACCGTCACACCCCAGCGCTTCATCAGCCAGATTGACCAGCGGCGGACCGGCCGTCCCGGTCCGCAACGGCACATTTCGATAGGTGTGATCGATGTACGACAGTGGGGCCGGAGGCGTCTCCGCCACCGGCCCCACCAACCGCTGTTATCTGCTACCGCTCAGCAGCGCGTCACTTCTTCGCCGGGGTGACGAAGATCGTGGCGGACGAGTTGTCCTTCGCGGCCTTCTTGACGGTGAGCGACACGCCGAAGTTCACGCCCGCGTCACCGGGGTTGCCGGTGCCCAGCACGATCGCGCCGCCGCCCAGGGTCACGCCGTAGAACTCCGGCGCCGGGCTGCCGTCCGGGTGGGTGACCCGGGTGGTGTACGGCGCGTTGTTCCGGGACGGAACGACCACCGACGCGTCGTTGTCCCGCGCGTACGCGGCCCCGTCGCGCATCTCGATGCCCGGGTACCAGGTCTTGGCATCGGTGAAGGACTTCACCGGCGCCTGCGCCTTGAACTTGGTGCAGTACGCGCTGTACGGCTCGTCCGCCGCCTCCAGGCACTCAGTGAAGGGGTACGTCTTCTGGAGCGTGAAGGCCGCGTTTGCCGACTGCGGGCGGCTGGGCAGGTTGTCCGTCACCGACGGGTCCTTCACGGCTGCCTCACCCGTGCGGCGGTACGGGTCGAAGTGCGAGTCGACGATGAGCAACCCGCCCTTCGCGCCGTAGCTGGGCAGGGCGGTCATCTGCCCGGTGACGTGGTTGACGTCGCCGAGCGCGGTGTCCCGGTACCAGACCAGCATGCCCGGCGCGTTGTAGGAGATCCGGTCGACCTTCCACGCCTCGTGCGAGTAGATCGTGTCGTACGCGTACTTCAGGCCGTTGTCGAAGCCGTCGAAGTTGCGCCACTCGGCCAGGTAGTACTGGGCGTGCATCTCGGTGCCGCTGGCGACCTTCCAGCCAGCGCCGGTGGTGTCGACGAAGGTGCCACCGGTCGCGGTCCAACCGTTGTCGCCGCCCTCGACGTCGTCGCTCCACGTGGTGGCGCCGCCGCCGGTGACCGAGAAGTCGTCGACGAACCAGTTGCGCTCCTCGAACGCCTCGTCGGTGGCGAGACGCAGCCGCACCTGGACGGTCGTCCCCGCGTACGCCGACAGGTCGACGTAGTCGTGACGCCAGCCGTCGGTGCTGCCGGTCAGGCCGTACTTCTTGCCGCCGAAGTCGTTCATCCGGCCGTTCGGGTCCGGGTAGCCGTCGGGCGTGGTGACGACAGTGCCGCCCTCGTCGTACACCTTCTGCTCGGTCCAGGACGCGCCGCCGTCGGTCGACAGCTCGACGAAGCCGTAGTCCCAGTCCTCCTCGATGATGTAGTTGTTCCACATCCAGAACTTCGGGTCGGCGGCGGCCGGCACGTTGACCGAGCGGCTCAGCTTGACGTCGGCCCAGCTCTGGTCGTTGTTGCTGTGCCACATCTTCGTGCCGCTGTGCGGCGTGGCCAGCGTCGTCACCTTGTCCGGCAGGTCGACCTTGATGCCGTCCTCGGAGTCGATCGGCGTACGCGAGCTCTGCCCGAGCTTCACCTCACGCGGGTTGGATCCGGGACGGATGGTCAGCGGGTCGGCCCAGCCGAGCACCCACTTGTCCCAGATGCCCATGTGCGTGGGCAGCGCCTGGAAGATCTCACCCGAGTGTGAGCCGGACGCCATCAGGTCCCAGAAGTCCACGTCGGAGTCGGCGTTGCCGGACGTGTCGTAGAGGTCCGGCAGGCCGAGGTCGTGACCGAACTCGTGGGCGAAGACGCCGACCCCGGCGTCCTCCGGCTGCACGATGTAGTTCGACACCTTCAGGTTGGTGCCCGGGATGCTGTAGCCACCGGCGACCGAGGAGGAGTGCGCCCACACGGCGTACACACCCTCGGCGCCACCGCCACGGGACTTGCCCTGCCCGGCGTGCACCAGCACGAGGTGGTCGATCACGCCGTCCGGCTCGTAGACGTTGCCGTCACCGTCGCGGTCGGCCTGGTCCTCGATGTCGTAGTCCGCCCACGGGAAGGCGGGGTCCTTCGCGGCGAGCGCGTCGATCGCGTCGGTCGCCAGCCGGCCCGCGCCGGCCGGGTTGTCCGGGTGACCGTTCATCGACTGCTCACGGCCGGCGACCCAGGCGCCGGTCTCGTCCTGGAAGCAGCGGTTGGCCGCGTACCAGCCCTCGGAGTGCGGCACGGAGATCCACGGGCTGGACTGCCCGTCCACCGTGTACGCGTTCTTGGACATCTCCAGGTACATGTTGTGCATGGTGCGACCGGAGAGGTCAATGCCCTTCTTGCCGTCCGGGCCCCGCAGGTCCGTACGGACCCGCTCGGTGATGCCCTTCTTGCTGTAGAGCATCTTGTTGTAGTGCGACGGCGAGAAGTCCGGCACCCACATCGAGTTGTTGTCCTCGTGCGGCAGCCTCGACGGGTCCGGGATCTTGTTGTGCTTCGGCCCGTTCTGCACGGTGCCGGGCACGCAGGTGCGGTCCTCGAACACCGTCTTCGGGACCATCACGTCGGTGAAGTCGTCGTTGGCCTTGTCGTTGAACTCGACAAGCAACGTCAACAGCTTCGCCGTCTGCGTGGTCGGCGCCTGCTTGATCTTGCGGGGGTTCTTGCCGGTCTGGATCGACTTCGCTTCGATCCTGGCCAGCTGCTTGGCGGTGACCGGGTTGCCTCGCGCGTGCTTCTGGTCGAACGCGCGTGCGGACTCGACGGCGGGCGTGTAGACACCGCCCTTGCCCTTCACCTCGCGGCCGGTGGTGTCCGGCTGCACCTCGGGCTCGGCGTAGTTGATGTAGTGCTCATCCGCGCCGATCACCGCCCGGGGCGTCGGGGACGACGACTGGGCCGCCGCGCTGCCCGTCACGGTAAGTGACGTGGCCGCGAGGGCGATGGCGGGCAGCGCGACGAGTAGTCGTCGGCGCGACCCGGACTGCGGTTTGTGGTTCATGCCGCTCCATTTCTCGGGCATGGGGAGGAGGACGTTGGACTCTCCGACCATCGATGTGATGAACGTCGAATTGTTCCAACCTGCGTGAACCTAAATCACAACCGGCCGAAAGGACAGTGGTGACCCACCGCTTGGTCCGTTCAGCTTCTTTTGGCTCCCCCGACCGACCGATGTGACAGTGGCGGGACGCTGTGGGTCGTACCCGTAAGAAATGACGGAGGGTGGCGGTCCGCACGGACCGCCACCCTCCGGTGTGTACGCCTGCCGTCAGTCCTCGTCGGACTTGGCTCCGCTCATCCCCGACGAGATCAGGTCCATCACGGAGGAATCCTGCAAGGTGGTCACGTCGCCGAGCGACCGGTTCTCCGCGACATCGCGCAGCAACCGGCGCATGATCTTGCCGGAGCGGGTCTTCGGCAGCTCCGGCACCAGCATGATCTGCCGCGGCTTGGCGATCGGCCCGAGCGTCTTCGAGACGTGGTTGCGCAGCTCGGCGATGAGCCGCTCAGCCGCGTCGCCGGCGATGTCGGTGCTGCCGCGCGGGATGGCGAACGCGACGATGGCCTGCCCGGTGGTCGGGTCGGTCGCGCCCACCACCGCCGCCTCGGCCACCGACGGGTGCGACACCAGCGCCGACTCCACCTCCGTGGTCGAGATGTTGTGCCCGGACACCAGCATCACGTCGTCGACCCGGCCGAGCAGCCAGATGTGCCCGTCGTCGTCCTTCTTCGCCCCGTCACCGGCGAAGTACATGCCGTCGAACCGGCTCCAGTAGGTCTCGATGAACCGGTTGTCGTCACCCCAGATGGTGCGCAGCATCGACGGCCACGGCTCGCGCAGCACCAAATAGCCGCCGCCACCGTTCGGCACCGACTGGCCCTGGTCGTCCACCACGTCGGCCACGATGCCCGGCAGCGGGGCCATCGCCGATCCTGGCTTGGTCGCGGTCACCCCCGGCAACGGGGAGATCATGATGGCGCCCGTCTCGGTCTGCCACCAGGTGTCGACGATGGGCAGCGCTCCGCCGCCGATGAACTCCCTGTACCACATCCAGGCCTCGGGGTTGATCGGCTCGCCGACGCTGCCGAGCAGCCGCAGCGACGACAGGTCGTGGCCGGCCGGGATGTCCTCGCCCCACTTCATCATCGTGCGGATCAGCGTCGGAGCGGTGTACAGGATGCTGACCTTGTACTTCTCGACGATGTCCCAGAAGCGGCCCTTGTGCGGGGTGTCCGGGGTGCCCTCGTACATCACCTGCGTGGCACCGTTGGAGAGCGGGCCGTACACGATGTAGGAGTGGCCGGTGACCCAGCCGATGTCGGCGGTGCACCAGTAGATGTCCGTCTCCGGCTTCAGGTCGAAGACCGCGTGCGTCGTGTACGACGCCTGCGTCAGGTACCCGCCGGTGGTGTGCAGGATGCCCTTCGGGCGGGCCGTGGTGCCGCTGGTGTAGAGGATGAACAGCGGGTGCTCGGCGTCGAACGGCTGCGCGGTGTGCTCGGCCGACGCGGTCTCCACCGTCTCGTGCCACCAGTGGTCCTTCGCCGACCAGGCCACGTCCTCGCCGGTACGGCGGACCACAAGCACGTGCTCCACCGACGGGCAGCTCGCCACCGCCTCGTCCACTGTCGGCTTCAACGCCGACGGCTTCCCCCGCCGGTAGCCGCCATCCGCGGTGATCACCACCTTGGCGCTGGCGTCCTGGATCCGGTTGCTCAGCGAGTCGGCGGAGAAGCCGCCGAAGACCACGCTGTGTGCCGCGCCGATCCGGGCGCAGGCCAGCATCGCGACCGCCGCCTCCGGGATCATCGGCAGGTAGATCGCCACCCGGTCGCCGGCCGTGACACCCAGCTCGGTCAGCGTGTTCGCCGCCCGGCAGGTCAGCTCGTGCAGGTCGGCGTACGTGATGGTCCGGGTGTCGCCCGGCTCGCCCTCCCAGTGGATGGCGACCTTGTCGCCCCGGCCCGCCTCGACGTGCCGGTCCAGGCAGTTGTACGCCACGTTGAGCTGCCCACCGACGAACCACTTCGCGAACGGCGGGTTCGACCAGTCGAGAACCTCGTCCCACTTCTTCGACCAGGCCAGCCGGTCGGCCTGCTCCGCCCAGAACGCGAGGCGATCGGTGTCGGCCTCCGCGTACGCGTCGACTGTGACATTGGCGTGCGCGGCGAGTTCGGCCGGCGGGGGGAACTGGCGCGTCTCGTTCAGCAGATTGGCCAATGCCTCGCTCATGCCGTGACTCCTCGTCCTCGGGTGACCTGCGTCTCGCTGGGCACGAGGGTAGTCCCGGGTCCTCCGGCCGGCGACCGCTGCCCGCCCCGGTCGCGCCGAGCGGCCCCCGCCGCGCGCCCGACGGCCCGTCCCTCGCCCGACGGCCCGTCCCCCCGACATCACCAAGCCCGCGTTGACCTTGGCCTTGGCTTGGGTCGAACCGGCCTGCCCCGGGGTGAATGCGTCGGGTGGTCCGGGTCGCGCTGTGGCCGGGTGCGACCCGCCGGGCCGGGCCGGGTCGCTAGCGTGGCGGGGTGACCACCGACCCGCTCGCACCCCTGCTCGCGCTCGCCGACATCGCCGCCGCCGTCGAGCGTGCCCGCGAACGGTTCGACCAGGCGCTCGGGCATCGGGCGCTGCGCCGGCACGGTGGACAGGTCGCGGCCGAGGTGAGCCTCCGCTCGGCGGTGGCCAGCGCCGCCCTCGAGGGGGCCGGGCACGACCGCGAGGCGGTCCGCGCCGGCACCGTCACCGATCCCGTGCTTCAGGGGGCGCTGCGGGTCGCCGGGGCGCTGCCCGGCCTGAGTGAGCTCTGGCCGAAGGCCCCACGGCAGGCTCTCGCGAAACTGCACGTGCTCGCCGCCCGGGACCTGGTGCCGGAGGCCGAGTTGGGCCGCCCGGTGGCCGACCCGGTGGTCGCCACCCGGCTGGACGGGCTGGCCGGGCTGGTCGCCGGCGGCACCACGGTCTCGCCGCTGGTGCTCGCCGCCGTGGTGCACGGCGAGCTGCTGAACCTGCGCCCGTTCGCCGGACCGTCCGGCGTGGTGGCCCGTGGCGCCGCGCGGCTGGTGCTGCTCGCCAGCGGCCTCGACCCGCGTGGGCTGCTCGCCGTCGACGTCGGGCACCGCGAACGGGAGCCCGAGTACGTCGGCTCGGCCGGCGCCTTCGCCACCGGCACCCCGGACGGGCTGCGCTCCTGGCTGCGTCACTACCTGAGCGCGGTCGAGGTCGGCGCCGACCAGCTCACCGTCATCGGCGACGAGATCCTCGCCGCCGCGTGAGCCGCTGTCACTCCCGCCGTACCGCGCGGTTGACCTTGGTTTGCAGCGCTCGGCGGGCGATCGGCCCGAGGTCGTCGACGATCTCCAGCAGCAGCGCGAGCTGGTCGAGCGCGGCCATTGCCTGGTCGGCCCCCGCCCGGTCCACCCCGTCGTAGAGTTCCAGCCCGATGAACGCGGCCGACACCGCGCGGGCCAGGCCGGGCACGTCGGCCACCTCGGCGAACGGTGACCCGGCGAGCAGCCTGCGCAGGACCGCCTCGATCTCGTCCACCCAGAGCTGGAGCGCCGCGGCGGTCGGCGCGGCCATCCGCTGGTCCGCCTGTGCCCCCGCCAGCATCTGGGCCAGGAAGGTGACGTTGCCGAGCTGGCGTTCCTCGTCGTGCAGCGCCCGCCCGACGGCGAGCAGATCGCGCAGCGAACCGGCCGAGGCCAACCGTGCCGACCAGTGCTCGACCCGCTCGGCTGTGCTGGCTCGGCAGGCCGCCGCGAGCAGGTCGTCGACAGTGCCGAAGTGGTAGAAGACCAGCGCCTGGTTCACCCCGGCCGCGGCGGCGATGGTACGGGCGGAGACGCCGGCGATGCCGTGCTCCCGGATGGCGGCGATGGTGCCGTCGAGAAGGCGCTGTTTGGTGTCGGACATGGCTCTCCTCGCGGGCGGGCCGGGTGCGGCGGTGCGATCATCGCATCGGTGACCAGTTGGGCGAGCCAGGTGGCCCCGGGCAGTCGTAGGGTCCAGCCGGCCACCGCCCAACCGAGGTGGACGTGTTCGAGTCCGCGGGCGACGGCGGCCACCCCCCGTTCCGTGTGACAGTCGCCGCCCACGTACTCGGCTCGCCACAGCACGCGCTCGTGCTCCCGGGCGGGTCGGATCCGCAGCCCGACCGGGTGCCGCCGGGCCAGCATCCGCCAGGTGGTCGCGCAGGGCCCGCAGTCGTCGTCCAGCCAGAGCACCGCCGGTGGCCCGGCGGAGTACGGCCGCCAGCGAGGCCACCAGTCGCGCACCTGCCCCCGGTACGCCCGCCAGGAGTCGCCGTAGCGCACCCGTAGATCGTGGTGCTCGTGCGGCCCGGCCACCGCCGCTCCGAATGCGCCCGCCGACACCGCCGCCAGGGCCAGGGTGACGCTCCGGGTGACCACGGCGGTGAACAGCAGCACCACCACGGCGCTGAGCTGCATCGGGTTGGCCAGGTAGGCGTACGGGCCGGTGGTGACCAGACGACGCGGCGGGTCCCACGGGTACGGCGTGCCGCCGCCCCGGACGGCGAACTCGGCGACGGCAGCCAGCGCCGGCGTGGCCGCCAGGAGGGCCAGCTGCGCCACCAAGAGCAGCCCGGCGCGGTGCAGCCCGGTCAGCCCGGCCCACGACCCGTCGCCCAGTTCGAAGGCCAGGGTGGGCAGGAACCAGAGCAGCAGGGCGGCGAAGACTCCGACCTGGAGGAGCGTCCGCGCGCCCAGGTGCCGGCGGTCGGCGCAGAACCGACCGAGCAGTTGGGCGGGTAGGGCCACCAGGAGCAGCCCGACCACCTCCCCGACGAGCCAGTACGGGCCGAGGCGGACCAGCGGGTGCAGCGCCGGCATCGCCACCACGTCGACCCAGAGCAGCAGACCCAGCGCGACCGGCAGCGGCAGCACCCGGCGCAGCAGCACCGGCAGCGGACCCCAGAGGACGGCCCAGCCGATCCACAGGTCCACCGGCATCCCCCGGAACGCGCCGTCGACCGGCGCGAACGCGTACCAGCCGGTTCGGCGAGCGACCTCGTGCAGCACGGCGATGCCGATCCCGGCCGCGACGAACGCCAACAGCCCCGCGGCCCGGGAGGCTCGGTCCCGCACCCGGGCACCGACGGCGAGCACGGCGAGAAGCGGCAGCGCCAGGCTCAGCCAGCGGGCTACCGTCACTCCAACGCCAGCATGTCGAGCAGGTGCCCGACCCCGGCACCGAGCAGCACCTGCTGCACCGGCCCGAAGTACCAGGACGGGTCCAGGCCCCGGGCGTAGTCGACCTGGACCCGGACCTCGGTGTGCCCCGGATCGATCGCCCGCCAACTCAGCTCCGCGTGCCGCCAGGTGAACCAGCGCGCGGTGATGGAGCTGTCCTCGACGAAGCGGAAGCCGGCCCGCCCCGGTGCGACGTCGTCCACCTCGGCGAGCAGGTGGCCCCCCGGGCCGTGCGCACTGCCGTGGTAGCCGAACATCCACCGGTCGCCGAGGCTGAGCCCGTCGCCACTGACCTGCCCCGGTGTGGGCACGCCCAGCAGCCGCAGCGGTGCGGAACGGACGGTGGTCGGGCGAGGGCCGGCGGCGAGGTGCTCAGCCACCCGGTCGATGGGGAGCCCGACGACCCGGGTCACCTCGACCGTCTGCTCCGGGTCGACCCGGCCGGCGATGCCACTGCCTTCCAGGCCGGGCAGGAGCAGCAGCGGCACGGCCGCGAACACGTACGGCCGGTTGGCCTCCCGTAGGGCGCGGATCAGCGCGGTGGTGCCGTGCGCCACGGCGTAGACCAGTGGGGCGGCCAGGAGGACGCAGACCGCACCCTCGTGCAGCACCACCGCCGCCAGCAGCAGGGCCATCGTGGTGGCCGCGAAGACCCTGCCGTGGGCCGTCGGGCGGGGGGTGAGCGCGAGGGCGGCGGCCAGCAGCACCGGAAGCGCCACGAAGAGCACTGCGCTGTCGGCCCGACCCTGACCGACCACCCCGATGAAGACGACCAGCCCGAAAAGCATGATCAGGCCGGCCAGGACCCAGTTCGCGGCCGTTCGCTCTGCTTGCGGTTCATCGTCATGAGTCATGTGACCTCCCTTTTTGAGCGGTCGCTCAAACGGAGCATACGACTACTTGAGCGATCGCTCAAACGGGTGATTGGGCGGGAGCGGGCACGGTGCGGGTGACGAGGGCCGCACTCACCGTCGCTCCGGCGACGTGTGTCGGCACGAGGGAACCGCGGGAAGGGTCGCGCAGGCCGGACCGGTCAGGCGGTGGCGGCGGCGCGGGTCCGGCGATGCCGGCCATACCAGGCGATACCGATGGCCACGCCCACCCCGACCCCCAGGGCCGCGGCGGCCACCGGGACGGCGGGTCGTTCCCGCAGGCGGCGGCCCAACGGGATCGGGTGCCGGAACTCCAGCACCGGCCACGCGTTCTCCGAGGCCAGCTTGCGCAACTGCCGGTCCGGGTTGACCACACTCGGGTGACCGACGCACTCCAACAGCGGGCGATCGCTGTACGAGTCGGAGTAGGCGTACGACTCGGCCAGGTCATAACCCCGGGCGGCAGCCAACTCGCCGACCGCCTCGACCTTGCTCGGACCGGCCGCGTAGAACTCGACCTCGCCGCTGTACCGGCCGTCCCGAACCGTCATCCGGGTGGCGATCACGTCGGTGACCCCGAGCAACTCGCCGATCGGCCGGACCATCTCCTCGCCGGACGCCGAAACCAGCACCACATCCCGCCCCGCGGCCTGGTGCTCCGCGATCAGGACAGCGGCTTCGGCGTACACATAGGGGTTGATCAGCTCATGCAGTGTTTCCGCGACGATCTGGCGGACCTGCTCCACCTGCCAGCCCTTGCAGAGCGCAGCCAGGTAGTCCCGTGTTCGGGCCATGGTCTGCTCGTCGGTGCCGCCCAGCCGGAACATCAGCTGCGCGTACGCCGACTTGACCACGTCACGCCGGGTGATCAGCCCGTCCCGGTAGAACGGCCGACCGAACGCCAGGGCGCTCGACTTGGCGATGACGGTCTTGTCCAGATCGAAGAAAGCGGCACTTCGGCCCACGGCGCGAAAGTCTAGCCGGATGGTCTATCGTCGGCGGGTGCCCGGGGTCAGGCCACCCTCCCAGACCTGCGGGCTGGCACCATTAATCCCGCTCTGCGTGATCACGCTCACACTCCGCGAGGAGATTTTCGCAGTGAGTGGGGTCGACACCACTCGACGTGACGGGCCCGCTCAGGCAGACTTGTCCGTACGACGAGCATTCACATCCCCGAAACAGACAAAGACCCTCAGCGGTTGCACCCCCCGTGGCCGCTGAGTGGTTCGGCTCGACCCCCCCGGAGCCGAACCTTCGACGACCCCCGTCTCCCCCCGACGGGGGTCGTCCCTTTCCGGGGGAGCGCTCCCGGCCAATGCGTCTCCCGGGTCGGCCGGTCGGGGTGACGGGGAAAATTACGCGAATCGTCAGCGAAGGCCAGCCGCGCCGGGCGGCCTAGTCCTCGGGCCTGTGTGTTGTGCCGCCGCGGAGTGCGCCACCGCCGCCGCTTCGATCGGAACTCTGCCCGCTGCTTCCGGCCGTTTCGATCCGGTCGCGCCAACGAGGAGACGGTCACTGGATTGAGCCCTCCGGTCGAAGCTTGCTCGCGCGTACCAGGATCTGTGTTTGCGGGCCACGGCGGCCTGACGGGAAGAGCTTGACCCCTTCGACCCAGATCCACTCGTCGTGGGGTGGGCGATTGGCCCCCAGCCGTACCCCGGTCACCCACAACCGCACCGGCCCGTCCGACGGCAGAAGGCGATCGACCGCGTCGATGTTCAGCACCGCGCCGAGTCGTACCCGAACGTCAAACACCGCGTCTCCTCGTCCTTGGCGCCGTGTTGCTGCGGGGCGGCGCACTGTCAGTCGTCTGTCGCTGGATCTGAAGACCCGTGATCTGGACGAAGACCTCGCGCCGCGCCAGGGCCTTACCGGTGGCCAGGACAATGGAGTAGCCGCTCAGCCACACCCAGCCGTGGTACGTCGGTTTGTCGCAGACCGAGGTCACCCGAAGCCACAGAGCCCGATCGCCGTCGAACTGCACCGACGCCCTACCGTCAATCAGCACCAGGTCACCCGGAACGGGGACACCCGGCCGGCGCGGCGTCGGTGTGCGAAGCGCCGAGGCGGGCGGGCCATTTACGGGCCGTCGTTCGGGTCGCGGTCCCACGCCAGCAACCACCCCGGGCCTGCCTCAGCAGGTAGCCGCGCGACCGGAACCCGCGCAGTCCAGGCAATTCCAGCGCGCGATGGCACGGGTCCGATCCGCACCACCTCCGCTTGCCCGGACGGCGGTGCGGTCGAAGATGTTCTTCCAGTCCGCTCCCGAGCAGGATTGGCAGTTGTTCGATGCGTTCAGCCCTGTCATGCAGCCAGGTTGTGGCACATGCCGCCCGAATACCCGGAAAATCCTTCCGGGGTCGCACCCGGGCGAGGGGAGACGGTGAACCAGTGCGTGGAAGAACCAACAACCTGACCATCGGCGAACGCGTCGCCTGGTACCGCTACCGACGCGGCCTGTCGCAGGAAGTCTTGGCCGGACTCATCGGCCGGACCGCCGATTGGCTGGGCAAGATCGAGAACAACCGGATCGAGCTGGACCGGCTCTCTGTCATCAAGTCCCTCGCCGAAGTCCTGGACGTCGCCCTCGGCGACCTGCTCGGCGAACCCGGGCTGCTCGATTGGAACGGCGACAGCGGCACCACGACCGTCCCCGCCCTGCGCGCCGCCCTGATGAACTACCGCGCCTTCAGCTCGTTCAGCGGCGGCACGAAGACTGAGCCATCGAACATCGCCGTCCTCAAGAAGGAAGTAGGCGCCCTCTGGGACGCCTACCAGGACTCCCGATTCGGGTACGTCACCGGTCGGCTGCCCGACCTGCTGCACCGCGCCCAGGCCGCGGCCGACCACCACGACGGTGACGACCAAGACCAGGCCCGCCGGCTCCTCGGCCTGGCGTACCAACTCGCCGCCACCCAGCTCACCAAGCTCGGAGAGAGCGACCTGGCATGGATCGCCGCCGATCGCGGGTTAGCCGCCGTCCGACCCACGGGTGACCCTCTTGTCACCGGTTCTCTGTTCCGCTCGGTTGGTCACGCCCTGCACGCCACCGGGCGTTACACCGAAGCGGTAGGCTTCATCGAGGACGCCGCCAGCTACCTTGAGCCCCACCTCAAGTACGCCACACCAGCGCTTCTCTCCGTCTACGGAACGCTGTTTCTGTCTGGCTCCATGGCCGCCGCCCGCGCCAACGACGCCACCACCACCCGCACCTTCCTCGCCGCCGCCGACCATGCCGCCGGCCAACTCGGAGCCGACGCCAACCACCTCTGGACCGCGTTCGGTCCGACCAACGTCGCCATCCACCGCGTCGCCACCGCCGCCGAGTTGGGCGACCTGCAAGTCGCCATCGACCTCGGCCCGCGCGTCAACACCGCCGGGCTACCGATGGAACGCCGAGTCCGACACGCACTCGAAGTCGCCCGCGCCTACAGCTCGTGGAACCGGGTCGACGACGCCCAGACCGTCATCTTCGACGCCGAACAGATGGCACCCGAGCAGGTCCGCCACCACTTTCTCAGCCGCCAACTCGCTCTGACCTGGATCCGCCGTCAGCGAGGCAAGCCCTCAGCCGAACTGGTCGGCCTGGCCCAGCGACTCAGGGTGCTCGACTGAACCCAGCCCATCTAGGCTGCGCTGGTGACGGCCAATGAGATGCCACCCGTGGCAACCCCACGCGTCGCCGCAGGCGCCCTCTTTTTCGACGATGAAGGTCGCGTGCTCCTCGTACGCCCCACCTACAAGAAGCACTGGGACATCCCCGGCGGCTACGTCGAACCCGGCGAGTCACCGCGTGCGGCGTGCATACGCGAGATCGAGGAGGAACTCGGCCTCACCATCGTCCTCGGCCCCATGCTCGTCGTCGACTGGGCGCCGGCCGAGCACGAAGGAGACAAGCTCCTTTTCATCTTCGACGCTGGCTCTCTCAATACGGGACAAGAAAAGGCAATCCGTTTTGCGGACGGGGAACTCACTGCGTGGCGCTACGTGGCAACAGACGATCTGGAGCGTTACGGTCCGCCTCGACTTACTCGGAGACTCCGCGCAGCGACCGCAGCACACAACAGCGGCAAGGCCGCTTATACGGAGCACGGTAGCGCCCTCTAGTCCAGAGTTCCGGCACGTTTCAAGGCGGCCCCGCGGACGGGAGGCACGCGCTGACGACTGGGCGCGCATCCGTCGCTCCGCACTCCGACCCCGCAACGCACCCCGGCCGTTGGCGCGGAAGCGGAAGACCACGGGACCGGCCACCCCCTGGCGGGGCGGCCGCTAGGTCGGAGAATCCCCTGCCGAAGCTTAGGCATCTGGTGCGGGAGCCTGCGCCTACGGGTGGTCCGGGGGAGCGAGTTCCACGTACTCGCCAAACGGCTCGATGGATCCATCCCAACCGTTCCAACCCTGTTGGGTGATCTGCCCGTCAGCGTAGGTGTATGACCAGCGGGAACCGTCCTCGCCCTCAATGTGGACAGTTCCCGAGCGAACGAACGGCGCAATCGCGACGTAGAAGGCCGTGACCTGATTCGACCATTTGGGGTCGCCCTCGTCGTCGTACCCGAACTCGATCCAGTCTCCGTCGCGGATGATCGAGGCTCTGGCCTCTTCGGCCAGGTCGGCCAGCCTGTCAATCGACGGAGACGCGTCCGGCTTGTACCAACCAGCTTGTCCAGCCATGGCGGCCTGGGCGGCGGCGGCCGCAGCAGTGTCGTCCGACTCCGGGAGGTGCAAACGGCCTGAGGGCCTCACCACGTATCCCACGTCGTGCACCTTACAACGGTCGATGCCCACCACCGCGCAGGAGCGGGGTGTCCAGGGAGTCACTCCCGGAGGGAGCGGTCCCGTTCGCGTCTCTGAGCAGCTCGGGCGGTGGCGGGACAGGCCGCGCGCGTAGCAGATCAACTGCCCCACCGGGCGTTGTCCACAGCCCACGAGGTTGTCCACAGGCGGCGCGATCGGGGCGGCTTGCCGGGCGGTTTCCGAGCAGGGTCGGCGGCATACCAGAGCCCGACCGCTGGAGGCCGCGATGCCAACCCGTACCTCGGTTCCGCCGATCCGCCGGCTCCCGCTGGTCGTCACCGGCGACGACGAACTGCTCGATGATTTGCTCCGGCTCGCCGCCGCTGGCGGGACCGATGTGGAGCTGGCCCGCGACCCGGCCGCCGCCCGTACTCGCTGGCAGCCCGCCCCACTGGTGCTGCTCGGCGTCGACCAGGCACAGGCGTGTCTGCGTGCCCGGCTGCCGCAGCGGTCCCGATTGGTGCTGGTCGGCCGAGCCGGTCAGCTCGACTCCGGCTGGCAGATCGCCGAGCTGATCGGGGCCGAGCACGTCGCCATGCTGCCCACCGCCGAGCCATGGCTGGTGGATCGGTTCGCCGAGCAGGGTCCGGACCGCCCGGACGGCGTCGGCGCCCGGGTCGTGGCGGTGCTCGGTGGTCGGGGCGGTGCCGGGGCGAGCGTGCTCGCTGGCGGCCTCGCCGTTACCGCTGCCCGAGCCCGGTTGCGCACGCTGCTGATCGACGCGGACCCGCTCGGAGGCGGCCTCGACCTCGTGCTGGGCTGGGAGCAGTTGGAAGGGCTGCGCTGGCCCTCGCTCACCAGCGCCGACGGGCGGGTGGACGCCCCGGCACTGGTGCGGGCCCTGCCCAACCGGGGTGATCTGGTGGTGCTCTCCTGGGACCGCGGCGAGATGCTGGCGCTGCCAGTGGCGGCGATGGCGGCGACCCTCGACGCCGCTCGGCGTGGTCGGGACTTCGTGGTGGTGGATGTGCCCCGACAGTTGGACGACGCCGCAGTGGTGGCGTTGCAGGCGGCGGACCAGGCGTTCGTCGTCGTCCCCGCCGAGCTGCGTGCCACCGCTGCGGCCGCTCGGGTGGTGGCCGCTGCCGCCCCGCACTGCGCGGCGCTCTCGGTGGTGGTGCGCGGGCCCGCTCCGGGCCGCTTGCGCGCCACCGAGGTGGCGCGGGCTCTTGGCCTCCCGCTGGCTGGCACGCTGCGTCCCGAGCCCGGGCTGTGCCGCGGGCTGGAGCGAGGCGAGGCGCCGGCCGCCGCGGGTAAAGGCCCGCTGGCCGCACTCTGCCAGCGGATCGTCACCGACCTGACCGGTGTGCCGGCGGCGGGTGCGGCATGACCGGCAGGTCGCAGGACGGCACCCTCGCCGCCCGGGTGCGGCAGCGGATCGCCGCCGCCACCACCCCGGTCACAGCGGCGTCGATCGTCTCCGCGGTACGGGCCGAGCCAACCGCTGCGGTGCTCGGCGACAACGCCGTGCTGCGGATAGCCGACCGGGTGCGCGACGACCTCGTCGGTGCCGGACCGCTGGCCCCACTGCTCGCCGACCCGGAGGTCACCGACGTCCTGGTCAACGGGACCCGGGTCTGGGTCGACCGTGGTTCGGGACTACAGCAGGTCGCGGTCCCGTTCGATTCGATCGAGGACGTGCGCCGGCTGGCCCAGCGACTGGTCGCCAGCGCCGGCCGGCGGCTCGACGACGGCTCCCCGTACGCGGACGCCCGGCTCCCTGACGGCACCCGACTGCACGCCGTGCTGCCGCCGGTGGCGACCGAGGGCCCCTACCTGTCCCTGCGGACCTTCCGGCACCGGCCGTTCACGCTCGATGAGCTGGTCCACCACGGGACCGTGCCGCGACCGGTGGCACCGCTGCTTGCCGCCGTCGTGGCTGCCCGCCTGGCGTACCTGGTCACCGGCGGAACAGGGTCGGGCAAGACGACCCTGCTCAACACGCTGTTGGGGATGGTGCCAGCCACCGAGCGGATCGTGCTCGTGGAGGACGCCGCCGAGCTGCGTCCGGGGCACCCGCACGTGGTCGGGCTTCAGGCGCGTACCGCCAATGTGGAGGGGTCGGGCCTGGTCAGCCTCGGCGACCTGGTCCGGCAGGCGTTGCGGATGCGTCCGGACCGTCTGGTGGTCGGGGAGTGTCGGGGCGGTGAGGTGGTCGACCTGCTTGCGGCGCTCAACACCGGCCACGACGGAGGCGCTGGCACCTTGCACGCCAACTCCCCGTCGGACGTGCCGGCCCGGCTGGAGGCGCTGGGCATGCTGGGTGGGCTGCCCCGCGCCGCGCTGCACGCCCAGGTGGCCGCCGCGTTGCAGGTGCTGTTCCAGGTGCGGCGCGGCGACCGGGGACGCGTACTGGAGTCGGTCTGCCTGCTCCTGCCCGAAGGGCCGGAACGGTTGGTGACCGTGGTGCCCGCCTGGGTACGCGGCAGCGGGCTCGGGTTGGCCGCCCGGGCACTGGGGGCGCTGCTCCGGGAACGCGGCGTGGCGGTGCCGCCGATCCTCAGCGAGCCGTGGCCCGGATCGGCAGGCCCGGCATGACCGGCGCGACGCTGCTGGTGGCGGCGCTGCTTCTGGTCGCCGCGGCCCTGGTGGCGTGGCCCGTGCGTAGCATCCGGGCCCGCCGACGACGGGTGCTGACGCCGGGACGGGGGAGCGGCGGCGCTGATCCCAACGACGCGCTCGTGGAGTGGATCCGGGAACTCGGCCGCACGCCGGACGGGCCGCTCGACGGGCCCGGCGGCTCGCCGACCCCGGGTGGCCCGGTCGGCATTCCGCGCCGGCCGCTCAGCACCGCGGGTCGGAGCGGAAGGCCGACCGCGCTCGGCTGGCCCAGCCGGGACGTCACCGGCAGCGCGGGCTGGCCCGGGGCGACGGCCGGGTCGGTGGGGTCTTCCCGTCCCGCCGGCCCGACGCGTCCGCCGACCCGTCGGGATCCCCGACGTCCGGCCGGCACCGGTGGGCGCGAGGCCGGTATCCCGGACGTCGAACGATCGGGTGGCACATCCGTGGCCGCGATGACGATCGGCGGCGGTGATGTGGGGGTGGACCGTCGGGACGACGCTTCGGGCGCGGTGACGACCGTTGGGTGCGGCGACGTGGCGGACAATCCGGGCGACACGTCCGGCGCGGCAACGGCCGAGGGGCGCGGGGGTCTCGTCCGCTGGGCCGACCGGTCCGTCGGGTCGGCCGATGCCCCGAGTGGAGCTGCGCGGCAAGGGGTTCCACGGTCGTCGAGGCGGGTGCTGCCGCTGGTCGGTCTGCTGGCTGGTGGTGTCGGTGCTGTGGTCGGCGGGCCGGTCGCCGCGGTCGCGGTGGGTGGGTACGCCGCACTGGCCGGACGGGCGGTGTTGCGCTGGCGAGTGAACCGGGGTGCCGAGCGACGGCGGCGACGTGGGCTGGACCAACTGTGTGGCCTCGCTGCGGACCTCCGGGCCGGCCTGCCCGTGCAGCACGCGATCGAGGCCGCCACCGATGGGTGGGACGGGTCGGACCGGCTGCGTCAGCTGACGGCAGCGGCGGTGCGGCTGGCCGACCGGACCGGCGCGCCGCTGGCGGAACTCGTCGAGCGGATCGAGGCAGACGCTCGGGCAACCGACCGGGGTCTGGCTGCCGCGGCGGCCCAGGCGGCCGGCGCCCGGGCCACGGCCTGGTTGTTGGCCGCGTTGCCGGTGGGTGGGATCGGGCTCGGGTACGCGATTGGCGTCGACCCGGTGGCGGTGCTGCTGCATAGCAGTGTCGGCGGGGTCTGTGCGGTCGTCGCGGTCGCCCTGCAGGTCGTGGGCCTCCTCTGGACGGAACGGCTGGGCGCGACGCCGGGGCGGGCCGGGTGATGTCGCGAAGTCCGGCAAGCCGACGGAGCCCAGCCGGTGGGCGGCGGCCCGACGTGATCCGCCTCGCCGCGGCGCTGGCCGGGCTCGCCGTCGCCGTGGTCGTCGAGGGCTGGCTGGGGCTGCTCGGTGCGCTCCCGACCGCCCTCCTGCTGGATTACCTGCTGCGGCGGATCGAGTCACCGGGTGTGCGCAAGCGGCGGCTTCAGGAGGCCGCCGACCTGCCGCTCGCGGTCGATCTGCTGGCCGCCGCGATGCGGGCGGGCGCTCCGGTCGATCGCTCGGTGCTGGCCGTCGCCGAGGCCCTGGACGGACCGCTCGCCGCGCGGCTGGCCCGGGCCGGCCGCACGTTGCTGCTCGGCGGTGGCCCGACGGAGGCGTGGTCTGCGCTGGACGGGGTGCCCGGTGCGGACCGGTTGACCGCAGCGGCGTTGCGCTCCTCCAACAGCGGCGCGGCTCTGGCCGGCGCACTGACCCGGCTCGCCGACGACCTGCGTGCCGACCGGGCTACCGCTGCCGAGGCGTCAGCCCGTCGGGCGGGCGTGCTCATCGTTCTGCCGCTGGGGCTCTGCTTCCTGCCGGCGTTCATTCTCGCCGGCCTGGTGCCGGTGATCGTCGCCGTTCTCGGCGACGTGCTCTGACCCATCGAGAAGGGAAACAGCAATGCGCAAACTCATCGCCCGCCTGCGCGGCGACGCCGGAATGAACACGGCCGAGTACGCCGTCGGCACGCTCGCCGCGGTCGCCTTCGCCGGGATCCTGTTGAAGGTGCTGACCTCCGGCAACGTCCAGTCGGCGTTGACCGCCGTCATCGACCGGGCGCTGAAGTGAGCGGGCGCCGGCAGGCTGGCCGCGATCGGAGGCCGGGCAATCCCGAGCGGGCGCCCGGCGGGCGGAGAATCCGCGCTGTCGAGCGGGCCGCCGACGGGGACCGAGGGTCGTTCACCGCCGAACTGGCGGCTGGCCTGCCGGCGCTACTCCTGCTCCTGCTGGCCGGCCTCACCGCCGTCAATGCGGTCAGCGCCCAGGCCGGCTGCCTACACGCGGCCCGGGAAGCGGCGCTGGCCGCGGCCCGCGGCGCGGACGGCAGCGCGGAAGGCGGGCGTGCGGCACCGCCGGGGGCGGCGGTGTCGGTGTCCGTCGACGGCGACCTGGTGCGGACGACGGTACGCGCGCCCGTCCGGACGCTGGGCGGCCGGCTCCCGCGGATCACCGTCGTCGCCAGTGCGGTCGCAGCCGTGGAACCCGGCGTTGCCGAGAGGAGCTGATGGTGCGACGGACCCACGGCCCGGACTCCGAGCGACTCGATGACGGCCCACCGGACGCGCAGCGCGGTGGCGCGACCGTCCTACTGCTGGCGACCGGGCTGGTCTTCCTGCTGGTCGGGACGTTCGGTGCCGCCATCGCCGCAGCTCAGCGAGCCGATCAGCAGGCGGCGGTGGCAGCCGATCTCGGCGCGCTGGCGGGGGCCGCCCACCCGCTCGACGGCGAGGCGATGGCCTGCGCGTTCGCGGCTGACATCGCCAGCCGCAACGCTGGTCGGACGGTCCGCTGTCGCCTTGACGGACTGGACGTGCTGGTGACCGTCGAGGTGGCGTTCACGCCACTTCCCGGGCTGACCCGGGTCGCCACATCGACGGCCCGCGCCGGCCCGGTGCGCGGTTGAATGAGGTTGGGAGAAGCCGCCGTCCACGTAGGTTCACCTGCCCGAGCCGCGCGGGTCAGCGCGCCGTGCGGGCGGAGGCGACGAGCCGGCCGGCTGCTCGATGAACCGGCGAACCTCGCAGCGTTTGCGGACGGCCTGCTGGCCGGGACCAGGGCGGAGAGCCCCGTCCCGGTCAGCGGCCGAGCAGCGGGTGTGTCAGCGGGCCTGGAGCGCGTCGAGGGCGACGGCCATGGCGATGACCAGGCGGCGGTCGATCTGCGGGTGCTGCACCTCGACGATGTACTTGTCGCGCAGGCCCCACTTCTTGACCACGGTGAAGACCGGCTGGCCGCCGGCGGTGAAGTCGAAGTGGTACGGCAGCCACGACAGCGAGTCGACGAACCGGCGCAGCAGTGCCACCGGCAGGCTGCGCTCCTGGCCCGTGACCTGCGGCAGGCCGGCCTGCTCGACGTGCCAGGTGGACCGGAGCAGGGACTGGGCGAAGTCCTTACGGAACAAGCCGATCGCGTTCCCGGCGGCGTCGGTGACGTCGTACGTGGCGCCGAGGTCGATGCGCTGGCGGGCCTTGAAGCCGAGCAGGGGCTGCTGCTTCGAGTCATCTGTGTAGATCGTCACCTGTTCCTTGAAGGCGAGTCGCTTCTGCTGCGCGAACGCGAGCAGCTCACCCTCGGTGCCGTCCGGGGAGACCGACCGGACCTCGTACTGGTTGACCATCATGCGCAGGCGCTGACGGACGTGGAACTGGTGCTGACTCTGCAAATTGTCCAACTGCATGTGAACTCCTCAGGGGGTTGGTCCGCCGGAGTCTCGCACAGCCCGACAATCGTCGTGCTCCCTGCCATCGACGATCGCAAGATGCTGGGTAGCCGCCGGGGGCCGTCGAACGGCTACCCCAACATCCCGTTGCCCGTGCTGGTGAAAGGGGGGATCAGCGTCCGTCGGTGGTGGTCGCGGCGCGCAGCGCCCAGGTGTTGAGAACCTGGTGGATGACGCGCAGCCGTTCGTTGATCTGCTCCAGGCGTTCGGCCTGAGCCAGGTTGGCCAGCGCGGACCCGAGCGCGATCTGCTGGTCGAGGGTGAGTTGATCCTGGTCAATGCTGTAGAGCAGGTCGACGGTCTCGGCGATGGTGTCGGCCACGGCTCCTCCTCGGGCAACGGGGGGCGATCAGCAACATAGGCATCGATGGAAGCGCTCCCACACATTGTGCCCAGTGCCATGCCGATTCATGCAACCCGCTCATTGCGGCAGGTTCGCCAACACCACGTCGAGCACCCGGATCGCGTCCGGCTTGGAGAGCGGATTGTTGCCGTTGCCGCACTTCGGCGACTGCACGCAGGACGGGCAACCGGTCTCGCAACCGCACTCGACGATCGCGTCCCGGGTGGCCCGCAGCCACGCCGACGCTGTCCCGTACGCCCGCTCGGCGAACCCCGCGCCACCCGGGTGCCCGTCGTAGACGAAGACGGTCGGCGCCTCGGTGTCCGGGTGCACTGCGGTGGAGAGCCCGCCGATGTCCCACCGGTCGCAGGTGGCCATCAGCGGGAGCAGGCCGATCGCGGCGTGTTCGGCAGCGTGCAGCGCACCGGGCACGTCGGCTGGTTGGACGCCGGCGAGAGTCAACGACTGCGGCGACAGGGTGAACCAGACCGCCACCGTGCGCAGCTCCCGGGTGGGCAGGTCGAGCGGCCGGGTGTCGATCACCTCGCCGGTGGCGATCCGTCGCCGCTGGTACGACACGACCTGACTGGTCACGTCCACCTCGCCGAGGAACATGCCGACCGGCCCGGCATCCACGTAGGAACGCACCGACACCACCGACAGGTCGGTGACGTCGCGGGCGTGGGTGGACCAGTCCGGCTCCTCGGCGTGCACAAGCGCGCAGCCGTCGGCGAGGTCGAGATCGTCGACCACGTACGAGACACCCTGGTGCAGATAGACCGCGCCGGGGTGGAGCAGGAAGTGCGAGGAGCCGCCGTCGACAGTGCCGAGCAGCCGGCCGGTCGACGACTCCACCACGCAGACCGGGGCGCCACCCTCCCCGCGCAGGTCCACCTCGGGCCGCTCCCGGTGCCGCCAGTACCAGCCGGTGGGCCGCTGCCGCAGCGCCCCGGCGGCTACCAGCTGGTCGACGGCCTCCTTCGCCCCGTCGCCGAAGAGCACCAGGTCGGCCGGGGTGAGCGGCGCCTCGACCGCGGCGCAGGCGAGCTGCGGTGCCAGCACGTACGGGTTGGCCGGGTCGAGCACCGTCGCCTCCACCGGAGCGCCGAAGATCGCCTCCGGGTGGTGCACGAGGTAGGTGTCCAGTGGGTCGTCCCGGGCCACCAGCACGGCGAGGGCTTCCTGCCCGGAACGCCCGGCGCGGCCCGCCTGCTGCCACAGTGACGCCCGTGTGCCGGGGTAGCCGCAGATCAGCACCGCGTCCAGCCCGACCAGGTCCACGCCCAGCTCCAGCGCGTTCGTGGAGGCCAGGCCGAGCAGGTCGCCGTGCAGCAGCGCCCGCTCCAGCTCGCGCCGCTCCTCGCGCAGGTAGCCGCCCCGGTAGGCAGCCACCCGGTCGCCGAGCCCCGGCACCGCGTCGTCCAGCGACCGGCGGGCGTTGGCCGCCACGACCTCGGCGCCCTTGCGGGAGCGGACGAACGCGAGGGTGCGTACCCCCTCGGCGACAGTGTCGGCGAGCAGGTCCGCGGTCTCGCGCAGCGCCGACCGGCGGACCTGCCGAAGCTCGTCGTGGTCGCCGGTCGGCTGTGAGGGCGCTGGGGAAGCGGAGTCGCCGGTCGGTTGCGGCGGCGCTGGGGGAGCGGAGTCGTCGCCGGGCGGCGGCACCCGGAGAGAGGAGCCGGTGTCGGGTGGCAGCAGCGGCGGCTCCCAGAGCGCGAAGGTCACCCCGCCGCGCGGCGACGCGTCCTCGGTGACCGCCGTCACCGGCAGGCCGGTCAGCCGTCCGGCCGCGGTCGCCGGGTCGCCGGAGGTCGCCGAGGCGAGGACGAAGACCGGGGTGGCCCCGAACCGGGCGCACTGCCGGCGGAGCCGACGCAGCACGTGCGCCACGTGCGAGCCGAACACCCCCCGGTAGGTGTGGCACTCGTCGATCACCACGTACGCGAGTCGGCGCAGGAAACCGGACCACTGGGCATGACCGGGCAGGATGCCGTGGTGCAGCATGTCGGGGTTGGTCAGCACGAACCGGGAGTGCCGGCGGATCCACTCCCGCTCGGCGCGCGGAGTGTCCCCGTCGTAGCAGGCGGGGCGTACCCCTTCCAGCTCCAGCGCGGTGACGGCCCGCAGCTGGTCGGCGGCGAGTGCCTTGGTCGGCGCGAGGTAGAGCACTGTGGCCCGGGGGTCGGCGAGCAGGGTGGCCAGCGCCGGTAGCTGGTACGCCAGTGACTTGCCGGACGCGGTGCCGGTGGCGACGACAACGTGCTGGCCCTCGTACGCCAGGTTGGCCGCCTCGGCCTGGTGCTGCCAGGGCGCTGTCACGCCGCGGCCGGTGAACGTCGCGCGTAGCTCCTCCGGCGCCCACGACGGCCAGGGCGCGGGCACCCCGGCGCGGGCCGGCACCCGCTCGACGTGGGTGACCGGGTCGCCGGCGCCCCGAGCCCGGAGCCGGCGCAGCAGGTCGGCGGGCGCTGGCCCGGGGCCGGGACCAGCGGATACGGTGGCCGCGGGCGACGACTCCAGGTCGTGGCGCGGCGTGTGATGCGCCGAGCTGAAGTCGTTGGAGGTCACGCCCTGCACTCTCGCACTGGTGTTCGGAGATGAAAAGTCGGGCCGGGGGGTAAGGGGAAGCTTCCGCTGGCGTCCGCAGGCCGCACCGGCGGTAGTGGTTAGATGCCCACGAGAGTTTACGGCTCTGGCGAGGAGGACCGATGGAGCTGTCGCTGGCGACCCGCACCGAGGGTGAGTACACGGTGCTCGAGGTCGGTGGTGAGGTGGACGTCTACACCGCGCCCCGACTTCGCGAACGACTCCTCGAGTTGATCGATGGTGGCGCCCGGCACGTGGTCGTCGACCTCGACCGGGTGGACTTCCTCGATTCCACCGGGTTGGGCGTGCTGGTCGGCGCGCTCAAGCGGCTCCGCGCGGCCAGCGGTTCGTTCGCCCTGGTCTGTGACAAGGAGCCCCTGCTCAAGATCTTCCGGATCACCGCACTGGACCAGGTGTTCCCGTTGCACCCGACGGTCGACGCGGCGGTCAGCGCCGACCCGGCGGGCGCCGGCGCGTGATGGCGACCGTCAAGCTCTCGTTCTCCCCCGCCCCCGTGCACGTGCGCACCGCCCGGCTGGTCGGCGTCGCCGTCGCACGGCGGGCCGGGGTCCGGGAGGACCTGCTGGACGAGGTGCGCCTGGCCATCGGTGAGGCGTGCACCCGCGCGGTGGCCCTGCACCGGCAGTACGGCCTGGCCGACCCGGTGCTGGTGGAGATGTCCGACGGCGGTTCGTACGCGGTGCGGGTGGTGGACCGGGCGCCGATCGAGGCGGGTATCGGTCTGACCGCGCTGCCGCCGGACGAGCTGGCCAACGAGTCGCTCACCGATGAGGCGTTGACCACCGGTGTCGGCTTCGCGCTGCTCGCCGGCTTCGTCGAGGACCTGCAGGTGCGTCCGGTCGACGAGGGCATCGGCACCGAGGTGCGGATGGTGTGGCCGGTCGGCCGCTGACCGTTTCGCTGCGTAGGCCGTGTCCCCTGCTGGGGATGCGGCCTTCTTTCATGGATCGGACCCTATATCAGATTTCGTTTCATAACACAGCGACGAAGATCATCGCGACACGGTGGCACCTGCGTGTGACCTCCAACACTGCGGAGGGCTACAGTACCCGGGTTGTCAGCAAGTGACCCGTCCCGCAGCCAGCGGGTATGGGTGGTCATCGCTGGTCCGCTGGTGGGTTGGCGCGCGCTTGCGAGTCCGCATCCAGGCGTCGGTCAGTGCGTCTCCACTCACCGGCGCGATTGTTCGGTAACAGGAGGACACAGATGTCCGAGACCTTGGCCGCCGACGGCGGCGGGCTTTCCCTTACCGGAAGCAATGTCACCTACGTCGTCATCGCCGCGGTTGTCGCGCTGGTGGCGCTCGGTTTCGCTGCCGCCCTGACAAAAACGGTGCTGGCCGCTGGTAAGGGCACCGAGAAAATGCAGGAGATCTCGGGGGCGGTCCAGGAGGGCGCCTCGGCCTACCTGCTCCGGCAATTCCGCACCCTGGCGATCTTCGTCGTCGTCGCCGTCGTGCTGCTCTTCCTGCTTCCGGTGCACGACACCGATGGCAGTGAACTCGCGGTGAAGATCGGCCGCTCACTCTTCTTCGTGGTGGGTGCCCTGTTCAGCGCGTTCATCGGCGGCGCCGGCATGTGGCTGGCCACCCGAGCCAACCTGCGCGTGGCCGCCGCCGCGAGGGAGCGGGCAGGCGGCCGCGAGGCGGCCATGAAGATCGCGTTCCAAACCGGTGGTGTCGTCGGCTTCTTCACCGTCGGCCTCGGCCTCTTCGGTGCCGCGCTTGTCGTCCTGCTCTACCGGGGTGACGCGCCGACCGTGCTGGAAGGCTTCGGCTTCGGTGCCGCGCTACTCGCGATGTTCATGCGGGTCGGCGGCGGCATCTTCACCAAGGCCGCCGACGTCGGCGCCGACCTGGTCGGCAAGGTCGAGCAGGGCATCCCCGAGGACGACCCCCGCAACGCCGCCACCATCGCCGACAACGTGGGCGACAACGTCGGTGACTGCGCCGGCATGGCCGCCGACCTGTTCGAGTCGTACGCGGTGACGCTTGTCGCCGCGCTGATCCTCGGCCGCGCCGCGTTCGGCGAGGAGGGCCTCGTCTTCCCGCTGATCATCTCCACCATCGGCGTGCTGATCGCGATCGTCGGCGTCTTCATCACCCGGCTGCGCGCGACCGACCGCAACGCCCTGACCGCGATCAACCGGGCCTTCTACATCTCGGCGGTGCTCTCCGCGGTGCTGGTGGCGATCGCCGCCTACGCGTACCTCCCGGCGACCTTCGGCGAGTTCGACAGCGGGCTCACCGACGCGCCCGGCAACCCTCGGCTGGTCGCCATCGGCGCGGTGGTGATCGGCATCGTGCTGGCCGCCGCGATCCAGGCGCTGACCGGCTACTTCACCGAGACCAACAGGCGTCCGGTGCAGGACATCGGCAAGAGCTCGCAGACCGGTGCGGCCACCGTCATCCTGGCCGGCATCAGCATCGGCCTGGAGTCGGCGGTCTACTCGGCGCTGCTCATCGGCGCCGGCGTCTTCGGCGCGTTCCTGCTCGGCGGCAGCTCCATCACGCTGTCGCTGTTCGCGGTGGCGCTGGCCGGCACCGGCCTGCTCACCACGGTCGGCGTGATCGTCGCGATGGACACCTTCGGGCCGATCTCCGACAACGCCCAGGGCATCGCCGAGATGTCCGGCGACATCGACGAGCACGGCGCCCGGACGCTCACCGAGCTGGACGCGGTCGGCAACACCACCAAGGCGATCACCAAGGGCATCGCGATCGCCACGGCGGTGCTCGCCGCGACAGCGCTGTTCGGCTCGTACACCGACTCGCTGCGCAGCGCGTACGAGGACGCCGGAGTGGGTGACGTCGGGACCGAGATCCTCAACTCGCTGAACGTGGCGAACCCGCGCAACCTGGTCGGCCTGATCATCGGCGCGGCGGTGGTCTTCCTCTTCTCCGGGCTGGCCATCAACGCGGTGTCCCGCTCGGCCGGCGCCGTGGTGATGGAGGTCCGCCGGCAGTTCCGTGAGCTGCCCGGCATCATGGACGGCACCCAACGCCCGGAGTACGGCAAGGTCGTCGACATCTGCACCCGGGACGCGCAGCGCGAGCTGATGACCCCCGGTCTGCTCGCCATCCTGGCGCCGATCGCTGTCGGCTTCGGCCTCGGGCCCGGTGCGCTCGCCGCGTACCTGGCCGGCGCGATCGGGGCGGGCACCCTGATGGCGGTGTTCCTGTCCAACTCCGGTGGGGCCTGGGACAACGCCAAGAAGCTTGTCGAGGACGGCGCGTACGGCGGCAAGGGCTCCGAGTCGCACGCCGCCACTGTCATCGGCGACACCGTCGGCGACCCGTTCAAGGACACCGCCGGCCCGGCGATCAACCCGCTGATCAAGGTGATGAACCTGGTCTCGCTGCTGATCGCGCCCGCCGTGGTGGCGTACAGCGTCGGCGACGACCGCAACGTCGGCCTGCGGGTCGGTATCGCGCTGGTCGCGACGCTGATCATCGTGGCGTCGGTGGTGTTCAGCAAGCGTAAGGGCATCGCGATGTCCGACTCCGACGCCGATGGCAGCACCGGCGCGGGCAGCACCGACCACCGGCCGGAGACGGTCAACGCCTGACCTGGCACCGGCACGGGGTCCCCGGTCGACGTCCGCGTCGACCGGGGACCCCGGCCGTCCGGCCCGGTGCCACACCTACCCGAAGGCCGTACGCTGCAACGCATGCGTACGTGCCAGGCGTCTTCCGCCGGAAAGCTCACGGTGGTCCTGGCCACGATCGTCGTCGTCCTTGCCGGCTGCGGCGGCGGCCCCAGCCCGCGGGCCTGGGCGGCTTCGGTGTGCGGCGCGCTCACCCCGTGGCGCTCCGAGATCAGCAAGCTGACCAGCAGTACGGACGAGCAGATGACCGCGCAGACCACGCCGGCGCAGGCCAAGGAGAACCTGGTGCGGCTCTTCGGTGGGGCGGAGCAGGCCAGTGAGGCCGCGCGTCGCAAGGTGGAGCGGGCGGGTGTGCCGGAGACCGACAACGGCGACGCGATCTCCGCCGGTTTCCGCAGCTCACTGGGGAAGATGCGGGACGCCTACGGCCGCGCGCGGGACACCATCGACGGGCTGGGCACCGGCGAGCCGACCGCCTTCTACGACGGCGTGCGGGCCGCGGTGGCGACCCTCAACACGGAGTACGACGCCAGCGCTCTGGACACCAGCAAGCTCAACTCCGAGGAGCTGAAACAAGCCTTCGACGAGGTGCCGGAGTGTCACTGAGCGGGCTCGACGACACTTCGGCGGCGCAGCCACCGGCGCTGTTCCCCGCCCCCGAGTCCGACGCACTCGCACCCGCACCCGCGCGGCGGCGCGGCGGCCCAGCTCAGACCTCCCCGCCGCAAACGGAGCCGGTCCAGGGGGCCGAGGCGGGTCGGCAACTTGTCTTCTTCGGCGCGGAGACGGCGGAACCGACGGTCGCCGACCTGGCCGGGCTGCTCGCCGGGCCGGGCGAGGTGGTCCGCATGGGCGGCACCGCCCGGCTCTCGGTGCGGGTGGACGCCGCGTGGCGGGTGCACGTGCTCGTCGCCGAACTGGCGTCGCGCGGGCTGGCGGCGAGCTGGGAGCCGACCGAGGACGAGCGACACGCCGTGCGCACGTCGTACACCCGGGTCTTGAAGCCGCTCGCGGCCGCCTGGCTGCACGGTACGGCGAAACGCCCGCCGGCCACCTTTCACCTGACCGGCCGGCGGCTGCGGCTGTGGCTCGCCGCCGCCGGGACGCCGGAGCCACCCGGCGGCTTCCTGTTGCGGCTCGGCGCGGACGACCGGGAGTGCTGGGAGCCGATCGGGGTTGCGCTCGCCGCCGCCGGGCTCGCTGGCACGCTGCTCAGCCCGGGTGCGGGCGGCCCGGCGTACCGAATCACCGGCCGGCGACGGTTGGACCGGCTCGCCGAGCTGGTCGGCGGCCCGCCGCCGACGGCACCCGCCGCCGCGTGGCCGATTCGGCCCTGAAGCGGTCATTCCGCCCACGTTGCTGGTGCTTTCGGGGCCGACGGCCGGTGTCCGGTGCCAGACAGCCGACAGGCCCATCCAGGCGGAAAACGGGCGGGTCGACAGTCCGCCGTAGGCCCGCCATCGTCACAGTGACCCTCTTCGAGCCCTACTCACGGTGTACGGTGGCGCCGTCCGGCAGTGCCGAGCGCGGCGGGGCGAGAGTTGACAGTCGCGCGGTGGCGGTTTGCCGCCCGCGAAACCCGAAACGCGGGCGGCGCGTTACGTTGGACATCCGGACCGTCGGTGCGACGGCGGGGTCGAAGGCGGTCGCTGTCCGGGCGCTGGCAGGCCACGAGCAGGAGTGAGGTCGGGGAGAGACGTGCCGAGCAACGCTGGAACCACCCGTCTGGTCATCGTCGAGTCACCGGCGAAGGCCAAGACGATCTCGGGCTACCTCGGCCCGGGGTACGTCGTGGAGGCCAGCTTCGGTCACGTCCGCGACCTGCCGCGCAACGCTGCCGACGTGCCGGCCAAATACAAGAAGGAGCCCTGGGCCCGGCTCGGGGTGGACGTGGACAACGGCTTCCACGCGCTCTACGTCGTCTCCGCCGACCGCAGGCAGCAGATCAGCAAGCTGGTGAAGCTGGCCAAGGAGGTCGACGAGATCTTCCTGGCGACGGATGAGGACCGCGAGGGCGAGGCGATCGCCTGGCACCTGGTCGAGACGCTCAAGCCCAAGGTCCCGGTCAAGCGGATGGTCTTCCACGAGATCACCAAGCCGGCCATCCAGGCGGCAGTGGCCAACCCGCGGGAGATCGACAGAGACCTGGTCGACGCCCAGGAGGCGCGGCGGATCCTCGATCGGCTCTACGGCTACGAGGTCTCCCCGGTGCTGTGGAAGAAGGTCATGCCGAGGCTGTCGGCCGGCCGGGTGCAGTCCGTGGCGACCCGCATCGTGGTCGAGCGGGAGCGGCAGCGGATGGCCTTCCGCACCGCCGAATACTGGGACATCCTGGCCACCCTCGCCGTGACCAACGCCGGCGAGGGCCCACGCGCCTTCAACGCCACCCTGATCGCCCTGAACGGCGACCGGATCGCCACCGGTAAGGACTTCGGGCCGACCACCGGCCGGGTGAAGCCCGGCGCCGGCGTCGTCCACCTGGACGAGAGCGGTGCCCGGGGTCTCGCGGCCCGACTCGACGGGCGGCCGTTCACCGTCACCCGGGTCGAGGAGAAGCCCTACCGTCGTCGCCCGTACGCGCCGTTCATCACCTCGACCCTCCAGCAGGAGGCGGCCCGCAAGCTGCGCCTGTCCTCGCAGCAGACGATGCGCACCGCGCAGCGGCTCTACGAGAACGGCTACATCACCTATATGCGTACCGACTCGGTCAACCTGTCGGAGACCGCCATCTCGGCGGCCCGTCGGCAGATCGTCGAGCTGTACGGCGAGCGCAGCGTGCCGCCGGAGCCGCGCCGCTACACCGGCAAGGTGAAGAACGCGCAGGAGGCGCACGAGGCGATCCGCCCGGCGGGGGACAACTTCCGCACCCCGGGCGAGGTGGCCAAGGAGTTGTCCGCCGAGGAGTTCAAGCTCTACGAGCTGATCTGGCGGCGGACCATCGCCTCGCAGATGACCGACGCGGTCGGCTCCAGCGTGTCGGTGCGCATCCGGGCGGTCTCCACCTCCCAGGAGGAGGCCGACTTCGGCGCGACCGGCAAGACGATCACGGACCCAGGCTTCCTGCGGGCGTACGTGGAGTCCAGCGACGACGAGAACGCCGAGGCCGAGGACGCCGAGCGCCGGCTGCCGACCCTGGTCAAGGACCAGCCGCTGACCGCCGACGAGCTGGCCGCGCAGGGCCACCACACCCAGCCGCCGTCGCGCTACACCGAAGCGTCGCTGGTGAAGGCCCTGGAAGAGTTGGGCATCGGCCGGCCGTCCACCTACGCGTCGATCATGCAGACGATCCAGGACCGGGGGTACGTCACCAAGCGCGGGCAGGCGATGATCCCGACCTTCCTGGCGTTCGCGGTGATCGGGTTGATGGAGCAGCACTATCCGCGCCTCATCGACTACGACTTCACCGCCACCATGGAGAACGAGCTGGACGAGATCGCCGGTGGTGACCACGCCGCCGTCGACTTCCTCACCGCGTTCTACTTCGGCAGCTCCAACGGTGCCGGCGACCAGGGCATCGCCCGTTCCGGCGGGCTGAAGAAGCTGGTCACCGAAAACCTGAGCGACATCGACGCCCGCAGCGTCAACTCCATCCCGCTCTTCACCGACGACGAGGGCCGCGAGGTCGTCGTCCGGGTCGGCCGGTACGGGCCGTACCTGCAACGGGAGTTGCCCGGCGGCCAGCAGCCGGCGCCGGCCGCCTCGGGTGAGGGCGAGGAGGGCGGCACCCAGGGTGGTGACCGGGCGCCGATCCCGGAGGGCCTGGCCCCGGACGAGCTGACCCCGGAGAAGGTGCACGAGCTGTTCCTCGGCGGCAGCGGCGAGCGCAAGCTCGGCGACGACCCGGCCACCGGCGAGCCGATCGTGCTCAAGTCCGGCCGGTTCGGCCCGTACGTGTCCAGCGGGGAGCGGAAGTCGTCGCTGCTGCGGACGCAGACCCCGGACTCGTTGACCCTGGAGGAGGCGCTCAAGCTGCTCAGCCTGCCCCGGCTGGTCGGTGTCGCGCCGGACGGTGTCGAGGTCTTCGCCAACAACGGCCGCTATGGCCCGTACGTGAAGCGGGGCGAGGAGTTCCGCTCGCTGGAGTCCGAAGAGCAGATGTTCACTGTCGGCCTGGACGAGGCGCTGGCGCTGCTGGCCACCCCGAAGGCCCGTGGACGGCGGGCCGCGGCGCCGCCACTGCGCGAGATGGGCGTGGACCCGGCCACCGAGAAGCCGATGGTGATCAAGGACGGTCGGTTCGGCCCGTACGTCACCGACGGGGAGTTCAACGCGTCGCTGCGGCGCGGGCAGACTCCGGAGGCGCTGACCATCGAGGAAGCGTCCGAGATGCTTGCCGAGAAGCGGGCGAAGGGCCCGGCGCCGCGGAAGGCGGCGGCGAAGAAGGCCCCCGCGAAGAAGGCCACGGCGGCGAAGAAGACGGCTGCCGCCAGCAAGTCCACGGCCGCGAAGAAGACCACCACGGCCAAGGCGACGACGGCGAAGAAGGCTCCGGCGAAGAAGGCCGCCCCGCGCAAGGCCGCCACCAGCACGGAGTAACCCGGATTGGCGAGATCTTGGAAGGAATCCGCCCCTCCGGGGGCACGTTCCTTCCAAGATCTCGCCGTTGTCCACAGGGGCAGCCTGCGGGGGCGGTGATACGGAGACTGACTGTATGGGTCTCCGGACAGGGTCGTCACTGGCTGCTCTGAGCCGCCGGCTGCCGCGCGACGACGCGGATGAGTTGAGCTGGCTGCTCTTCCACCAAGAGGACGTGTTGAGCCTCGACCAGGCGAGGCGGCACCTGTCACCCAAGGCCATCCGGCACCGGGTGGCCACCGGGAGGTGGAGGCAGGTCCACCGCGCGGTGTTCGTTGCCCACAACGGCCCGGTCAGCGCCGGTCAGCGCCGATGGACGGCCGTCCTCGCCGCCGGGCCGCAGGCGGTGCTCGGTGGCCTGACTGCCGCGCAGGCCGGAGGCCTCCGAGGCTTCCCGGACCGGCCGGTCCACCTCTTACTTCCCGCCTCCAGTCGACGTGGATCGCTCCCACCGGGCGTGCTGGTGCACCGGACCGCCACACTGACCGACCGGGATGTGCTGGCCGTCGGGCAACCCCGTCGGACCCTGCCGTCGCGTTCGATCGTGGACGCCGCGCAGTGGGCATCCGGTGACCAGGAGGCGCGGGCGATCATCGCTGCCGGATTCCAACAACGGCTCGTGGCCGCCAATGACCTGCATCAGATCGTCAACCGGCTGCCTCGGGTCCGCCGCCGCCAACTGATCCTGGCCACAGCAACGGACGCGGCGGGTGGGTCGCACTCGCTGCCCGAGTTGGCCTTCCTGGGCCTGATCCGTCGCGCAGGACTACCCGAACCGACGCGGCAGAAGATCCGCTACGACTCGGCCGGGCGCCGTCGTTACCTGGACGCCTACTTCGAGCCGTGGAGGTTGCACGTCGAGATCGACGGTGGGCAGCATCTCGATCCGCACGCCTGGTGGGCGGACATGCGCCGCCAGAACGGCCTCTGGGTCGATGGTGACCGCCTGCTGCGCTTCCCGTCATGGGCCGTGCGTGCCCACCCGGACGAGGTCCTCACTCAACTCCGCGCCGCCCTCCATGCGGCCGGCTGGCGCGAATGATCTCGAGATCTTGGAAGGAATCCGCCCCTCCGGGGGCACTTTACTTCCAAGATCTCGGATCGACGAGTGCCGTCAGGCGCCGAGGACGTGGGTCAGGTGTGGGCTGGTGAAGACGCGGTCGGGGTCCAGCCGGTCGCGGATCGCCTGGAAGTCGGTGAAGCGGGGGTAGGCCGTGGCCAGCGAGGCGGCGTCGCGATAGTGCAGCTTGCCCCAGTGCGGGCGGCCACCCAGCCCGGCGGCCACCTTCTCGAAGGCCCGGAAGTACGGCTCGTACGGCATCCCGACGTACTGGTGCACGGCGATGTAGGCGTTGTCCCGCCCGTAGCCGTGCGAGAGCCAGATGTCGTCGGCGGCGGTGAATCGCACCTCCACCGGGAAGAGCACCTTGAACGGCAGGCCGTCCACGATCCGCTGGAGGGCGGCGAGCGCCTCGGGTAGCGCCTCGCGGGGCAGGCCGTACTCCATCTCCACGAAGCGGACCCGGCGCGGGGTGCAGAAAACCCGGTCGGAGCGGCCCGTGTACTGGCGTTCGGTGAGGGCGCGGGCGGCGACCGCGCTGATGCCCGGGGCCAGCGCGGGCACGGCCCGGCCGAGTCGGCAGACGCCGGCGAAGACCCTGTTGGCCAGGAAGTCGTCATCCAGCCAGCCGCGCCAGCGGGGCAGTGGCCGGTCGTTGGCCGGTACCCGGTCGTTGGTCTTTACCTGCACCCGCGAGGTGTAGGGGAACCAGTAGAACTCGACGTGGTCGTGCGAGCCGATCAACGCGGGCAGGTCGCCGAGCACGTCGGCCAGCTCGGCCGGACGTTCGTGGGCGTGCAGCACGAAGGCGTCCACGCAGCGCAGGGTCACCTCGACCAGGACGCCGAGCGCGCCGAGTGACACCCGGGCGGCGGCGAGCACGTCGGGATGCTCGTCGGCGGAGCAGCGCAGCACCTCGCCGGTGCCGGTGACCAGGGTGATCGCCTCGACGAAGGTGGACAGGCACCCGTAGCCGGCTCCGGTACCGTGGGTGCCCGTGGAGATCGCCCCCGCCACCGTCTGCGCGTCGATGTCGCCGAGGTTGGGCAGTGCGAGGCCGTGCCGGGCGAGCAGGCCGTTGAGCGCGTGCAGGGTCATTCCCGCCGGTACGGTGACCAGCCGGTGTGCGACGTCGACGCTGACCAGGGTGTCCAACTCGGACAGTTCCATCCGGCGGTCGTCGGCGAGCGCGACGGCGGTGAACGAGTGGCCGCTGCCTGTCACGCGGATCCGGGCACCGTCGGCTGCGGCCGATCGGACGGCTTCTACGACATCTGTCGGCGAGCCGGGGCGCAGGATCGCTGTGGCGCTGCCACGCTGGTTGCCGGCCCAGTTGGACCAGCCAGCGGCGAGCGGTGCGGTGACGACCATGCGCGCTCCTCATTCATGAATATGAACTGACTTCATATCAGGAACGTTGTGCCTGGTAAATACCGCAATTGCGATCCGCTCGTTGTACCGGTAGTCACGGACTCGTGACGTGGAGATATGTTCATCCGTCGAAGGGGGGTGGCGCCGAGTGTCCACACCAGCCGCCACGACCGGGCCGCTGCGCCGCGTTCCGGTGCAGGGTCGAAGTGTCGCGCGGGTACAGCGCATGTTGGATGCCTGCGCCGAGCTCGTCGACGAGGTGGGGTACGAGGGACTGACCACGACCCTGCTCGCCGAGCGAGCCGAAGTGGCGATCGGGTCGGTCTACCAGTTCTTCCCGGACAAGCGGGCGATCGTGCAGGCGTTGACCCTGCGGACGATGGAGTCCTACCTCCAGCGCCTCGACGAGCGGTTCGCCTCCGACAAGATGACCCACTGGTGGGATGGCGTCGACGCGGGGATCGACGAATACATCACGATGCACCGCACCGTTCCCGGCTTCCGTACTTTGCACTTCGGCGACGTGGTCGACCTGCACCTGCTCGACGAGCAGCGGGACAACAACGGCGTGATCGCCGACCAGTTGGCCCAGGTGCTCACCGAGCGTTTCGGGCTCACCGACGTACCGAAGCTCCGGTTCGTCCTGGAAATCGCGGTCGAGGCGGCGGACGCGCTGATCAAGCTCGCGTTCCGGCGGAAGTCCGAGGGTGACGAGCGGGTGCTGCTGGAGGCGAAGGCACTGATCCGGGAGTACCTGCACCGCCAGGTCGACGGCCCGGACAGCGACCGGTCCACTGTCGGGCAGGCCGAGGTGGTCCAGCCGGCCTGAGCCGGCGCGGGGCGCGGGCCTCAGAGGAAGGCGTGCCCCTCACCCCGGTAGGTGGGGACGGTCGCCACGACCGCGTCCCCCTCGACCAGGTGCAGCTCGTTGACCCGTTCACACAGCTCACCAGCCTTGGCGTGCCGGAACCACACCCGGTCGCCGACTCGCAGGGTGGCCGCCGCCGCGCCGGACAGCGGAGTCTGCACCTCGCCGGCACCCTCGGTGCCGACCAGCTTGAGCCCGGCCGGCAGCCACGGCCGGGGCAGTCGGCTGTCGGCCGCCGGGCCGGAGGCGATCCAGCCGCCGCCGAGCACTGTGGCCAGCTCCGGCGTCGGCCGGCGGACCACCGCGCAGGCGAAGAACGCCGCCGGGGTGGGTCGCCAGGCGCGGTACGCGTCGAACAGCGTCGGCCCGTACAGGCCCGATCCCGCGGTGACCTCGGTGACCGCGGGATCGGCGCTGGTCGCGGCCACGCTGCCGGTGCCGCCGCCGTTGACGAACTCCAGGTCGGCGTGCTCGCGTACCGCGGCCACCGCCGCGCCTCGGCGGGCCAGCAACTCGCGGTACGACCCGCGCTGGGCCAGCCTGATCGCGCCCGCCAGCAGGGTCTGCCCCGGCGGTGCGTCGCCCAGGCCGGCGATCTGCGCCTCGTACGACATGAGCCCGACCAGCCGGAAGCCGGCCCGGTCGGCGACGGTGGCGGCGAGCGCGCCGGCCGCCCGCGCGCTGTGCACCGGCGAGCGGCGGACGCCGACGTGCACCCCGCGCAGCGGTCGCCAGGAGGCGTCGAGGTCCAGGCAGAGCCGCAGCTCGGCGCGTTGCCCGGGGGCACGGACGTCGTCGATGAGGTCGAGTTGACCGGTGCCGTCGATCATCAGGGTGATCGCGGCGGCGAGCGCCGGGTCGGCGGCCAGCTCGGCGAGGGCAGCCCGGTCCACGCTCGGGTACGCGACAAGCACGTCGTCGGTGACGCCGGCCCGGACCAGCCAGATCGCCTCGGGCAAGGTGAAGGCCATCACGCCCTGCCAGCCCGGTCGGGCGAGGGCTCGGCTGATCAACTCGCGGGCGCGCACCGACTTGCTCGCCAATCGGACCGGCTTTCCGGCGGCGCGATCGGCCACGGCGGCCGAGTTGGCGTCGAAGGCGGTGAGGTCGACCACGGCGTAGGGCGGGTCGAGGTGGGCGGTCGCCCGATCCAGGCGCTCGCGAAGTTTGTCGCTTTCGATAGCCACGTGTGCACGCTAACTGTCCGGCGGTAAATGCGAAATACCCTCGCGTACGTCCGGGCTGCGGCCGGTGCCTCCGGCGGCCTAGGCTCAGCGAGCAGGAGAATGTCGTCGGTGGGGCCGCCCCCCACCAGGTCTAGAGTGTTCCACCGGAGGCGCCCAGCGATGGGCCGGCACGTGGAGGTACGGCCATCGAAAGCCAGAACGGCGGCGAGTCGCACGGCGTGTCGCGCTCGGGAGAGCAGTCGGGCAACGCCGCCAACCAGTCCAGCTCCGGCCAGGTCGATCCGTCCGGTTACGCCGCGATCCGCTCGGTTCTGCGGATCAGGCCGTTCCGGCGGCTCTGGATCGTGCTCGGTGCCGCCTCCTTCGGCGACTGGCTCGGCCTGCTGGCCACCTCGGTCTTCGCCGCCTCCCAGGTGCAGGGCAACACCGCGAAGGGCGCGGCCTTCGGTGGCGTCATCGCCATCCGGCTGCTGCCCGCGCTGGTGCTCGGGCCGATCGCCGGCGTCCTCGCCGACCGGTTCGACCGCCGCTGGACGATGGTCATCTGCGACCTGCTCCGGTTCGTGCTGTTCGCCTCGATCCCGCTGGTGGCGCTCTCCGGCGTCAGTGGCGCGGTGGTGGTCCTCTGGGCCACCGTCGCCACCTTCCTGATCGAGTCGATCACCCTGATCTGGATCCCGGCCAAGGAGGCCGCGGTCCCCAACCTGATTCCGCGCGCCCGACTGGAGGCGGCCAACCAGCTCACGCTGATCACCACGTACGGCCTGACCCCGGTGCTCGCCGCGGCCGTCAGCGCCGGCCTGGACCGCAGCGTCCGGGGCATCACCGGAGGCGACTTCCCGAACTGGGCCGAACCGGCCCAGCTGGCACTCTGGTTCAACGCCCTCTCCCGACTGGCCACCGCCCTGGTCGTCGCGTTCGGCATCAAGGAGATCAGCCAGGGGCAGACCGCCGAGGG
Organism: Micromonospora sp. NPDC005215; assembly: GCF_040607915.1. Lineage (NCBI taxonomy): Bacteria > Bacillati > Actinomycetota > Actinomycetes > Micromonosporales > Micromonosporaceae > Micromonospora > Micromonospora sp. NPDC005215. The sequence continues at coordinate 317,670 of NZ_JBEXHQ010000001.1, read as the reverse complement.
CGACCGCCACGAGCAGAGCATGCTGCGCCAGTTCAAGGAGGGCTGGCAGTTCATCGGGCAGACCCCGCTGGTCCGCGGCCTGGTCCTCGGCATCCTGGGCGCGTTCGCCGGTGGCGGCATCGTGATCGGCACCGCGAAGTTCTTCGCCAGCTCGCTGGGCGCCGGTGACGCCGCGTTCTCGCTGCTCTTCGGTGCCATCTTCGTCGGCCTGGCACTCGGCATCGGGCTCGGCCCGATGATCGTCAAGGAGATGTCCCGACGCCGCTGGTTCGGCATGAGCATCGTGCTGGCCAGCGCCGCCGTGATGACCCTCTCCTTCGCCATCCACCTGTCCATGGCGATCGTCGGCGCCGTGCTGGTCGGCGCGGGCGCCGGCATGGCCTTCCTGGCCGGCACCACACTGCTGGGCGGCGAGATCAAGGACGAGGTACGCGGCCGGGTCTTCGCCGTCGTGCAGATCGGCACCCGGTTGGTGCTGATCCTGGCCATCGCCCTGAGCAGCCTGCTCGCCGGTGTCGGCGGCTCGCGCAAACTGGAGATCGCCGACCTGGGCCTGTCCATCTCGTCGACCCGACTGCTGCTGCTCGCCGCCGGTGCCGCCGGCATCTTCGCCGGAATCAGCGCCTTCGGTCAGATGGACGACAAGAAGGGCGTGCCGGTCCTCGCCGACCTCTGGGGCTCCATCCGGGGTCGCCCGCTGATGCCGGCCGAGCCGTTCGTCTCCGCCGGGCTCTTCGTGGTCTTCGAGGGCGGCGAGGGCGCCGGCAAGTCCACCCAGCTCTCCGCGCTGGCCGAGCGGCTGCGCGGTCAGGGGCGGGACGTGGTGGTCACCCGCGAGCCGGGGGCCACCGGCGTCGGCCGGCGGATCCGGTCGCTGGTGCTGGACACCTCCGGCGACGAGGCGCCGTCACCACGCGCCGAGGCGCTGCTCTACGCCGCCGACCGGGCGCACCACGTGGCCACCGTCGTCCGGCCCGCGCTGGTTCGGGGTGGGGTGGTGGTCAGCGACCGGTACGTCGACTCGTCCCTGGCCTACCAGGGCGCCGGCCGGACGCTGCCCGTCGACGAGGTCTCCTGGCTCTCCTCCTGGGCCACCGGTGGGCTCAAGCCGGACCTGGTGGTGCTGCTGGACGTCGAGCCGAGCACCGGCCTGTCCCGGGTGGCCTCGCGCAACACCGGCACCGACCGGCTGGAGGCCGAGTCGATCGCCTTCCACGAGCGGGTCCGGTACGCCTTCCTCGACCTCGCCGCCGCCGACCCGAAGCGTTACCTGGTCCTCGACGCGTCCCGACCGGCCGACGAGATCACCGCACGGGTGGTCCGGAGGGTCGAGGAGATGCTCGGCAGCCCGGGTGGCATCGTGCACCCGCGGCCGGCGCAGGGCCCGGACACCTCGGTGCAGCCTGAGTTATCCGACGCGGAGTTGGTGACGATGGAGCACAAGACCTGATGCCGGAGGTCTTCGCCGACCTGGTGGGTCAGGACGAGGCGGTCGTCGAGCTGCGCCGGGCCGCCGCCGCCGCGGCTGGCGTGCTGCGCGCTGGCGCGGCCGACCGGGCACCCGCGCTGCTCACCGCCGGCGCTGGCGAGTCCGCCGGCGCTGGCGAGTCCGCCGGCCCAGCCGGCGCTGCCGACCCCCTCGGCCCGGCCGGCGCTGTGGCCCCCGGCGGGGTGGATCCGTCCGCCGGGATGACGCACGCCTGGATCTTCACCGGCCCGCCCGGCTCCGGCCGCTCGGTCGCCGCGCGGGCGTTCGCCGCCGCCCTGCAGTGCGTGCACGGCACCGGTTGCGGCGAGTGTCCCGGCTGCCGCACCACGATGGGCGGCACCCACGCCGACGTCCGACTGGTGGTGCCGGAAGGGCTGTCCATCGGTGTCAACGAGATGCGCGCACTGGTGCTCCGGGCGGCCAGCACCCCGTCCGGTGGGCGCTGGCAGGTGGTGGTCATTGAGGACGCCGACCGGCTCACCGAGGCCGCCGGCAACGCGCTGCTCAAGGCGATCGAGGAGCCCCCGCCGCGTACGGTCTTCCTGCTCTGCGCCCCGTCCACCCACCCGGACGACATCTCGGTGACCATCCGGTCCCGCTGTCGGGTCGTACCCCTGCGGCAGCCGCCGGCCGACGCGGTGGCCGAGGTGCTGGTCCGTCGGGACGGAATCGCGCCCGACGTGGCGCAGTGGGCGGCGGCGGCCGCGCAGGGGCACGTGGGGCGGGCCCGCAGGCTGGCCCGCGACCCGGAGGCCCGCAAACGGCGCGAGGCGGTGCTCGCGGTGCCGCGCCGGTTGACCGGCGTCGGCGCGGCGTTCGATGCGGCGTCGGCGTTGATCGAGGCGGCCGAGGCGGAAGCCGAGGCGTCGGTCACCGAGGCCGACACGACCGAACGGGCGGCACTGGAGACCGCGCTCGGCGCGGGCGGCACCGGTCGCGGCGCGGCCGGCGCTATGCGCGGCGCTGCCGGGCAGCTCAAGGAGCTGGAGAAGCGGCAGAAGTCGCGCGCCACCCGCGCCCAGCGGGACGCCCTGGACCGGGCGCTGGTCGACCTTGCCGGCTTCTACCGCGACGCGCTCACCATAGCGTTGCGCGCGCCCGTGGCCCCGGTGCACACCGACACCGCCGCACTGGCCGGCGCTGGCGCGCAGAAGTGGGACGCCGAAGGGTCGCTGCGCCGGCTGGAGGCAGTGCTCGCCTGCCGGGTGGCGATCGAGGCGAACGTCAAGCCGCGGATCGCGGTCGAGGCGATGATGCTCGCCCTCTGGAAGGGCTGACCCGCAGCTTCCGGCGTTGTCCACAGGCATCGACAGGCCCGATTGCGGTGCGGTACGGTCCGGTGTGCCGTGGTGACGGTGACGGCACGCTCAGTGATGGCTCATCCGGGAGGAGTCGGCCGATGCCACGGGGGGAGATCGACGAAGCCTGGATCGAGGAGGCGGTGCGGCGATACCGCCGGATCGAGCAGCTCCAGGCCGAGTTCGACCAGGCGGTGTCCACCGTCGAGGTGACCGTCCGGTCGCCGGACGGTCTGGTCGAGGTCGTCGTCACCGCCGGAGGGCGGATCACCCACGTCCGGTTCCTCGGCCCACTGCACACCCGCAACCCACGGGACGTCGCCGGCTCCGTGCAGGCCGCGGTCACCGCGGCGGCCGACGCCGCCGAGTGGGCGCGGGAAAAGCTGCACAACGAGACGTTCGCCGCCTACCGACCACTCGCGGGGGCCTGAGATGGACACACTGCGCGCGCTCTCCGCCCGACTGGACGAGGCGAGCGCCACGCTCACCGCCATCGCGCACACCGTCACCGCCAGCGACCCGGCTCAGGCCGCGTTCGGCGTCGACGCTCCGGGCCGCCCCGGCGAGATCGGTCGCGCGCTGCACCGGCAGTGGGCCACCGCCACCGACGACCGGGCCCGGGAGGCCCGCACCGCCGCCGGTCGACTGGCCGCCGCCGCCTCGGCCGTGCGGGAGGCCGCCGACCGCTACGCCGAGGTCGACCGGGCAGCTCGCCGCCGGCTCGCCGGGGAGCCCTGATGGACGCCCTGGACCGGCTCGCCGATCCCGGCCTCGACCTGCTGCGCCGGGTGGACCGGCTGATCGCCGCCGGCGTCCCGGAAGGGCACCGGGTCTGGCCGCTGCTGCGCCGGATGCAGGTGCTGCCGGGCGACGCCGTCCGCGGCTTCCTCGACCTGCACCCCGCGCCGCTCGCCAGCGCAGGGCACGCGGTGCGCCGGTTGGTCCGGGGGTACGACGACGTCTCCGCCGCGCTCACCGACCCGGTGCTCTGGTCCGGCCCGGCCGCCACCGCGTACGGGCAGCAGCGGGCCGCGCTGTTGCGCCACCTCGACGAGGGGCCGGACAGCCTGGTCGGGCGGCTCGAATCCACAGCTGGTTACGCTGACGCGCTGGCCGACTGGGTGGAGGGCAGCCGTCTCGCGCTGGCCCGGACGTTGGCCGACGTGCTGCGCTCGGCCGAGGCGGTGGCCGTGGTCGCCGCCACCGCCACGGACCCGTCGACCCGCCCCGGCCCGGTCGGGCCGGGGGTGGCCGACGCGGCGGAGATCGCCGCGCGGGTGCTGGCGGTGCTCTGCGTCGCGTACGACGGTGCGGAGACGTTGCTGCGGCAGTGGGCACCGAGCCTCGCCGAGACTGCGTGGCGACCACCGGTGGACGGCCGGCCCCACTATGACCAGCCCACCCGTGTCGGCTGGTAGCCGCTCGGACAGGCCCACGGCGTCGCTCGCGGACGTCGGACCGGAGCCGGCGCCCACGGCGACGCCGTGGTCTTCCCCTGCACCCCCCGCAGGTCTGCCTTCACTCAACGCCGCCGGGGGCGTGCTTGTCTGCTGTCCGGGCCCGGATTCAACCGTCCGGGCGAGGCGTAACGGCACGACGGGCCGCCCGGCAATCGGTCGAGTCGACGGTCATGGATGGCAGTGGACGGACTGGCTGGTGCGTCCTTTGCGATGATCCGTCGTAGGGTGGGGAGATGGGGATGCTCTGCGCGGTCAGCTTCAACCGATACGGGCGCCTCTACTACCTCGATCCCGGCGAGTTGCGTCCGCAGGTGGGCGACAAGGTGCTGGTGCCCACCGACGACGGGCCCGAGGTGGCGGAGTGCGTGTGGGCCGCGCAGTGGGTCACCGAGGAGACCGACGGCTTTCCCCGGCTGGTGGGGCTCGCCGGCGACGACGACCTCCACCGGGACGAGGCGCTGCGGCGTCGCAAGGCCGAGGCGAAGGTGGCCGCGAAACGGCTGATCCGCTCGCACGGCCTGCCCATGAAGGTGGTGGCGGTCGACCACGTGCTCGGCTCGGCCGAGAGTGGCGGCGAGCGCAGCACCGTCTACTTCACCGCCCCACACCGGGTGGACTTCCGCTCCCTGGTCCGTGATTTGGGCGCCACCCTGCACTGCCGGGTCGAGCTACGCCAGCTCTCCGCGCGCGACTCGGCGCGGGTGCAGGGCGGCATCGGCTCCTGCGGTCGGGATCTGTGCTGCGCGACGTTCCTCACCGACTTCGAGCCGGTGACCATCCGGATGGCCAAGGACCAGGACCTGCCACTCAACCCGCTGCGCATCTCCGGTGCGTGTGGCCGGTTGATGTGCTGCCTCAAATACGAGCATCCCTTGTACGCCAGGTTCCAGGAGACCGCCCCGGCGGTCGGCAGCCGGGTCTCCACGCCGGAGGGCGAGGGCCGGGTCGTCGGCCACAGCGTCCCCCGTGACGCGGTGACGGTCCGCCTCGACGCGGACGGCTCCCGCTGCTCCTGCTCCCGCGCCTCCGTCTGCGCCCCCCGCCAAGCCCACGACCAGCACTACACCCCCTAACACACTCCCCCCGGACAGCCCATGTTGATCAACAGGTGATGGATCAGGGCAGGACTACGGGGGGTTCGGACAGGTGCGGGGTCAGGGGAGTTTTCGGGGTTAGCCAGCTTGCGGTGGGGGACTGGTCGGGGTTCACCTGCCAGTCGCGGGAAACCCGGTCCACAGCGATCGGGTAGATCGTCAGCGTCCCGTCCGGGTCGATGCGCAACCGCAGGAACGACTTGGAGTCCTCGATGCCCTGCCCGGCGAACAGTTCGTTGACGTTCACGCCGAACGAACCCGCCACCAGCAGGTACGCCGCCACCACCTGGCTGGCGACCAGGCCGATCACCGGCCCGTAGACCACCGCCGCGGCGACTGCCGGCAGTGGCCACGGCCATTCGTAGAACGGTAGCGCCAACCAGACCCAGGTGGCGCCAGCGGCCAGCGCCACCTGGGCCACCCCGTGGCTGACGCCGAGAAGCCAGTTCCGGACGTGCCGCTTGCCGCTGGCGTTGGGCGGCTTGGCGAACAGAACCGCCGCCATCACCGTCACGAGCACCATCAGCACCAGCGGGACGCTGAACAGTCGCTGGTTGGTGCTGTCGGCCCAGTTCGCCGTCGCGCCCGCCATCGCCAGCATCAGCAGGGTGTGCAGGATGCCGAGCAACGTGGTGAAGCCAGGGTTGCGAAACGGCAGCCGAGCGAAGATGCCCCAGCCGTAGCGGCGGGAGCGGGCCGCGTCCGGGTAGCGGGCCACCAGGTCGTACTGCTGCGTACGGCTCGCCCGGCGGGCCAGCGTGTCGCGCGGCGGCACCTCGATGCGATCCGGCAGCTTGTGGGTGGGATACAGGTACGCTCCGCCGCCGCCACAGGTGATCAACTGCCGGTCCGGGCCGGAGTAGCGGGCGTAGTGGTGCAGGTCGCCGGAGAGCAGCAGCCGCACCCGCGCCCCGGTCGGGTCGATGATCGTCCGGACGAAGTAGTCGATCGAGTCGTACGCGGCCGGGCTGTCGGCGGCCTTGACCCAGGTCGGCGACGGCGCGGCCAGGATCACCTTCGACTCCGGGCCGAGCCGTCGGGCCACCTCGTCGAAGTAGGCCAACTGCGGGTCGTCCAGGTACGAGCCGGACTGGTCGTCCACGCCGAGCAGCCACCAGCCGGCCGGCAACTCCACGGCGAAGTACGACCGCGACTGCCCGGTACGCCAGCCGGCGAAGTTGCGGTCCCGGGAGCGGACGAACAGCCGCAGGAAAGCGGTCAGTCCGTCGTACCAGTCGTGGTTGCCCGGCACCGCGAACAGCGTGGGACGGTCGGGCGGGGTCAACGGCAGCGCGGCCTGGTAGGGGCCCTTGCACCGGTTCTCGTACTCCGCGTAGGCCGCCGACGGATACACCTGGTCGCCGCCCATCACCAGGGTCTGCGCCCGGGGCAGCCGGTGTCCGTCCACGGTCAGCTCCGGCTGCGCCAGCAGGTACGCGACCGAGTACGTGGCGTTGAAGCCGTCACCGAGGTCGGCCACGTAGTCGAGCCAGAGCCCGCCGTCCGGTCCCGCCTGGCGGAAGATGTCGTCGCCGAAGGCGTTCTGCAACTCGCGCTTGTCCAGGTAGGCGCCGAAGAGGATCGCCAGCAGCGTCCGGATGCCGGTGCTGATCAGGAGGAACGGTGCCAGCCACGGCACCGGCTTGCGCGGGGTGAAGCCCAGCTCCAGCGGATCGGTGGAGCGTGGCCGAGGCCGGGCACGCTCGCTGTCGGGGTGATCGTCGGCCGCCGGAGCCCGGTAGTCGTCGCGTTCGTCGCTCACCCGCCGCAGCGTAGTACCGGATTCAATGTGACGCTGTCCGGTAACGGGCCAGTTGGCAGTCGTTGTCCGGTTGACGGTGGTGGTAGCGCGGGGCTATCCCGTTCGGGGTCGGGCAACAGGGTGCCGTACACTTGCTCATCGTTGCCGCCTTAGCTCAGTCGGCTAGAGCGACGCACTCGTAATGCGTAGGTCGACGGTTCGATTCCGTCAGGCGGCTCGGTGAATGAAGGGCCTCTGGCCTCGGGTGGAAGCCCGGGAGCCAGAGGCTCTTTTCTGTTGACCCCGGTGGTGACTCGGCGATGCCACCCGCCCACCGAGGTTCGGCGAGTCAACCCGAACCTTGCCGGCCGGGCCTACGGCGCGAGGCAGAGGGTACGCGTTCATCTGCGACGCAGCATCGTCACCGTGCAGGCCGCGATGGCGTCCATTTTGGTCGGACTGCTCGTCGTGGCGGCCGGCGCTGCCTTACCAGCGACAGCCGCGGCCGGAGCCGGTGCGGACGTGGCGGCCGGCGACCGAGCTGGAGCGCCGCGAGGCCGACCGGCAGCTACTCATCAACGAGATGACCGGCTGCGTGCCAGCCTGTACCCGACGCACTGAACCGCCGTCAGTCCACCCGGATTCGGTAAACCAGCTCGTACCGACCGCGCGGCAGCACGATGTCCGCTGTCTCGACCGGCACGCCGGCGGCGTAGTACGTCCGAGTGATCTCGTACACGTCCGCCGGACGGCCGGGCAGCCCCAGAGCCCCCGCCGCGGCTCATCCACCCGGAAGGGATGTCGATGTGGCGCAACCCGATCAACCGAATTACCCGCCGGCGGCCCCGTTGCGAGGACTCCGCCGGCCGGACCTGGGAAGCCGGCGACCGCCGAGCCGCCCAGCAGCGACTGCTCGACCTGGCACGGCAGCAGCGGGCCGAGCATCCCTACGACGGGCCAACACCGTGAGTTTCGAGACGCCGACCACCGCGCGGGCGGCCAGCGAGGCCCGGTACGAGCAGGCGATCCGGGAACTCACCGCCCTGGAGGCGCGCCCGGCCGACGAGCACGTACCGCGCCGGCCGGAGTGGGACTGCCGCAGCTGCGGGCCCGACACGTCCTGGCCGTGCTCGCCGGCGCAGGTGCGACTGGCCGAGCAGTACCGGCGCGACCGCATCGGCCTCTCGATGCACGTCGGCGCGCTCTATTTCGTCGCCAGCGCGGAGCGCCCGGACGAGGACCCCACCACCTGTACGAGCGGATCGTGGGATGGATCCGGGAGCCGTAGCGCCGAGGGCATTGAGGTGCCTCGGCTGTATGGACACCATCCTCGCCACCGTCGAGCACAAGTGCGGGGGCGACCAAATCCCCACCGAGGAACTGGGCTGGTACTGCACGTGTGACCAACCCGAGTGCCGCCGCCGGCAACAAGGAATGTGGGCGCCCGGCACCAAGCCGGGCGGCAACCGCAAGTAGACGGCCCCGGGAACGGCGATGCAAGCGCCGCCCCAGGGCCTTGATCAGACACTGGAGGTCTGACCCATGCACCATCCTCAGCGAACACGCTGCACCGTCAAGACCCTCGCGGTCATCGTCGCCCTGGCCGGTGCTCGCGCCTGCGAGGGCGAGGGCACCAAGAGCGACCGGCCGGCCGACGACCGCGCCGTCGACCCGAAGTTGGTGGTGCGCAGCGCCCGCCGTTTGGGGCGGTGAGCACCAAGCTGTCCTGGCGTTCCCGGCGACGTGCGCGGCCAGCTCGTCGACGAGGAACCGCGGAATCCGTCCACAAGCGGGCCGCGCCGGCCCGGCCCCGCCGACACCGTGATCAGTACAGGTCACAGCGGCGCGAGGATCATCAGGATCTCGTCCCGGTCATCGCCCGCGCCGAACCGCAGCGCCCCGGGCCACCGGCCGATTTCCTTCCAGCCGAGCCGGGCGTAGAAGTCTTCCAGGCCGGCCCCGCCTCGCGCGCAGAGGCGCAGCTGTTCCAGCCCCATCTCGTCGCGGCCGATCTGTCGGACCCGATGCATCATCGCTGCGCCGATCCCGCGACCTCGGTAGTCGGGATGTGTTTGAACGCGGTTGACGGTGCCCCAGTGAGACACGAGCGGATCCACGTGACGGGACAGGTTCAGCCAACCAGCCAGTGCCCCGTCGACCACCGCCAGCAGGAGTCTGCTGCGCTGCGGACCCAGGTCGGCGATGAGGCGCTCGGCCACGGGAGTGACCTGTTCCGGTCCGACGGGCGGGAACGCGAAACCCACAGCGCCGCCCATGTTCGCCACCGCGATCCAGCACTCGACCAGCTCGCGTGTCTGACGGGCGCTGATCTCGGACGGGTGGGAGATCTGCCTGAACTCAACAAGGCCATGGCGGAGCATGACGGGAAGTATCGCGCAGAGGCGAGCCCTCCGGTGTGCGGCGCCATCGCACCGGTCGGTTGACGGTGTGGCTGTGGTCCAGGCCGGCCGAGCAGCGGTAGGAGGCCAGCTCACCGGTAATGGTGTTGCACGGCCAACTCCGACTTGGTGGCGAACTCGACCTCGTCGGGCAACCCGGCTGCGGCACACCGGTCCCGGTCCTCGGTCCACGACGCCGGCAGATACATCCGCCGGCGCTGATCGCGCCCGGCCCGACGAAGTGTCGAGCCGGGCGCGTCGAGTGAGCTATGCCACGAAGCGGGAACGGCGTCGGCGTCCGATCACGTAGCCCGCGGCGCCGAGGAGCAGAAGCGCAGCGCCAAGGCCGGCCACGGTCACGGTGTTGGCACCGGTCAGAGGCAGCCCACCGCCGTCACCGCCGGGAGCGGCCGCGCTGGCGGAGGGCGTAGAGGTCGGTGCGACGGTCGTCGTGGCGCTGGGCGTCGCACTCGCCGTGGCGCTGGGGGTGGCGCTCGGCGTCGCACTGGGCGAGGCGCTCGGCGTCGGCGTGGGCTGAGACGCGCAGTCAAGCGCACGTGCGGCGTACATGCCTTCGTTCAGGTAAGCCAGGTAGGTGTCGACGGACTCGGTGTCGAGCGTCTTCTGCGCGGCCTCCTTCACGTTGGCGCCAGCGCCCGTCATCGTCTGGTTCACCGTGACCCGCAGAGCAATTGACCAGGAATTCTGCACGTCGGACTTGAGGAAAGCCCGGAGCTCTTCCGAGGTGCCCCTCAGCGCCTTCTCGATGGCGTCCCGCAGAACGGGCAACTTCCCTTCGTCCGCCGTTGCCAGGATTCGATTGGCCAACAACCGCAGCTGCCCAGTGGTGGCGGTATCCAGATCGATGGTGAAGAGCTCGCGAATATCCTTGTACGTTTTGCGCTCGACCGTCTGGCAGGCCGCGTTCAGCCCGGGCGATCCGGCTTGAGCCACCGCTGGTGCTGCCGGAACCAGAAAGGCCAGCGCTATCAGGGCGCCGGCCGGAAACTTCCATCGCATGTTGGTCTTCCTCCCCGTTGTAGATCAAAACATGGAGATATTAACGTCGGCTCGCGGAAAAGCAAGATGGGATAGACCGTTCGATTTCGTCAGGCGGCTCGGTAGAAATAGGGCCAGAGGCCGTTTTTCCATGCTTTGTGATCAACGGTGTTGAACGAGGTGTACTACGCCGAAGAGTCGTCATCTCCAGCGGCATTCGAGCCTTCGTCGCCCATCAGCGGGAGGCCCATTCGGTCCGCGGCCTCCCTGGAGCTGCGCAGCGCTCCGACGGCAGCCAGTCCCGCCCCGGCGAGCGCGATCGTCGTTTCCACGGCTGACGACACCTGAAAGGAGTCGGCCGGTGACCTGCTCACCATCATCCCCAATTCCAGGAAGGCGTTCTGGTCAGGATTGGCCAATTCCCACCAGCCTGACCACACCCCGGCGAGATCCGAGTACGCGTCGGCCGCTCCGAGTGACAGCAGGAACAATCCCACCGGGAGCAGCCAACGCCGATCGGCCCGCCACCCGGACAGCGCGAGTGCCCCCATGGTCACGAGAGCGGCGAGCAGCGTCGGCCACACCGTCCCAAGTAGGTCCCACAGCGGATAGTCGACGAACTCCCGGGTGGAGTCCAGCCCGAACCAGGCGAGCAGCAGCAGCGCGAGGACTGTCGTCGCCACACCCCGCCGCCTGCCGCGCGACGGCAGTGCCCACACGCCGGCCGCGAGACAGACAACGCCAAGCGCCAGACCCAGCGCGGCGAGCCGTTGCCTGTCGATCGAGTCCCGCCATGGCCCCAATATGGACGTCTCTGCTGTCGCTGGCCCGTATGTCACCCCGCCCACTTCGACGACCTGCTCCTGATGCCAGTGCAGTCTCAGCACCGCCACCACGGCAAGGAGTCCGATACCGGCGGCGACGGCCCACCGCACGCGGCGCGCACCGCGATCCAGCAGGACGTAGCCGAGCAGTGCGAGCAGCATGACCAGGCCGAACTGCATCGACTCGGCTGGCATGGAGAGCAGCGCCGCCGCAGCCGAGAGCAGACCGGCCGCGACGGATGCGACGAGCAGGCCGATCGGAAGACGCATGGCGGAGATCGTGACACGTGAGTGGGGAATGCGTAGCCCCAGAGTGTGGAGCCGGCCGGGGTCGGCGGCTACGTGTCGAACAGCCGAACGGCCCGGTGGTCGCTGCTGGCAGCCGCGGATATCGCCTGTCGGCAGACCTGCCCGCTGATCCGGGGGCTACCTTCGGCGGGCCAGGTGTTGCAGCGTCGCGCGGATGACGGTCTTCTCCTCCGCGGAGACGTTGGGGTCCATCAGGATGCGCGCGACTGCCCGCAGGTCGGGGTCGGTGCTCGGGTCCGGTGTGGGTGACGGCGGCGCGCCGTCCCAGCCCAGTATCTGCGAGGCCACCGAACGCGGGATGCCGAGGCCGTCGCAGAACTGCTGGACCTGGGTGCGCTGCGGGTTGGCTATCTCGGCTCGGCGCCACCGGTAGATGGTCGATCGACCGATGCCGGTGCGTTGCTCGACGTCCTCGATGGACATGGCGCGTTCCCGTACGGCCTCGTCGAGGGCGCGTTTGATGAACCGCGCGAACGCGATGACACGGGGATCTTGGCTGGCACTCGCTGACACAGGGTGATGGTAAGTGCCGCGTGTGGGACTCCGTTGCCGGACCCGAGTGTAGTGCCGGATCTGGCTCCGGCTCGTGGTCGACGAAGCGGTCACCCGGGTCCAGCCCTACTGGGGTTACGGAGAGCGGCGCCGTCGCCAGGGGTCGAACACCCTGAGCCGAAAGTACGTGCCGTTGCCACACTTGGCACTGAGTGGTGGACACGGTACGGTCAGTGCCATGAATGGCAATAACAGTGCCAGATCTGGTCCGTGGCGAGCAGGCCGCCGTGTCGGTAGTGGGGGAGAGCCGATGAAACTACGTCCCGTGCTGGTGGGTGCCATCGCCGTCGTCCTCGTGGCGGTCGGCCTGTCCATCCCTTCGGGGACACCCGTCGCCGCCCAGGCCGCAGCTGCCGCCGCCTGCCCAGCGCCGGGTCGACCCACTGTGAAGATTCTGACAGTGGGCGATTCGATCACCGGCGGCGCGACGATGACCGAATCGGTGACCGCCGGCTACCGCGCGGAGTTGGGGTGGCTGCTCGACCAATTCTGCGTACCGCACGAGTTTGTCGTCGCAGCGGCCGGAGGGGTGACCTGCAACTACTGGTCGTCGCGGATGGCGGACCTGGTCACCACGCACCGACCCGACCTGATCCTGCTGAACTGCGGGACCAACAACAACCTGTCGAACGCCACCTCGGCGCAGATCGCTGCCTTCGAGAGCACCTACCGGGGGCTCTTCGACACGGCGTTGGACCTGGACCCGGACGTCCTCATGTACCCGTCCTGGGTGCAGTACAGCTCGGGGCACGGCACCGATGGCTGCACGACGCCACCGGGTCCGAGCCCTGCCTGGCTCCCGGCGAGCGAAGCCAAGGTCAATGACGCGATCTACCGCAGCATGTTGGTGATCGACGAGTACGGCGATCGCGTGCCAACCTGGATCGACTACCAGTCCATCCCGGAAGGCTATCTGGACCAGTGCGGCGTGCATCCCACGCCCGGCGGTTACACGGTGATGGGTCGGCTGGCCTACAACACCATCGCCCCCCGACTGGGTGTCCCGCAGGCACCGCTGCCATGTGGGTTGGTGGGCCGGCGGCCGGGCTACCCGGTCGGTCAGTGGATTCCCTGCGACAGGATGAACCTCAACTGACGAGGTGGGTCCGGTCACTACGGTGACCCGACGCGCGCCACCGGGCCGCGACCAACTTCTGCCGGCTCTACCCATCCTGGGTGGGGCCGGCTTCGTCGTTTCCGGATGAGCGCAACCAGCCCGCTCAGGAAAGCGTGTGTCCGTGCAGTGGGCTCGCCTCAGCTCGACGGGTGCGAGATCATGTCCATCTGCCGATCTTTCCTCCGGCCCAATCCCGGCAGGTCAGGCGGCAGCCCGGCACCGCATGTGGATCGGGACGACGCCTACCGGGGGGAGGCTACGTGTGGCTCGTACAGGGCGTCGTCCTCTCTGGTGTGGCCCCGGCCCTCGCGATGCGCCGTTGTCCCGTTGCCCGGGTGCCGGGGGTGGGCGGCACGGGGACCCCGCCGTTCACCCCGCCGAGCGTCCTGGTCGCTGCGTTCGTTCCGTCCCTCGCGCAGCGTCTCTGTCGACTGCTGCCCCGCTCCGATGTCCCGTAGGTGGCAGGACCGGACCTGGGCCTCCGCCCGGCCTGATGTGGCTCACCCGCCGCGTGACGGGTGGCGTGACCGATGCCAGCCGCCCGGTGGGCGCCCGGCTGGAGGTGACCCGACCTCAGATCCCCTCGTACCGCCGCCCCCCAGCGCAGATCGGAGCCCCTCGTGGATACTCGCACTCAGTCAAAGGCCGCGAATGTCGTCCTCGCCGTCGCCGGACTCTGCTGGCTGGCCACCGTGCTGGTCGCCGCGATCGACTGGGACGGCGCGGTGTCCGGCCGAGCCTTCGCCGTTGGCGCCATCGCCGCCGCCGTTTCGGTCGCCGCCGTCATCGTCAACAGCCGGCAGTTGGCCGGGGGCATCAAGGTCGTGGTCGTATCGGTGGCCCGTGCGCCGCACCAGGCGTACTGGCGTGGCTACCAGGATCGCGGCACCGACATGCGGCCCGGTGGCGACGACGACGCTCCCGACCTGATGGGCATCCGCTCCTGACCCCACCGCACGACGAGCACAGGGGACCTTCATCCCCTGTGCTCGCTCGACGCGTGCGGTATCGCCAGGTCAACGAGGGATTGGCGATCTCGCCGTCGGACGCTCGGCCCCCGAGGAAAAGTCGCGACGCTTGAGCTTCGCCATGCGGCCGTCCGGGTGGTGCCAGACCAGACCCTCCCATCCCGGGTGACCCAGCAGCCAGTCACGCAGCCCGTCGTGGTCCAGCGGCGCCTTGCGCAGTTCCTCCTCGTCCCCGGCGGCGCAGAAGCCGTGGCGGACGAGCTGGTGACCGCCGGCCTTCTCCGGGTTGCCGTTCACCCTCGGCCCGACCAGTTCGTAGGTCGCGCCAGGCTGTGGGCCGGTGACCTGGTCGGCGTCCACGATCGCGCCGAGCGCCTCAGCATGAAACGCGGCGAAGGTCGACTGCTCGATCGGCTCCCAGCCGACGGTCCTGCCGGTCGTGTCGTCGGTCATGACCGGCTGGTACCCCGGAGGCGTGGTCCTGCCCGGCTTGACCTCGCGCCGAGCCCACCAGCGTTCGCCGTCGTAAGTGACGCAGGTGCCGTCGTACTTCCGGGTGGCGACTCCCTCGCCGTCGAGAACCCATCGGCAGTCCGGGTGGACATCTGACGTCACCCGGCGCATGTCCTCCGGGTCACGTCGGAACAGGGTTGGGATCTTCCGCATCGCGGTCTCCTCTCTGCTGCGTCGGACTCGCACAGGATGAAGGAGAGGTGATTTCGGCTGCCACCGCATATCGTCGCTCGGACGGCCACCGGTGGATGGTGTCCGCCGACTCTCGGGGACCTGAGAACGTCGGTGGTGGTGGATACGGTCCGACGGTGACCGCGACCACTGACGCCCCTGGCACCTTGCCCACCCCCACCGACGAGGCCCGGCTGTGGGCGCTCATCGAGGCGGCGTGGGCCGAGTTGGGCCCCGAGCCACTGGCGCTGCGTCAGGCCCTCGTCGAGCGCGACCCCGCCGACGATGATGACGATGACGATGACGGCCCGTACCAGGCGATCGATGCCTGGTTGGACGCGTTCCTGGACCGGCTCCGGCACCTGAGCGCCGAGCTGACCGGGCCGGAGTTGACCGCTCTCGACCGGGTGGTGGAGCGCAAGCTGCACGACATCGATCGGGAGGACATCCACGAGGTGACCGACGGGTCGGACGACGGCTTCCTCTACGCCCGGGGTTTCATCGTCGCGCTGGGACGGACGTACTACGAGGCGGTCCGCACCGACCCCGCGATGGCTCTGCTCGACGCCGAGTGCGAGGCCATGTGTTACTTCTTCGCGCACCTGCACGACGACCGCTTCGGTTCGCTGCCGGGGACCGGCTCCGGAATCTCCCGGGAGTCGTTCGGCAACCCTGCCGGTTGGTCGGCCTGACCCGGCTCGGCGATCAGACGTAGATCTTCTTGGCGTACTCCGGGCCGTAGTACCGTTCCAGGTCGTCGAGGCTCTCCGTCACCGCCTCGACCTCCTTGATCAGGCGGGCGCGGGACGGCAGCAGGTCGGGCTGCCAGGTCTCCGGCTGCCACAGCGCGGACCGGAGGAACGCCTTCGCGCAGTGGTAGAAGATCTGCTCGATCTCCACCACCACGGCGAGCACCGGCCGGTGCCCCTTGACCGTCATGTCGTCGAACCAGGGAGCGTCGCTCACCAGGCGGGCCCGCCCGTTGATCCGCAGTGTGTCGGTGCGGCCCGGGATGAGGAAGAGCAACCCGACGTGTGGGTTGTCCAGGATGTTGCGGTAACCGTCGGCCCGCTTGTTGCCCGGCCGCTCGGGCAGCGCGATGGTCGTGTCGTCCAGCACGAGGGCGAACCCGGCCGGGTCGCCCTTGGGTGAGACGTCGCAGCTCCCGTCCGCACCGGCCGTGGCCAGCAGACAGAACGGCGACGCGCCGAGCCACTCGCGGTCCCGCTCGTGCAGGCGGCGGCGTTCCTTGTTGGCGGCCCGCGCGGTCGGCACCCCGAGCAGGTCGCGAAGCTCCTCGTGCGAAGTGATCTCCACCGTCACGTGATCCTCCCTCAGGCGTTGACCCGTTGGCGGGCACCGCCGGTTGTCAGCCTAGGCCGCCGTGACCAGTGTGAGGTTTGTGCCCGGTTACCGGGGGTAGGGCCTCATCCGACGCGCCCGCCGCACGAGGACCGTTCCGCAGGACGCCGACCAGTGGAGGCCGGGAGATGGAGAGCCGACTCAAGGTGCTGGGTCACCCAGTCCATCCGATGCTCGTCATGTTTCCGGTCGCGCTGCTGGCCACGGCGGTGCTGTTCGACGTGATCGATACCGTCGGTGGCCCCGACCTCCTCGGCGAGGTGGCGTACTGGAACATCACTGTCGGCCTGATCGGCGGTCTCCTCGCGGCGGCGGCCGGCTCGTTCGACCTGCTGGCCATCCCGACCGGCACCCGCGCCAAGCGGGTGGGTCTGCTGCACGCCGCCGCCAACGTCGCGGTGATCCTGCTCTTCGCCGCCGTGTGGGTCGTCCGGCTCAACGCCGATTCCCGGGCCGCGGGCGGTGCCCTGGTCGCCATCGAGGTGGTCGCGGTGGGGATCCTCGGCATCAGCGCCTGGCTGGGCGGCGAGCTGGTCGACCGGCTCGGTGTGGGCGTCGACCGGGACGCCGGCCTGGACGCGCCCAGCTCACTACGGCCGCCCACGGCCACGCAGCGGATCGGAGAGGTGTGATGAGCGATCAGCAGACCGGCGGATTCGGTCGGGGCTGGCGCGGCGGCCGGCAGCAGGGCTGGGACCCGATGGGGGAGCTACAGTCGCTGCGCGCCGAGCTGAGCCGCCTGGTCGGTGGCCGGGCCGGTGCGTCCGACGTCGAGCTGACCGAGACCGCCGACGGCTGGGAGGTCGTCGTCCGACTGCCCGGGGTGGCACCGGAGGAGGTGGCGGTCGAGCTGGACGACCTCGAACTGTGCGTACGGGCCCGCTCCGAGGCGGAGGTCAACGCCGACCAGGGCATCCCGGGCGGCTTCGAGACCCGGGGCTTCGAATACCGCATCAACCTGCCCTCCCGGGTCGACCCGGAGGCCATCGACGCGGTCATGGATCATGGCCTGCTCCGGGTCCGGTTGCCCCGGGCGACGCGACCCGCGCCGCGCACCATCACCGTCGGTCGGACCGGGCCGCGCTCCGGCGACCCCCTTACCGGTACGCCGATGCCGGCCGACCCCGCCGCGGACCGGGAGCTGCACCGCCCGGACACCGCCGGCGAGGTCGACCGGACGTAGCGGGCTGCGTGACCACTCCGTCCCCGCTCGGCCCGACCGCCGGGCGAGTCGAAGACGTGCGGCGCATCGCGGTGCTGCGCGCCAACGCCCTGGGCGACTTCATCTTCGTCCTGCCGGCGTTGGACGCGTTGCGTGCCGCGTACCCGGCGGCGGAGATCGTGCTGCTCGGAGCGCCGTGGCACGCGAAGCTCTGGCGCGACCGGCCCGGCCCGGTGGACCGGGTGCTGGTGGTGCCGCCCGCGCCGGGCATCCGTGCTCCCGAGCCGGGCGAGCCGGAGTCGTCGATTGACGACTTCCTGGCCGCCGCGACCGGCTTCGACCTCGCGGTGCAGATCCACGGCGGCGGTGCCAACTCCAACCCGCTGATCAGTCGCCTCGGTGCCCGGGTGACCGTCGGCCTGCGCGCCGAGGACGCGCCGCCGCTGGACCGGTGGCTCCGCTACGTCTACTACCAGCACGAGGTGATCCGCTACCTGGAGGTGGTGGGGCTGGTGGGAGCGCCGGCGACCACCATCACGCCGACGCTGGCGGTGACCGACGCCGATCGAGCCGAGGCTGCCCAGGTGCTCGGCCCGGCGGACCGGCCCCGGGTGGCGCTGCACCCCGGAGCCAGCGACACCCGCCGCCGCTGGCCCGCCGAGCGGTTCGCCGAGGTGGCCCGTGAGCTGCACGGCGACGGGTACGAGGTGCTGGTCACCGGCACACCCGCCGAGCAGGAGGTGGTGGACCGGGTGGTCGCGGCGGCCGGAGTCCCGGTCCGACCCCAGGTGGGCACACTCAGCCTCGGCGGGCTGGCGGGCTGTTACGCCGACTGCGCGTTGGTGATCTCCAACGACACCGGCCCGCTGCATCTAGCCGCCGCGGTGGGCGCCCCGACGGTGGGCATCTTCTGGGTCGGCAACCTGATCAACACGGCCAACCCGTTGCGGGGTCGGCACCGGCCGATCTGCTCGTGGACAGTGCACTGTCCGGTGTGTGGGGTGGACTGCACGCCGGGCATCTACCCGCACCGGCCGGGCGACGGAGAGTGTCCACACCAGGATTCGTTCGTCACCGACGTGCCGGTTGCCGAGGTGCGGGAAGCGGCCCGGGAGCTGCTCACCCCGCAGTGAGCGGCGTCAGGCCGGCTGGGGGCTGTCCTCGTCGGCCAGGACGACCTCCCACGCCTCCACGTCCCGGTCGGTGACGGTGGTGGGGGACTCCAGGTGGTACGCGCCGCTGGGCAGGATGCCCGCGCCGCCGTCACGCGCCAACACCGCGAGCTGCGCGGCCACGTCCTCACCCTGGTGCTTCTCCTGCACCCGGCGCCAGAAGTCGAAGCCGCCAGCGCCGACGAGCTTGGCCCGGTCGTAGAGCACGCACCCGCCGATCCAGGACACCTTGTACGCCCGCCACGCACCCACCGGCAGCGCCAACTGCTCGGTGATGTGCAGCAGGTTGGCCGCCGAGTGGATCCGGGCGCGGTTCCACTCCGGGGTCTGCGGGCGGATCCGCTCCGGCGTCGGGATGCCGACCCACTCCTCGTAGAGTCCGTGCGAGTCCGGCCGCAGGTCGTCGGCGTACGAGAGCCCGTGTACGCCGTTGCCGACGAAGCCGCAGCCCAGCTCGCCGATCGCCGTCACCAGCCGGCGCAGCGTCCCCGGTTCCAGCCACACATCGTCGTCGAGGTTGAGGACGTACCTGGCGGTCGAGGCGGCGAGCAGGTACGCCCGGTGCTCGGCCAACCCTCGGCGGGGCAACCGGCGGGTCAGCAGCACCGGGTGACCCCGGTGACGCAGCGCCCGGACCATGGTGGCCGCGGCGGGATGCGCGTACGCCGGATCCCCGTCGGACTGGTCGCTGACCACCACCCCGAACCCGGGCACCCCGTCCTGGGCGGCGAGTCCGCCCAGGGTGACAGCCAACTCGGCGGGCCGGTTCCTGGTCGGAATCAACACGTCGACAAGCCGGTCGGTGCGGAACTCCGCCGGGGTGCCGAGGTCGAGGGGGCGGTTCACGACGCCCGGGTGCGGGAGCTGAGCGACGGGTCGGGCTCCCGCGCGTTGGGGGGTGGCGACGCCTCCTGACTGTGTGACCGGATCCGCTCGATGATCGCCGAGGTGGACCGGTCCGGCACGTACCCCAGGGTGTGCACCTGGCCTCCCAGCCGGCGCACCAGCGGCGCCTCCGGCACCAGCTCCGGCGGGTAGTCCCCGCCCTTGACGTAGATGTCCGGCCGGACCGCCTCGATCAGCGCGGCGGGTGAGTCCTCCTCGAAGACCACCACATGGTCCACACAGGCGAGCGCGGCGAGCAGGGCACCCCGGTCCTCGACCGGGTTGACCGGCCGGTCCGGGCCCTTCAGCCGGCGTACGCTGCCGTCCGAGTTGACCGCCACGATCAGCAGGTCACCCAGTGCGCGGGCCTGCTCCAGGTAGCGCACGTGCCCCCGGTGCAGCACGTCGAAGCAGCCGTTGGTGAAGACCACCGACCGTCCCGCCTCGCGGTACTCGGCGACGATCGCGTCCAGCTCGTCGCTGCCGACCAGCGCGGGATGGCTCATGGTCTCGGTCGGCTGGTCGAGCGCGGTGAGCAGATCCTCCCGCCGGCACACGCAGGTGCCGGTGTCGGAGACGGTGATGGTGGCCGCCAACTGGGCGAGCTGGGCGGCGGTGGGCAGCGGGGCGTCGGCGGCCAGGGCCAACGTCATCGCCGCCAGGTACGCGTCGCCGGCCCCCACGGCATGGCTCGCCGGGACCGGGGTGCTGTGACTGCGCCGCGGCTCCCCGTCGGCGCCACCCACCACCGCCCCCTCGGTGTCCAGGGTCACCGCGACCACGTCGGCACCGGTGTGCGCGCGCAGCTCCGCGAGGCGCGACTCCGCCAGGACGGCCCGGTCCACGCCCTCCCCGGCCCGGGTGTTCACTGTGACGCCGGTGCCGGTGACGCTGAGCCCGTCGCCGGTGAGGGCCACCCGATCCTCGCCCGGGGTGGGCTCACCGACCGGTCCCGGGCGGTCGATCGTGACGTCGTCGGCGCGTACGCCGCCCGGGGCCGCGCCCACTGTCAGCTCGGACGGGCCATCGGCCGGGTCACCGTGCGGGTGCTCCAGGTGCAGTTCGGTGCCGGCGGTCGGTCGGGTCGGGCCGCCGGCTCGGGCCAGCAGCCGGGTCGCCTCGGCGAAGCTGGGCGTGACCACTGTCGGCGCGAGGCCCCGCCAGTCGGCCAGGTCGTGGGCGTCCAACGCGACAGTGGCGTACCGCTCGCGTTGCTCGACCAGCCACGCGCGGACCGGCGCGGGCAGCGCCCCCAGGCCGTAGTCGCAGACCACCAGGGTCGGCGCCTCCCCACCGGCGGCGGCGCGCAGCTCCTCGGTGGCGCAGCTCAGGGCGGTGAGCAGCCGGGTCACGCCCTCCGGGTCGAGCGCGTCGTCCGGGTCGCCGGAGTCCTCGCGGAGCAGGATCTGGTTGCCGGCGAGCATCCGCCGCTTCACCGGAGTGGGCCGTCCGGGCTGGTTGACAGTGCGGTCCCAGACGCCCGCGCGATCCAGACAGTCGTGCAGCTCGTCGCCGGCCACGTCGGCGCCGACCGGTGCCACAAGCACCGCCCGGCCGCCGAGGGCGGCGACGTTGACAGCGGTGTTCGCGGCCCCACCGGCGGCGGAGATCCGTCGGCGCAGGGTGAGGACCGGTGCGGGCGCCTCTCGGCAGAGCCGGTCGGAGTCGGCGAACCGCCACTCGTCCAACATGGCGTCACCGACGATCAGGACTGGGCGTTCGAGCCAGCTCTCCACGACGGTGGCGAGCCGGCGCTGTTCCGCTGCTGCTCCTGCCATGCCTCCCGGGGTCCCCAGCGGCCTGCTGGACAAACCTGCGGGGCGACCGGTGCCGCTGGTCAGGCCCCCTTCGATGGGCCCTGACCGGTCCGAACCGGTCCGAACCTGTCCGACCTGTTTCGGGCGTTCGAGGGCGGGAAGGGGACTGAGGTACCCCCGGAACCTGGGGTCGGGGGGGCCTGGGGGAGGGGGGTGGGGGTTTGGCGGGGATGGGGTTTTTTTGCGGTTCGGCGCATGTTCTGCGGCCTGCGGGATAGAAGGCCACATGACCACCGAAGCCTCCGCCGCGCCGGTGCTGAATCGTCAGCAGATCCGGCTGCTCATGTTCGGCCTGATGACCGGCATGCTGTTGGCCGCACTCGACCAGACCATCGTCGGTACGGCCCTGCCGACCATCGTCGGGGAGTTGGGCGGGATCAACCACTACTCGTGGGTGGTCACCGCGTACCTGCTCGCCTCGACGGCGTCGACGCCGCTGTACGGCAAGATGGCCGACCTGTACGGGCGTCGTCCGGTCTTCCTCTTCTCGATCGGCACGTTCCTGGTCGGGTCGCTGCTGGCCGGGCTGTCGCAGAACATGACCCAGTTGATCGTCACCCGGGGCATCCAGGGCCTCGGCGCCGGTGGTCTGCTGACGCTCGCGTTCACCATCATCTCGGACGTGGTGTCACCCCGGGAGCGTGGGCGCTACCAGGGTCTCTTCGGCGCGGTCTTCGGGATCTCGTCGGTGGCCGGGCCGCTGGTCGGTGGGTACTTCGCGGAGACCGACTGGCGGTGGATCTTCTACATCAACGTGCCGCTGGCGATCCTGGCCATTGTGGTCTGCTACCACGTGATGCGGCTGATCCCGTTCGAACGCCGGGACCACTCGATCGACTGGCTCGGTGCCGGGCTGCTGGTCGCCGGGGTGAGTTCGCTGCTGCTCGCGTTGAGCTGGGGTGGCAACGAGTACGCCTGGGGATCGGGTGTGATCATCACGCTCTTCGTCGTCGGTGCGGTGCTGGGGGTGCTCTTCGTCCTCCAGGAGGCCCGGGTGGCGGAGCCGATCCTGCCGCTGCGGCTGTTCCGGAGCGCCACCTTCGCCCTGGCCAACTCGGCACTGCTCATCATCGGCCTGGTGATGTTCGGTTCGATCATCTTCATCCCGCTGTACCTGCAGATCGTCAAGGGCGCCTCGCCGACCCGCAGCGGTCTGCTGATGCTGCCGATGATGGCCGGCATCATCATCACCTCGATCCTGACCGGTCGCGCGATGACCCGGATCGGCCGGTACAAGTGGTTCCCGGTGGCCGGCTCGGTGACTTTGCTGATCGGCATGTTCCTGTTCACCCGGCTGGAGGTGAGTACCTCCCTCTGGGTGGCGTTCGGGTTCATGGTGGTGATCGGCGTCGGGCTGGGTCTGTGTATGCAGTCGTTGATCCTGGCGGTGCAGAACGCGGTCTCGGTCCGCGACCTGGGTGCGGGGACGTCCTCGGCGACCTTCTTCCGGTCGCTGGGTGGTTCGTTCGGAGTGGCGATCCTCGGCACGGTGCTCTCGTCCCGGCTGGCCAGCGGGCTCGGCGACCGGCTGCCCGGGGCGATCGCGCAGCTTCCGCCGCAGGAGCAGGCCGCCGTGGCGGCGAGTGGCGGCACCAACATCTCGATCAACGATCCGGCCACCATCCTGGCCCTGCCGGGGCCGGTCCGCGCGGCCATCCAGGGCGCCTTCGTCGACGCGCTGGACATGGTCTTCCTGACCGCCGGCCTGATCGCCATCGTGGCGGTGGTGGTCACCCTGACGCTGCCCAACACGCAGCTGCGGGGTGCCGGCCCGCAGGGTGCCACCGGCGGCGCCGACCCGCTCGGCGGTGAGGCCCCGGCCCCGGGCGGCAAGCCGTTGACCCGCGAGTCCAAGGAGGAGGCCGCCGCCGACATGGAGGCCAAGTCCCAGACGATGATCTGATCCGTGTTCGCCGACCGCCCCGGTCCGGGGCGGTCGGTGTCACCCGGCCACGAGGCGGAGCGGCTGCGGGTGTTGGCCGTTGAGACGGTCGAGCGCGGCGGAGGTTGCCGCGTCGGCAGGCAGGTAAGCGATCAGCCGTTGATCGTCCTCGGCGGGAAGTTCGAGGGTCTCGTACGCGAGCCGGAGCATGCCCGCCTCGGGATGGGCCAGACGAAAGACGCCGCTGGGCTTCGCCAGGCCCGGAACCGTGTCGACGCGATGGGTGAAGGCGTCGCCGGCGGTGACTGTCAGCTCGTCCGCCAGCGCGGCCATCGGCGGGTATGACCGGAACGGGCCTTGCTTGAGGGCGGCGACCTGCTCGTCGGCGATGTGGTCCCAGTCCGGGTACGCGCTGCGTGCGCGGCTGTCGGTGAGGACGAACCGGGCGAGGTTGGGCTCTGCCGCGTCCAGGATCCCGGTCGGTCCAGCCAGCCGCTCGAAACCGGTGGTGTGGGCGAGGATGTCGCTGAGCTGGTTGAGCAGCACCACGGGTGTGGGTTCGAGGCGGTCGAGCAGTGCCTGCACGGTCGGGCGTACCGAGCGCGCCGCTGTGCTCTGGCCCCGGCAGTTGAAGCCGGGATCGCTCGCCTTGGTGAGGTGGTGCAGGTGGACGCGTTCGTTGCGGGTCAACCGGAGTGCGTTGGCGAGCGCGGCGAGCACCTGCGGAGACGGCCGACGGTCGCGGCCCTGTTCGAGTCTCGTGACGTACTCCACGCTTACGTCGGCGAGGGCCGCCACCTCGGAGCGGCGTAGCCCGGCGGCGCGCCGGCGGGGCCCGGTGGGCAGCCCCACCTCGGCCGGAGTCACCGCTTCACGGCGGACGCGCAGAAACAACCCGAGCTCGTTGTCGCTCACCACCCGAACGTAACAACGTCTGCCCTCCGGATGGTGTCCCTGCTACTACCAGCCTCAGTCCGGCCTCCCTGGCATCCGGCGAACTGACGACCGTTGGGAAGGCGTTCGACAGCGGTCGAGCGCGAATCCTGTCGGTAGGAGCCGAATCATGAGTCGTACGGTTGCGATCGTCGGTGGCGGTTACGGGGGCACGGCGGTCGCCAAGGCGTTGGAGGCAGAGGCTGATGTCGTCCTCATCGATCCGCGGGACGCGTTCGTCAACGTCGCGGGATCGCTGCGGGCGCTGACCCGGCCGGACTGGGCCGGCAACATGTTCTTCCCCTTCGACACGGTCCTCCCGCGGGGCAGGGTGATCCGGGATCGAGCGGTCTCGGTGGATCCCGGCGGCGTCACGCTGGCCTCGGGTCAACGTGTCGCGGCGGACTACCTGGTCCTGGCCACCGGATCCGGGTACGCCTACCCGGCCAGGCCGACGGCCGACTCCGTCGAGGAAGCGCTCGACGACCTACGCCAGACCAACAAGGAGCTGGCCAGCGCGGAGCGGGTGCTGATCCTCGGCGCCGGGCCGGTCGGGTTGGAGTTGGCCGGTGAGATCAAGGACGCCTGGCCGGACAAGCACGTCACCATCGTCGATCCGGCCGAGCGACTGCTGCCCGCCTTCGGGTCGGAGATGCGCGCTGACCTGCACCGGCAGCTCGACGAGTTGGGCATCGAAGTGCGGCTGGGCACGAGCCTGGCCGCGCCCCTGGCCACCGAGGCCAATCGGGCCGCGACGTTCACGGCCACCACCACCGGCGGCGACGAGATCACCGCCGACATCTGGTTCCGTGCCTACGGCGTGCGGATCAGCAGCGACTACCTCGCCGACGGCCGGCTGACAGCGCTCACCTCGCAGGGGCAGGTGGCCGTCACCGAAACCCTCAACGTCCGCGGGGTCGACGGCATCCTCGACCATGTCTACGCGATCGGCGACCTCACCGATGTCGCCGAGGACAAGATGGCCGCGTACGCGTTGCGGCACGCCGAGGTCGTGGCGCAGAACATCGCCGCCCACCTGCGGGGCGAGCAGCCGACGGCCACCTACCAGCCCATGCCGGACCCGATGATCCTGGTCCCGCTCGGGTCGCGGCACGGTGTTGGTCAGCTGCCGACGCCCGACGGCCCCGCCGTGGTTTCTGCCGCGACGGTCTCCGAGTACAAGGGCGTCGACCTGTTCACCGGCCGCTTCATCGAACAGTTCGGCCCCACCGCAGCCTGATCAGCCGGCACCCTTGATCAACACGAGATCATGGAAGTTGGGGCGTCCTTCGCAGTGGGACACCCCGACTTCCGTGAACCCGAGTCGATCACTGCTCTACTTCTCTTCGGTCGGAGGAGTCGAGCGACCAGTGCCAGGTATCAGGCGCCAGGCGAGAGGTGACGCCCGTCAGGCGGGGCGACGGTAGACGCCGTACCACCAGGTCGCGGCCAGCTCGCGAGCGGCGGCCGCGTCGGTGGCGGGGTCGGCCGTGGTCGTGCTGACGTGGTCGGCGAGGAAACGGTCACCACCGTGCACGATCAGCCGGCTCGCGGTCTCCACGTCCAGGCTCGCGGGGGTACGCCCGGCCTGCTGCTCGGCGCGAAGCGCCTTGACGGTGCGCGTCACGAACTGCTCCAGCCCCGCCGCCCAGTATTCGCGCACCACCTCGTCGTACGCCGCGACCTCACTGATCGCCGCCAGAACCGGGGCGTATGTCCGGTAGATCCGAATAATGTCGGCGAAGACCTCGGTGAGCACCGCGAGCGGGTCACCCGGTCCGCTGGGGTTCCAGTCGCCGGTGCGGCCGAAGGAACTCTCGCGCATGGTGCCGGCGAGGCGCATGAGCAGCTCGCTCTTGTCCCGGAAGTGGGTGTAGAAGGTCGACCGCGCCACCCCGGCCTCGGCGGCGATCCGCTGGACGCCGAGGTCGGTGAAGCGAGCCCCCTGCTGGAGCAGCCGCTCGGTGGCCGCCAGCACCCGCGCCTCGACGGCGGCTCGCCCGTCGGGGTTGCTCGGGCGGCGGCGGGTGATCGAGGGCATAGCCGGAATCCTAGGTGGCCGGGGGCCGGATCGGCGACGTACGCTCGTTGCCGGACACACTGTCCGACACTGTGACCAGGGAGTGCCCGACCTCGGCCTCCGAACCCCCCGCATCACGAGGAGCGACACGTGAAGTATCGACTGCTGGGCACCACCGGGGTGTACGTCTCGGAGATCTCGCTCGGCGCGATGACCTTCGGCGGCAGCGGGCACCCGCTCTGGGGCACCCTCGGCGGGCTGGCCCTGCCCGACGTGCAGCGGATGGTGGACACCGCGCTGGACGCGGGGGTCAACTTCGTCGACACCGCCGACGGTTACAGCGACGGCGAGAGCGAGGAGCTGCTCGGCCAGGCGCTCGGCAAGCGGCGTCGCGACGTGGTGCTGGCCACCAAGGTGCACTCCCGGACCGGCCCCGGCCCGAACGACGTCGGCACCTCCCGGCTGCACATCATGCAGAACCTGGAGGACAGCCTGCGCCGGCTCGGCACCGACCACATCGACCTGTACCAGATCCACAACTTCGACCAGGTCACCCCGATGGAGGAGATGCTGCGCGCGCTCGACGACGCGGTCCGGCAGGGCAAGGTCCGCTACATCGGTGCCGCCAACTTCGCCGCCTGGCAGCTGTCCAAGGCCCTGGGTATCTCCGCGCGCGAGAAGCTGGCCGGCTTCGTCTCCGTGCAGGAGTACTACTCCCTGTTGGGTCGGGACGTCGAGCGCGACGTGGTGCCGATGGCACTCGACGCGGGCATCGGGCTGACCGTGTGGAGCCCGCTCGCCGGTGGATTCCTCTCCGGCAAGGTCAGCCGGGACGGCGCGGTCGCCGACAGCGACGCCCGCAGCGCCCAGCCTGGCTACGCCAGCTTCACGCCGTTCGACCCGGAGACCGCCTTCGGTGTGGTCGACGTGCTCAAGGGCGTCGCCGAGCGGCACGAGGTCAGCCCGGCCCGGGTGGCGGTCGCCTGGCTGCTGTCCCGGCCGGCCGTGACCAGCGTGATCGTCGGGGCCCGCAAGCACGAGCAGCTGGTGGACAACATCGCCGCCTCGGAACTCACGCTGACCGAGCAGGATCTCGCCGAACTGGACGAGGCCACCAAGCTGCCCGTCGCGTACCCGAACTGGATCCAGGAGGGGTTCTTCGCCGGGCTGCGCCACCCGCAGTAAGGCCGACCTACTTGAGGATGAGCCGGTTGGTCTGCTCGAAGACGTCCAGGTCGGCAAGGGTTTCGGTGACCGAGGTGGAGAGTGGGGCGGGGAACCGGTCGCGGGGGAAGAAGCCCGCGTCGGTGGTCTCGTCGGTGACCCGGGTCAGTTGCCCGTCCCACTCCTCCACCCGGAACGCCGTGGTGAAGATCTGGTACGTGTGCCCGTACATGTTGGTGCTCGTGCGGTCCGGGCTGGTGTAGAGGGCGAACGCGCAGACCCGCAGCGCACGCAGCCCGGTCTCCTCGCGGACCTCGCGTACCGCGCAGTCGGCGATCGACTCGCCCAACTCCATCGCACCGGCCGGCATGGCCCACTGGCCGTTGTCCGAGCGTTGGATCAGCAGGATGCGTCCGGCGTTGTCGCTGACCACGGCACGGGCGCCGACGAACATCAGCGTCCGATCACCGGCGAGCGCGCGCAACTGCCCTACGTACGAGTCGGCCCAGGAAATGCTCACCTGCGACAATTTACGGGGGTTCCCAACGTGTGACCGCCGACACTAGCTTGTTACCCATGCGTAGCACGATGATGGACGCCCCTCTGCAGATCTCCCGGATCCTCGATCACGGCGCAGGAGTGCACGGCTCTGCCGAGGTGGTCACCTGGACGGGCGTCGAGCCCCGCCGGATGACGTACGCCGAGGTGGGCCGCACCGCCGCCCGGCTGGCGCACGCGCTGCGCGACGAGTGCGGGGTGACCGGCGACGAGCGGGTCGCCACCTTCATGTGGAACAACAACGAGCACCTGGTCGCCTACTTCGCGGTGCCGAGCATGGGCGCGGTGCTGCACACGCTCAACATCCGGCTCTTTCCCGACCAGGTCGCCTACATCGCCAACCACGCCGAGGACCGGGTGGTGCTTGTCGACAGCACGCTCATCCCGCTGCTGGCCCGGGTGATCGGTGAGCTGACCACCGTGCGGCACGTGGTGGTGGTCGGTGGCGGCGACCCGGCGCCGCTGGTGGCGGCGGCCGGTGACCGCATCACAGTGCACCAGTGGGACGCGCTGCTCGCCGACCGGCCCGAGGTGTACGACTGGCCCGAGGTGGACGAGCGTGACGCCGCGGCGCTCTGCTACACCTCGGGCACCACCGGCAACCCGAAGGGCGTGGCCTACTCGCACCGGTCGATCTACCTGCACTCGTTGCAGGTCTGCATGCCGGAGGGCTTCGGTCTCGGGCCGACCGACCGGGAGCTGGCCATCGTGCCGATGTTCCACGCCATGTCGTGGGGTCTGCCGTACGCGGCCTTCCTGTCCGGCG
The DNA here is from genome assembly GCF_040607915.1 of Micromonospora sp. NPDC005215. Taxonomy (NCBI): domain Bacteria; kingdom Bacillati; phylum Actinomycetota; class Actinomycetes; order Micromonosporales; family Micromonosporaceae; genus Micromonospora; species Micromonospora sp. NPDC005215. The sequence continues at coordinate 289,015 of NZ_JBEXHQ010000001.1, read as the reverse complement.
CGTCGCTGATCATGCCGGACCGGTTCCTCCAGGCCGCGCCGATCGCCGAGATGATCGCGGCCGAGCGGCCCACCCTGGCCGGTGCGGTGCCGACCATCTGGACCGATCTGCTGGCCTACCTGGACAGCCACGACGTGGACACGTCCTCGCTCACCGAGGTGATCGTCGGCGGCTCGGCCTGTCCGCCGGCGCTGATGCACGCCTTCGACGAGCGGCACGGGATCGACGTCATCCACGCCTGGGGGATGACCGAGATGTCCCCGCTGGGATCGGTCTCGCGTCCGCCGGCCGGCGCGACCGGCGAGCAGGGCTGGCGGTACCGCTACACGCAAGGGCGGGTGCCGGCGGGGGTGCAGGCGCGGATCGTCGGCCCGTCCGGCGGGCCACTGCCAGCCGATGGCAAGGCCGTGGGCGAGCTGGAGGTCCGGGGGCCGTGGGTGACCGCCCGGTACGTCGGTGACGACGCCCCGGACGAGGAGAAGTTCCGGGACGGCTGGTTGCGTACCGGCGACGTGGGCACCCTCTCGTCGGACGGCTACATCACGCTTACCGACCGCGCCAAGGACGTGATCAAGTCCGGCGGTGAGTGGATTTCCTCGGTGGAGCTGGAAAATGCGCTGATGGGCCACCCGGCGGTGCTGGAGGCGTGCGTGGTGGGTGTGCCGGACGAGCGGTGGGACGAGCGACCGTTGGCCACCGTGGTGGTCCGGGAGGGCGCCTCGGTGACCGCCGAGGAGCTGCGGGACTTCCTGGCCGGCTCGGTGGCGCGCTGGCAGTTGCCGGAGCGCTGGGCGTTCATCGACACGGTGCCGAAGACCAGCGTGGGCAAGTTCGACAAGAAGGTCGTCCGTTCGCGGTACGCCGAGGGTGAGCTGACTGTCCGGGAGCTGACAGCGCCGTAACGTTTCCCCCGGCACTGTCGCCGGGCGGGGTGGAGTGCCACTCGACATTCCTCCGCAGGGGGCGGCCCCGGCGTTCGCACCGCGCCGGGGCCGCCCGTTCCACGCGGGGCGACCCGCAGAATCATTGTTGCGAAACTTGTTCGTCTCTGTCCTGATGACGGGGAAATCAGGTGATCAGCGACCCGATCAGGCGTCGCTTGTGGTGATGAGCACCTTGCCCACCGTCGAGTCCTCCACCGCCTGGTGCGCCGCAGCTGTCTCGGCCAGGGCGTACTGGTGCAGCGGCAGCCCGGCATCGGCGCCGACCCGGAGACCGCCCTGGCTGGCCGCCGCCGCCACGTCCTTGACGCCCTGCGCCTTGGCGGCCTTCGGCTCGGTGTAGACAAGCACGAACTGCCACCGCGCGTTCGGCGCCATCATCGCCCGGATCGGGATGGTCACGTCACCGCCGCCGTCGTCCGCGTACATACAGACCGCGCCGCCGTGCCGCAGCACCTGTGCGTCGATCGCGGCGTTGCGGGCCGGGGAGACCTCGACGATCGTGTGCACCCCGTCGGGAGCGATCTTGCGGATCTCCTCGACCACGTCCTGCTCCCGGTAGTTGATGACGTAGGAAGCGCCGGCCGCCGCCGCGAGCTGCGCCTTCTCGGCGCTGCTCACCGTGGCGACCACCGTGGCGTCGGCCCAGCGGGCGAGCTGGATCGCGGCGTTGCCGACCGCGCCCGCCCCGCCCTGCACCAGCACCGTGTGGTCGGCCAGCGCACCGGCGCGCAGCGTGTCCGGCATGAACTCGCCGGCGGTCAGGCAGCGGTGCGCGGTGAGGAACGGAATGCCCAGGGCGGCCCCCAGCTCGAACGGGGCGTCGCCGAGGCGCACCGCCTGCCGGACCGGCACCAGCGTGTATTCCGCTGCCGTGCCCCACGGCCGCTGCCAGGCGGCTTCCCAGATCCAGACGCGCTCACCGATCAGGTCAGGGTCGACCCCCTCGCCGACCGCCTCCACCACTCCCGCGCCGTCCTGCCCGGGGATCTGCCAGTCCTTCGGCGCAGCGGAGCGCCGGGACTTCCAGTCGGTCGGGTTGACCCCCGACACCGCCATCCGGACCAGAACCTCGCCAGCCCCCGGCTCGGGCACCGGCCGATCGACCAGTTCCAGCACCGAAGGGTCGCCGGTCTGCTCGTACACGATCGCTTTCATTCGTGGTCTCTACCCGGCTCGGCTGGCGTCAACCCAGGCTCGCCACCAGCTCCGGGGTCAGCTCCCCGATCGCCCCCAGCGTCACCACGGCGAGCCGGGCGGCGTCCGGGTCGAGCGGATACGAACCGTGCGGCACGGCCACCACCCGCATCCCCGCCGCGGCGGCCGACCGCACCCCGTTGGACGAGTCCTCCACTGCCACGCAGCGGGCCGGGTCGACGCCGAGGCGCTGGGCGACGCTCAGGTAGACGTCCGGGGCCGGCTTGCCCCGCTCGGTCTGCTCGGTGGAGAGGGTCGCGCCGAATGCGTCGGTCAGACCGGTGGCGGCCAGCGCCGCCTCGATCAGCCGGGTCGGCGACGAGCTGGCCAACCCCAGCGGCCACCGTGCGGCCAGCCGGCGGACGACCTGGTCGGCGCCGGCGATGAGCGGTACGTGGTCCCGGTAGCGTCGGGTCATCTCCTCGACCACCTCGACGGCGACCTGTTCGGCGGTGCGGCCAACGCCCAGCTCGCCGCTGAGATAGTGGGCCCACTCGCCGGTGCTCATCCCCATCAGCCGACGTTGCGTGTCCGGCTGCCACGTCCCGCCGTGCGCCGCCACGTACGCCCGGCGGACCTCCTCCCACACCGGCTCGGAATCCACTATCACGCCGTCCAGGTCGAAGACCACCGCATCTGCCACGGGCCCATCCTGCCCGATCGGCGGGTGCCCGGTCAGCCGGGCAGCGCGGGCAGGCCGAGCGGGCTGCCCGCCGGAACCAACGTGTGGCCGGACCGGGCGATCGGCTCCAACAGCTCCCGGAGCCGGTCGGTGCCGTCGGGGCCGAGCGCCTGCCACGGGTGGGCAGCCGCCCGGTCGGTGGCGTCCTCGATGGCCTCGAATGCGGCCCGGGAGTGTTCGGTGGTCGTGCCCTCCCCGGTCAGCCAACCCCGCCGGGTGAGCCGCTCGCGGGCGGCGTGCCACTGCTCCTCGGACCAGCCCCGGCCCAGCAGGTACTGCGGCGGCGAACCGTCTCGCGCGACCCGCCAGGTCAGCGTCTCCACCGGGTCCAGCCCGGCGGCCACCAGCGCCGCCACGTGCCCGTCCCCCCGGTGCTCGCGCAGGGTGGTCGCGGCCTGCCAGAGCCGGGCCAGCGGGTATTCCCCGACCGGCAGCGCCGCGTTTGCCGCGCCGAGCACCCGGCCGGCGGTCTCCGCCGCCGAGGCGGCCCGCTCCAGCAGGTCGGCGGCCTCCGCCAGGTGCGACTCCGGCAGCTCGTAGGTCAGCTCCGCGAGCGCCTGCACGGCACCGGTCAGGCGGGCGCGCAGCGCCTCCGGCGGGGTGGCCAACCGCCACACGGCCGGCAGCGCGCGGGCCACCATCGGCGGCGCGAAGGTGAAGAAGGCGGCGATCACCGGGGCCGCCTCGGTGGCGCCCAGCGGCGCGGCCCGGCCGGCGAAGTAACCGCGCCAGTAACCGCGCAGGCCGACCGCCTCGTACGCGGCGCGGGCCCGAGGGTGCAGGTAGGTGACCGCGTGCACCGGCTCGAAGTAGGCCCACATCGACCGGGCGGTCCGCCCAGGCTCGTCCAGCGCCGTCATCTGCACCTCCGCGTCGGAGTCCCGGATGCTCACCCCGGACGGCGAACCGCCCGGGGTGACGCCGAACCTACTGCCGCTGGGTGACGGGCCGGAAGCCCCATGTGAACAACTCCATCGCGCCCCGGCGACAACCGGGGCGATCCGGACAGGTCACTGGGCGGCGAGCACGTCCACCACGAAGCGCAGCGGGCCCTCCGGCTGACCCTTGCTCGCGGCGTCCTTGCCGAACGCCAGGTCCGTGGGGATGTCGAGCTGCACCCGGCTGCCCACCGTCACGCCGACCAGGCCCTGGTCCCAGCCGGGGATGACCTGGCCGACGCCGATCGCGAAGCTGGCCGGCTGTCCGCCCTTCCAGGAGGAGTCGAACTCCTTGCCGTCCTTGTAGAACACCCCCACGTAGTTGGTGGTGATGTTCTGGCCCTTCTGCACGGCCGGGCCCTTGCCCTTGATCAGCGGGGTGACCGTGAGCTTCGTGAGGTTGCCCGTCCCCGGCGTCACAGTCGGCTTGCTGCCCAGCGCCGGGTCGGCGTCGGCCGGCAGCTGCGGAGCGGGGGGCGCGGCGTCGGGGGCGTCGGGGGCCGGCGCGGACGCCGACGGGGTCGCGTCGGCCTGGCTCTTCGGCTTGTCGTCGCCACCGCCGATCATCACGAAGACGGCGATCAACCCTCCGGCCACGACGACGGCGGCGATGCCGCTGAGCCACGCGTTGCGGCGGCGCTTGGCGTCGGCGGCCTTCTTCGCCGCCAACTGGGCGGCCAGCCGGCGCCCCGACTTGGTCGCCGGGCTCTGGTCCTGCTCTGCCGACCGGTTCTGCTGCGTCCGCTCGCTCACGTCGTCGACTCCCTGCTGCGAAGTGTGGCCGGCACCCGGTGCCGGGGGGAAAGCCGACGCACACGGTACCCGCACCACGGCCCACCGTGCCCGCCGCGGACGCCTCGGATCGCCCAGCGCGGCAGTTCCGGGACCTTCCCGGGCGGTTATTCCGGGACGACCATGAAGTCGGTCACGAACGAGGTGACCCGGCCATCGGCGGTACGCCCGATCCAGGTGCCGTAGCAGCCGTCGCCCCAGCCGGTGGCCACGGTGACGATGTTGGCACCGCTGGCCTCGTCCAGGACGGCGGTGATCAGCCCTCGCACCGGCGACTCGGGTAGCTCGGCGGGGATGAAGACCTCCTCGACCCGGTCCTCGTCCCAGCCTTCCAGGGCGGCGAGCGCTGTCGGGTCGGCGAGGGTGCCGGCACCGGAGTCGACGCCGTACCCGAAGTAGTCATCCGCGCCGAGCGTGGCGACGATCTGGTCGCCCGCGACGGCCGGTTCCCACCGGGTGGTGGGTTCGGCGGAGACGACCAGCTCCAGCGCGGCCACCCGCCGGTCCACCTCGGCGTCCTCCCGGAGCACCACGGCCACCCAGGCGCGGGCGGGATAGCGCCCCGGCGGCACTGTGACAGTGAACGGCTCGGCCTCCGGGCACTCCAGCGGGTCGCACCCGACCACCTGGCCGGTGGGCAGCACGACGTCATCCACCGGGTGGACCTCGATCAGATACGCGCCGTGCTGGTCGGTGAAGCGCGCGCCGGGCGTCAACAACCGGTCCAGGTCAGGGGTGTACGGCATGAGGGCTCCTCCGGTGGCCAGCGGCCGGCGGAGCGTACCCGGCCCGGCGGACACCGCCTCCGCTGCCGTACCGGTCAGGCGCTCTTGCGGGGTGCGGTCTTGCGGGCGGCCGTCTTCTTCGCCGGCTCCGCCTTCTTCGCGGGGGTCTTCTTGGCGGCGGTCTTCTTCGCCGGCTCGGCTGTCTTCTTCTCGGCCGTCTTCTTCGCCGTGGTCTTCTTGGCGGGGGCCTTGGCGGCCTTCTTCTCCGCCGCCTTCTGCGCCGACCGGGCCGACGAGATGGGTGTCGGCTCGCCTCCACCGCCACCACCGCCGCGGGCGGGTTGCTCGCCGCGGGCCGCCTTGGCCCGCTCCACCGAGGCCTTCAACGCGGCCATCAGGTCCACCGCCGCGGCCGGGGCCTCCTCGACCTCCTCCGGCTGGACGACCTCCCGGCCCTCCACCTTGGCGTCGATGACCTCCTGCAACGCGGCCCGGTAGTCGTCGGTGAAGACGTCCGGCTCGAACTCGCCGGTCATCGAGTCGATCAGGGAACTGGCCATCGCCAGCTCCGGCGGGCGCACCTTGAGGTCCTCGTCGAGGAAACCGAAATCCGGGGTGCGGATCTCGTCCGGCCAGAGCATGGTGTTGAGCAGCAGCACACCCTCGCGGACCCGCAGGGTGGCGAGCTGCTCCCGCTGGCGCAGCGCCACCTTGACGATGGCCACTCGCTCCGAGTCGATCAGGGCGTCGCGCAGCAGCACGTACGGCTTGGTCGCCGTGCCCTCCGGCTCGAGGAAGTACGCCTTGTTGTAGAGGATCGGGTCGACCTGCTCGGCCGGCACGAACTCCAACACGTCGATCGCGCGGGAGCTGGTCAACGGCAGGTCGGCGAAGTCTTCGTCGGTGAGGATCACCATCTCACCGCCGCCGATGTCGTAGCCCTTGGCGATGTCGTCGTAGGTGACCTCCTCGCCGCAGACCGAGCAGGTGCGCTTGTAGCGGATCCGGCCACCGTCTTCCCGGTGTACCTGGTGGAACCGGATGTCCTTCTCCTCGGTCGCGGAGTAGAGCTTCACCCCGATCGAGACGAGCCCGAACGACACGGCTCCCTTCCAGATGGCACGCATCCTGCGCTCCCTTCCCCGGTATCGACAATGCTCGCATCCCGAAGAACCGGACGCGAGGTGTTCGGCCTGCTACTACAGTCGGGTCGTGCCCGGCGCGCCGCTCAAGCCGATGCTCGCGATGACCGGGCCGCTCCCGGCGGGTGACGGCTGGGCGTACGAGTTCAAGTGGGACGGGGTTCGCGCACTGGCCGACATCTCCGGCGGCGGCCAGCACCTGTACGCCCGCTCCGGCGTGGAGATCACCGCCGCGTACCCCGAGTTGGCCACGCTGCCCGAGCAGGTCGACGACGCGCTGCTCGACGGCGAGGTGGTGCTGCTCGGCGAGGGCGGGCAGCCGTCGTTCACCGCGTTGGCCGAGCGGATGCACGTGCGGGACCGGAACAAGGCGGCCCGGTTGGCGGCGGTCATGCCGGTGACGTACATGATCTTCGACCTGCTGCGGCTGAACGGGGACGACCTGACCGGCTGGCCCTACGAGCGCCGCCGGGAGGCCCTGGACGCGCTCGCCCTCGGCGGCACCCGGTGGGCGGTGCCGCCGGTCTTCGCCGACGGCCCGGCCACCTACGAGGCGGCCGGTGAGCACGGTCTGGAGGGCGTCATGGCCAAGCGGGTCGGTGCCGTCTACCGCCCGGGGGTGCGCTCGCCCGACTGGGTGAAGGTCAAGCTGGAGGTGACCGGCGACTTCGTCATCGGCGGCTGGCGGCCGGGCGCGCGCCGGATCGGCGGGCTGCTGGTCGGGGTGCCCGGTCCGGACGGCCGGCTGGTCTACCGGGGCCGGGTCGGCGGTGGGATCGGGGCGGCCATCGAACGGCAGCTCCTCGCCGAGCTGGAGCCGCTGCGCTCCGGTGTGTCACCGTTCGCACCGGGTGTGCCGCGCGAGGATGCCCGTGGTGCCATCTGGGTAGAACCGCGGGTGGTGGTGGAGGTGAAGTACGGCCAGCGCACCCCGGACGGCCGGCTGCGCTTCCCCCGGGTGCTGCGGTTGCGCCCGGACAAGCCGCCGGAGGAGGTCGACGATGCCGGCTGAGCGGCTACGGGTGGACGTCGAGGGCCGTCCGCTGGAGCTTTCCAACCTGGACAAGGTGCTCTATCCGGCGGTCGGGTTCACAAAGGGTGAGGTGATCGACTACTACACCCGGATCTCGCCGGTGCTGCTGCCGCACCTGCGCGACCGGCCGGTGACCCGGATCCGCTTTCCCAACGGGGTCGACGACAAGTCGTTCTTCGAGAAGAACACGCCGGCCGCGACCCCGGACTGGGTGCGGGTGGAGAACCTGCCCGCGCCCGGGTCGACGAAGGGCCGGGAGACCATCGACTACGTGGTCGCCGACGACCTGCCCACCCTGGTGTGGCTGGCCAACCTGGCCGCGTTGGAACTGCACACGCCGCAGTGGAAGGTCGGTGAGCACCCGGACATGATGGTCGTCGACCTGGACCCGGGGTCGCCGGCCGGGCTGGCCGAGTGTTGCCCGGTGGCGGTGCTGATGCGCGACCGGCTCGCCGACGACGGCATCGAGTCGTACCCGAAGACGTCGGGCAAGAAGGGCATGCAACTCTGCTGCCCGATCGCGGGCACCCAGCCCTCCGATGACGTCTCCGCCTATGCCCGGCGGATCGCCCAGGAGTTGGAGCAGGCCCACCCGAAGCTGATCGTGTCGAAGATGGCCAAGAACCTGCGCCCGGGGAAGGTCTTCATCGACTGGAGTCAGAACAACGCGGCCAAGACCACAGTCGCGCCGTATTCGCTGCGGGCCCAGTCGGTGCCGTCGGTGTCGACGCCGCTGACCTGGGACGAGGTCGAGGCCGGCGCCCGCGGCCGGAAGCCGGCCGTCCGCCAGTTCACCGCCGCCGAGGTGCTGACCCGGGTCGAGGAGTACGACGATCTGCTCGCCCCCCTGCTCGACGGCGGCCCGGAACTGCCGCGCTGACGTTAGGTGACGATGGATACCCGAATGGGCGCGGGCAGTACCCGCAACAGAGCGTTATAGGCCTCGGTGTCCAGCTCGGCTGCCCCACAGCCTTTGCTCTGCTTACCTATATGCAACACCGCGTTGAACTGGGACTTCATGACGGCCCCGCAATCGACGGGTGGGAACTTCCTCGCGGAGCGTGCGTGTCGCATATAGGTAAGCAGAGCAAAGGCTGTGAGGTGGGGGCGGTTGGCCCGCACCGGGGTCACCTTGTGTGACCGCCGGCGCCCACCTTGAGGGTGGACGCCGGCCGAAGGGAACTGGCGGTGGGTCAGTTGCGGCCGAAGACCTTCCGGCTGGAGCCGAGTTGCAGGAGCACCGTCTCGCCGGTTGCGTCCTGCACCCCGTCGTTGTCGGTGATCGCGTACACCTCGCCGTTGCCGGCCACGGTCAGACCTTCCAGCTTTTCCTGGGTCCAACCGTTGGTGGCGCGCAACGCGGGCAGCACGTCGACGGCGAGCGTCTTCGGGAGCACCGTCAGCGGGCCGGTCGCCGCCGCACCCGGCAGCGGCACCGTGTAGATCCGCTTGACCGTGGCGGCCGGGCCGTTCAGCTTGTCCCGCTCGATGACGGCGAGCCGGTCGCCGACCACGGTGATCTCGGAGAGGCCCATCCAGTCACCGGGCACGGTGGTGGCGCCCAGCTGGTAGCCGAACCAGCTCCAGGTGCCCGCGGTGACGTCGTAGCGGCCGAGCCGCACGATGCCGGCCGGGTCGGTGCTCAGCTCCCGCTGCACGGCCACCCAGACGATCTCCCGGCCCTGCGGGTCGGTGGTCGCGGTGACCCCCTCCAGGCCCTGCTTGCCCAGGCCGGCGGCGACCTCGGCGGGCAGTGCGACGGTCTGCCGGGTCACCCCGGCGGCGTCGAGCCGGACCAGCTTGTTCTCCGCGCCCTTGGCACCCTCGACGGCGAGCCAGAAGCCGCCCTGCGGGCGGGCGAAGATGCCCTCCGCGTCGTACCCGACCGGTGCGCCGGCCGCGTCCCGCACCGGCAGCGCGTCGGTGATCAGGGCCGGTGACCGGTGCGCGTCGATGGTGAGGATGCGGGTCTGGCTGTACGCCGCGTCGGTGACGCTGTAGAGCTCGTCCCGCTTGCCCGGCACCGCGCTCAACGCGCCGAGTGCGCCCCAACCGATCGGGGTGCCGGTGCGGTCCGCGCCGGAGACGATGCTCGGAAACTCCGTGGTGCCCTTGCCGAGCTGGAAGAGCGACACCGAGGCGCGGACGTTGACCGAGGCGTCGTCCTCCTCACTGGAGACCGCGAGCAGCCCGCGTGACGGGATGGGCAGCAGCCCTTCCGGCCCGTTGGTGGTCGGCAGCACCTGCCGGAAGACGGGCTTTGTGGGGTTGCCCAGGTCGTAGACGGCGACGAAGTTGCTGCGCTCCGAACCGACGAACGCGTACCGCACGCCGCCGTACTCGGCGACGGCCACGCCCTCCGGCTCGGTGCCCTTCTTGCCGGCCCGATCCTCGTTGTGCAGGCCGTAGGTGACGGCGAGCCGTTCGAAGGTGTTGCCGGCGTCCCAGGCGACGCGCCCGGTACGGCTGTCGAAGACCGACCAGCCGCGGGTGCCGCCGTGCCAGTCGCCCTCATTGGCCGTGGCGAGGTAGCGGTCGTCGACCCAGGCCACCGCGTCCGGCTCGCGGGGCACGCCGGTGATGCTGCCGGTCAGGTCGATCACACCGTCCTTCCTGGTGTCGATCCCGCTGATCGTGGCCGTGCCGGCGCTGAACACCGTGGTGATCCGGCCGGTGGGCAGGTCGATCAGGGCAACCCCGTTGTTCTCCTGGAGCGTCACGGCCAACTGGTTGCGGCTGTTGATCGAGACGTACTCCGGCTGGTCACTTCGATCACGTCGAGCCGACCGGACGGCTCGGTGAAGCTGGCGCTGGTGTTCACCACCACCAGCACGTACCGACCGACCACGGCGACCGAGGTGGGCTCGTCCTCGGCGTTGCCGAGCTGCGCGAGGGAGAGCGTTCCGAGGCCGCGCGGCCGGTCGGCCCGGGAGATGTCCAGGAAGCCGATGCGCCGGGCCAGCGCGTCGGTGTGGATGAGGGTGCGGCCGTCCTCGCTGACCGCCGAGATCTCGGCGACCGTCGCGGTCGCCGGAACCTCCCCGGCCGGGCGGTTCTGGAACACCGGATACGTGGCGACCCGGTCGAAGGCGAGCGACGAGTGGTGGTGCCCGCCGGCCGACACGGGGGTGGCCCCGGTCAGGCTGGCGGCGGCGACACCGGCTGCGGTGAGCGCGGTGAATGCTCTTCTGAGAGTCAAGGACTTCCTCCGTTAGGTCGTACCCGCACGGAGGCTGACAGTTGTTGGGGAGCGTCAGCTTGCGCCGACATGAACAGTCGGCGAAGCACGGCGCAGCCGCCACCAGGCGCCGCCGACCAGGGCGACGGTGATGACGGTGACCGCGATGTCGCCGGCCAGGGCCGCCGCCGGGCTCGCCGGGGAGTACGGCGGCACCGGGTACGCGAAGGCGGCGGCGCTGACCAGGCCCGCGGTGCCGGCAGCGAGCACGTGCCGCTGCCCCCAACCGCTGCCCGACGACCAGTACGTGAGCAGCCCTCCGACGACGGCGGCGAGCGAGAGCGCGATGACCGCCCCCGGCCAGCCGGGCGTCAGGTCGGCGCCGAAGCGGACGAGGACGACCAGCAGACCCACCCAGAGCGGGTGCGGCGTCCGACGGACCCGGCGCGGGTGGGTGCGGCGCCAGCGGGGCAGCAGCGCCGCTACGACAAGTACGAGAACCAGCGCCGTGGCGAAGGCCAGCTGGAGCGGACTGGCCAGGAAACCCTTCCGGCCGCTGCTGTCGGAGAAGATCAACAGACTGCCGAGCAGATAGATCACGCCGACCACGGCGAGACCGGGACGGCCCAGCCAGGGCCGGAGCCGACGGTCCGCCCCGAGGAACGACTCGATGAGCACGATCGGGGCGCAGATGGTCAGCACGATGTGGTTGCCCACGTAGTCGAAGGCCTGCCGGAGACTGAACCCGAGCCCCGGCACCAGCGTCGCCTCGGCGGCGGCCCGGGTGTCGGCGTACTGGGTGTCGTCGAGGAAGTCGGGGTTGAACAGCGACTGGTCGACCAGGCCGGCCTGGAACACACCGAACGCGGCGGCGATCAGCACGATCGTCGGCCAGCCCGCGCCGAGGTGCCGGGCGGTCTCCCGGATCAGGATCGCGGCCCCGCCGTACATCGGGCCCAGGACGATCAGCACCGGGAGGAAGTCGTCGATGGCGAAGCCGCCCCACGAGCACTCGGCCGCCCACGGCGCGAGCAGCAGCAACGCGATCACCGGCACAAGTCGGCGACGCAGCGGAAGCCGGTGGGCGGTGGCAGTGCGGTCGGCGGTCGCGGGCTGGGCGTCTGTGGCGGGGCGGTGCTCGGTCGGCATGGCGCTCCTCGGCGGCGGCGTCTCGCATGTCACCTCGTACCGTGCGGGGGCCACCTGGCCGGCCGCTACGGCCATTGGCCGACGACCGGCGCGACCAAAGTTCTTGAGTAGGGTGGGGCCGACGTCGACCCGGGGAGCGTGGAGATGCAGCCAACCGGCACGGCCGACCTGGTGGCTCAGACCGCCGACGCCGAGTACCCGCTGCTCAGTTACCGCGACGAGGCGACCGGCGAGCGGGTCGACCTGACCGCACAGCAGGTCGGGGCCTGGGCGGCGCGCAGCGCCAGCCTGCTGCGGGACGGCTGCGGGCTCGGCCCCGGCAGCCGCGTAGCGGTGCTGCTGCCGCCGCACTGGCGTACCGCCGCGGTGTTGTTGGGCGCGTGGGCCTCGGGCCTGACGGTGTCGTTCCGACCGCGCGCCACGGCGGGCCTGCCGGTGCTGGAGCCCGGCGGTGACCGGCCGTTCGACGCGGTCTTCGTGACCCCGGAACGCCAGGACGACTGGCTGGAGGACGTGCCGGACGCCCCGCACCGCTACCTCGTCGGCACCGGGCCCGGTCGGTTGGCCGACGTGCCGCTGGGCTGGTTGGACTGGTCCGCCGAGGTGCTCCACCACTCGGACGTCACGCCCGGCCACACCGCCATCCACCCGTCGGATCCGGCCAGCGCGGACGGCACGACCTACGGTCAGTGGGGAGCGCTCGCCCGGGAGGTCGCCGGGATGCTGGACCTGCGCGCCGGTGACCGGCTGCTTGTCGACGCCGCCGAGACCGAGCAGCCGCTGAAGTGGTTGCTCGCGCCTCTGTCGGCGGGCGCGTCCGTGGTGATCAGCGCCAACCTCGACCCGGCGCGACGGGACGCGGTCGTCGCCGCCGAGCGGGTCACCCGCGTCCTCTGAGCTCCGCGCCGTCTCGGTGTGTGTCAACGAGCGAATGCTCGGAAGCGGAAGACGTGGAGAAATGGTACTGGGAAGCCCCGGCAGGTGCTCAAGGCAATCGACAAGAAGGAGGCCAAGTGATGCAATCCGACGCCCGTCCTGAGATCACGCACTACACATATCGCGTCACCTGGTCGGTCGATGACCAGGAGTTCGTCGCCACCTGCGCCGAGTTTCCGTCGACCTCCTGGCTGGCTCCCTCACAGGTGGAGGCACTGCAAGGCCTTCAGGCTCTCTTGCAGGAGGTGATCGTGGACATGGAGGAGCAGGGCGAGGCGGTGCCGCAGCCGTTTGCGGAGCGCAGCTATTCGGGCAAGTTCAACCTCCGTGTCGGGGAGAGTCTGCATCGCGAGCTCGCCATTGAGGCGGCCGAGGACGGGATGAGCCCCGAAGGGCGCAGTTGATCAACTAACTGTTCACCCGTACAGCGTCCGCCTCTCACCAGGCTTGGCCAGCGAGTTCGCCAAGAGCCGGCAGGGTCATCGAACGGCCGCGCCCGCCGGCGTGCCACCACACCTGTGGATTGCGGCGCTGGCATGCCCCAACCGCTCGCCGACCGTGGTGTCGTGGCGAGAGTTCTCACGTCGGTGGGTTCACCTTGACCTGTCGACTAAGGAGAAACCTCGCCATGACGCATGCACCACGTGCGCGTAGGAAGCGAACACGCGGACTCCTGTCCGCGGTGGCGCTCGTCCTCATTGCCGGGCCGGCGACGGCCTTCGGCCCCACCCTGGCCGGAGCGCAGACGGTCCCGACCAGCGGTAACGCGCCGCTGATCAACCTGACCGACGGGCAGAACCTCGAAGGTGAAGTCCCCGTCGTCGTCGAACCGGTCACCGAGAACGACTCCGTGACGACCCTCGCTGTCGACGGCGACAAGATCGACGCCGACCGGACCGCCGGCACCGCCCACTTCGCGTTCGAGATGGGTGGCAACGGCACCGAGGCCCGCTACCGCAACTACGTCACAGTCAACGCCCACACCGCCGAGGCGGACCGCGTCTACCTCCCGGACATCCCCGGCGGGCAGGCCGGCACCCTCGACTTTCCGGGTGACTGGTTGCAACCGGGGGCCAACACGGTCACCGTCCACACCGGAGCCAACTGGGTCGACTCGACCACCAGGACCGCAGTGGGTTACGAGGAGTTGCCAAACGGTGAGGGTGGTCGCTGCCCCAACTACGACGACTACGCGCTGAGCAGCATCAGTCTCAGCCTGCTCGGCGTGGTCGCCGACGGCGAGCAGAACCTGTTCAGCTACAGCTTCGGTGACGGCACCTGCGGCAGCTCGGCGAAGCTGCTCAACCAGGACCTGACCTTCGTCATCTCGGGCGAGCCGGGCAGCACGTCCGGCCTGCGTACCGACCTCGACACCACCAAGCTCAGCACCGGTACGCACACCGTCAGCGCGACCACCCAGTCGGGCGCGAAGACGTCCGTCACTGTCGACGTCAACAACGCCCCGGCCGGCGCGGCGGCGGTGACTCCCGGCGACGGCGCCCGCGTACGCGGCACCCGACCGGTGATCGCCGCGCTGCCCAGCGGCGGCAAGGAGCACGTTGAGTCGCTCGCCATCGACGACAAGCCCGCCGAGAACGCGGAGACGCTGGCCACCGGCACCGCCACCCTCGGCCTCACCGTCGCGGCCGGCAACTCGATCGAGGCCCGCTACCAGAACTACGCGCTTGTCAACGGGCACCGGGTCGACGTCGGCGGTGACTACGGCGCCACCGGCGCCGAGGCCGTCAAGCTGGCGTTCCCCACCCGGTTCCTGCACCTCGGAGACAACGTCGTCGAGATCCGGACCGGTGACTACAACGGCACAGTGGGCGGGGCGACCTGCGCCAACCACGACGACTTCACGCTCACCCGGGAGGCGACGACCCTCGCGCTGAGCACGGCGGGCACGGTGACGGCCGGCACCACGTACCTCGTCACCACAAGCGGCACGACAGTGACGAAGACGGAGACGACCGCCGCGTCGTTGCCGTTGGGCGACGGGACCTGCGCGGCCAACAAGGACGCGGAGTTCCACTTCACCGTCGACGGCGCGCCGACGACGCGTACCGTCGACACCCTCGGCAGCGGGGGCGACGCGCACCTGAAGGTGTTCGTCGGCGGCAACGGCAGCGACAATGGCTACGACAACAAGGCGCTGATCAACGGCATCCCGCTGGAGATCGGCATGTGGGAGAAGGAGGTCGCCGACCTCGCCTTCCCGAACGAGTGGCTGGTGCCCGGCGTCAACACCGTCGAGTTCGTCGCGGGCAACGACCACGGCAGCGCCAAGCCGGGCGGTTGCGACAACTTCGACGACTTCACCCTGCGGGACTTCCAACTGCTGCCGACCGGTGCGAAGGCGACCCAGCTGACCCGCTCCGTCGCGCAGACGACTGTCACCATCGGCTCGGGGAGCTACCCGCCCGGTTCCCAGGTGACCACGTACCTCGGTGACGGCACCTGTGGCAGCAGCTACAACGCGGTACTGACCAAGATGGTCCTGTTCGACGTCACAGCGCCGGACGGCTCGGCGCTGCCGGCGCTGGGCAAGCGCGCGGACGTGGACACGACGACGATCCCGGACGGCGCGCACACCATCCGGGCGGTCGTCGGGGACAAGACCTCGACGCGGCGCTTCACCACCGACAACACCGCCCCGGAGATCGAGAGCAGTGTCCCGGCGGCCGGGCAGCGGCTGACCTCGACCGTCGCGCTCAACGTCAAGGTCAAGGACGCCACGGGCGTGGCCGGTACGCCGGTCCTCACGCTGGACGGCGCGCCCGTCAAGCAGGGTGACCAGATCGGTCACGGCCTGCCGGCCGGCTCGCACACGATCGTGTTGACGGCGACCGACGCGCTCGGAAACACCGCCACCCGCGAGGTGCGGTTCAGCAGCGCCAGCATCCCGGACGTCCCGACCGCGCTGAACTCGACAGTCAAGGGCACCGACCCGCTCTCGGCCGAACTGTCCGCCCGGATTCCCGGTGCGGAGGGTGTGGGGCTGACCGCCACCTTCACCAAGGCGGACGTGGTCCTGCCGACCGGCGGCTACCAGGGTGAGGCGGCCGACGTGCCGACCACGCTCGACGTCCAGCACGACAGGAGCGTGGACGTCACCTCGCTGCGTCCGCTCGACGGCGCGACCATCGACACCGCGTCCAGCCGCGCGGTGGTCTTCCAGCGGTACGACCTGCCGCTGGGGGCGACCAGGCAGGAGCCGACGCTGCGCTGGTCGGGCACCATCGACCCGGCCCGGATCGTGGCGCTGCGGGCGTGGAACCCGGCCACCAGGAAGTGGGTGGCACTGACCAGTTCGCGGGGGCAGGCCGGGCAGGACACCGTCCTGACCGCTCAGGCGGAGGCCGGCTACCGCGACGGTGGGATCGTCCACGTGCTTGTCACCGGCGAAGACCCGTTCGCGGACGATCTGTCCCCGCACGACGCGTCGGCGCAGAACGACAAGGACCGCTTCGAGGACCCCGAGTCGTACGACTTCTCGCTGGCGCACTTCACCGACACCCAGTACGTCACCGAGGGTGCGGCCGGCGGCACCTACGACGACTTCGACGGGAAGGCCGAGCCCTCCGACGTCGAGACGGTCGAGGAGCAGGCCATCTGGTCGGCCGCGTACCGGGACCAGATGCAGTGGATCGCCGACAACTCGGCCAGCCGCAAGATCGCGTACGCCGCGCACACCGGCGACGTCATCGAGAACGACTACTACGACCCGCTGGCCACCAACCCGGACGGTTCGCTGAAGCGGCCGGGTCTGCACGAGCAGGTGGAGAAGGAACTGGCCACCGCCTCGGGTTTCCAGAAGATCCTCGACGACAACGGTGTCGTCAACCAGGTGATCGCGGGTAACCACGACGACCAGTTGGGCGCCGAGACGGGCCCCACGTCCCGGTTCAGCCGGACCTTCAGTGCCGACCGGTACTACGGGACGGCGAAGTCGTGGCCGAAGGGCACCGAATACCACGCGTGGGACGAGGTGACAAAGGCCGACGGGTCCGTCGTGCCGGGCAAGGACAACCAGAACAACTACCTGCTCTTCTCGGCCGGTGGCCTGGACTTCGTCGCGGTCGGCCTGTCGTACGGGGTGACGCCGGCCGAGGCCAAGTGGGCTGACTCGATCTTCAAGCGGTACAAGGACCGCAACGGGATCCTGCTCTCCCACGACTACCTGAAGCCGTCGGCCAACCCCGACGGTCGGGGTGCGGACTTCTCCGCGCCGGACGGCTCGCCGCTCTTCAAACAGGTCGTCGAGACCAACGCGAACGTCTTCCTGGTCCTCGCCGGTCACGAGCACGGCGTCGGCACCAACCTGAAGTCGAAGATCGGCGTCACCGTCAGCCACGACGTCGTCGAGCTGCTCGCCGACTACCAGTTCTACAGTGTCACCGCTGGCGAGTTGTGGCCGAAGCAGGTCGCCGCCGACGGCACCATCGACGTCAACGGTGACGGCAAGCCGGACCACAAGGCCACCGACCGGTTGCAGTTCGGGGCGAGCTTCCTGCGTCTGCTCCAGTTCGACGTGGACCGGGCCGAGATGCACATCGACACGTACTCGCCGTTCCTGAAGAACTTCGGGGCGACCGAGTACGACATCCGCCAGGACGGCAGCCAGACCAAGCCGCGGTACAACGGCTCGGAGGACAACCTGACGCTGCCGGTGGACCTCAGCACCCGCAAGACGTCGTTCAGCACCGACTCGCTCGCCGCGTACGTGCCGTCCGGCACGATCGGCACCGACGAGGTGACATCGAACGGGGTGGCCACGGCGACCTGGGACAAGCTCCTGCCGGGCACCTCGTACGGCTGGATCGTCTCCGCCAGGAGCGCCGACGGCGGCGAGGCGGTGGCCCAGCCGGCCGTGTTCGGTACCGCCAAGCAGGTCCCGGCGATGACCGTCACCGCCGTCCCGACCAACTGGGGCACCGCGGCGACGGTGACCGTGCAGGTCACGGCCGGCAGCACGCCGGTCACCGGTGCTGTCGAGTTGCGCGAGGGTACGACCGTCCGCGGCTCGACCACGGTGACCAACGGCGTCGCGACGTTCACCCTCCCGGTGGGCCTCGCGGGCGGCCAGCACACGCTGACCGCGTCGTACGCGGGCGACGACCACCTCACGGCGGTGCAGGCCACCGCCACCCTGACGGTGAACGTGCCGGCGGAGTGGAGTTCGTCGACTGTCTACAACGACGGGGACCGGATCACCTACCAGGGGCGGATCTTCCGGGCCTCCTGGTACACGAAGAACCAGAAGCCGGGCGCCGACGCCAACGGCGCGTGGCAGGAAATTGCCATGACCGAGGACGGTACGGCGATCTGGACCGCGTCGCGGATCTTCAACGCGGGTGACTTCGCGATGTACGACGGTAGGAAGTGGCGGGCCCAGTGGTACACCCGCAACCAGAAGCCGGGCGACCGCAACGGCTCCTGGGAGGAGATCGCCCCGACCCCGCCGGACAACAGCCCGGCGGCCTGGACGCTCACCAAGGTCTACAACGCGGGAGACCGGGTGACTTTCAAGGGTCACGTCTACGAGGCGAAGTGGTGGACCCGCGGCCAGGAGCCGGGTGACAGGAACGGCCCCTGGAAGCTGATCAAGTAGTCAGGTTCGCGCAACGCCGGCCCGGGACCGCTTTGGTCCCGGGCCGGTGCGCTGTCCGCCTCGCGGGCCGCACGCTGATCAACTCGGCTGTCCGGAAGGCGGGGCATCAACCTGCCCCGGACACCGCGACTTTCAGGAGACCGAGTCGATCACGGCAACCCCGGGGGTGTTTCACCCTTCCGATGGAGCCGATGCGATCCGCCATTCCATCGCTTGGCCTGCTCATACGCTTCGCCGGAGGCAGGCGTGATGTCGGAGCGTCCGCCCTGTTGGCACATTGCGGAGGGTTGATGGTTTCGAGGCGTACACGTCGGACTGTGGTTTCGGCGGTGGCCGGCGCCCTGTTCGCCCTCGGGGTGGTCGCGCCGGGTCCGGCGGCGGCGCCGCTGCCCCGCGCGGCCCAGGCCGACGGCCCTACCGCCCCCGACACGCGCGAGCCGCGCCCGCCGCTGCTCCCCGCGGACTTTCGGGGCACCGGCCGGTACATCGTGCGGGACCTCGGCATCGATGTGCCGTTCACCTGGCAGGGCCGGGACGGCAACAGTCAGATGGTCGCCGGCGGCCCGGAGGACCCGATCTGGTTCACGAACCTGATCTACGAGAACACGCTCTACACCCTCACCTACAAGTGGCCGAACATCCCGCTGTTCCCGCCGCGCCCGTGCAGCAAAATTCCGGGGTTCTTCAACCGGCAGATCTTCAACGACAAGCTGAAGACCGCCCGCTACGTGGGGCCGGAGATCCTGCAGGGGGAGAAGGACCGGCGCGTCGACCACTGGCGGGTCGGGGTCGTCGGAGGTTCCACCGTGCCGGGGGAGTTCTTCCGGTTCCCGCTCGCGCTCGGCGACATCTACGTCGACCAGCAGGACTCGACCCGGTGGTGGCAGGTGCTCCAGTTCGGCCTACAGAACCTCTTCGACCCAGAGCTGGACGAGTGGTTCACCTTGAACACCTTCGACCACCACCCCGGCGAGGTCCAACTCCCCGACCGCTGCCCACCCCCCACCCCCTGACCCCCTGACCCCCTGACCCCCTGACCCCCTGACCCCGACCAGGTGATCAAGAGGTTTGCGTCACCGATCGGCCTGTCGATGACGCAAACCTCTTGATCACCGTGGGCTGGTTGGGGTGTGCGGGGTTACAGGGCGAACAGGAGGGCGGCGTCCAGGAGGATTACGCCGGCGGTGGCGAGGTGGATGCCGAAGGCTACGGCCTTCGTTCCGCCGTTGCGGAGCACGATGACGGTGTCGCCCAGCGGGACGAGCGCGACGATCAGCATGAACCACGCGACCGCGTCGGCAGTGGTGAAGGCGATCAGGGCGAGGCCGATCAGCCCGAAGGTGAGGTCCTTCAAGCCCTTGACCGTCAGGTAGGCGGGATCGCCGTCCGGCCGGGCCGGAACGCCATAACCCGCCGCCGCTGCCTGGGGCACCAGCAGGAACCGCGCACCGATGAAGACGACGAAGAGGCTGAGCACGACGGCGAGCCCGTAGGCGAGGGGTGACAACATGGTCCGCTCCAATTGCTAGCGCTGCTAGATATATGAGCGACGCTAGCAGAGCAATGACAGGAACGCTAGCAGTGCTAGAATCCGTGGCATGGCAACTGGAGCGCGCCGGGAGCGCGAGCGGGCGGAACGGGAGCAGGCGATCATCGCCGCTGCGCGTGACCTGGCCTTGGCGGAAGGCTGGGAGGCGGTCACCACCCGGCGGCTCGCCGCCGAGATCGAATACAGTCAGCCCGTCCTCTACAGCCACTTCAAGGGCAAGGACGCCATCATGGCGGCGGTCGCCGTCGAGGGCTTCGCCGAGCTGGCCACCGCGCTGGCGTCAGCGCGGGCCTCGGCCGCCGATCCCCGCCAAGCGGTCGCCGACGTCGCGGCGGCGTACACCGCCTTCGCCGAACAGCGGCCCGCCCTCTACGACGCGATGTTCACCCTCGCCGTGGACCTGCCGTTCGCCAGCCAGGGCGTCCCGACCGACCTGGCCCGCGGCTTCGCCGAGCTGGCCGACGCGGTGCGCCCGGTCGCCGGTGACGACGACCTGGAGGCAGTCACCGAGACGTTCTGGAGCGGCCTGCACGGGCTGGTCACGCTGATGCGCAGCGGCCGGCTCCGCCGCGCCGACCAGGATCGGCGGCTCGCGGTGCTGGTGCGTTGCTTCTCCCGGTGATCGCCGGTCACGGCTGACGGAGCCGTCGCGCGCACGGCGCGAGGTGGTCGACCGGCAGGGCGCACCGCGCGCCGCCGGGCAGTGGTCGATCACAGAACACCCAATGTCGTACGCCCTGCTGGTCCTCCGCCGACACGGTCACCCCGCCCGGCTCGACCCGCGCGCTGAGTCGGACCAACACCCGTGCGGCGGTACGCGCGAAGATCCGGGCACGCAGCAGGTCCGGCGCGGTGATCGGCAGGTGGATCACCCAACGGCCGCTCATCGGTGGCGGCCCTGTTCGTGGATCTGCCGGGCTGCGGCGGCTCTTCTCGCACTTTTCGTCGGGCGTGGCTCCTCAGGTGGGTTCGGCACCCGACGGATCAGGTTGCGCACGGTGACTGCCCTTCGTCGGATGGGATCGACGTCCAGGGGCGGTCTCCGCCGGTTGCGGTCGACGGAGACTGCCCCGCCCTGCGGCCGTTCCGGAGGTACGGCAGCAGGCCGCGCCGGGGGAGCGCGGCGGGTGAAGGTCTCGGCGGCGATGCGAGACCGGTACGAGAGGCGCCAACCGACCGCAGCAGCACCGCATCACCGAGAGCGACGCTACCGATACTGAGTCACCTACGTCAAGGATGTCTCCGAGTCATCTACCCACTTACGTCACTCGCGCTACATGCGTTGCCTGCGTCGAAGCGGCTGATCAATACTGGGCGAGCCAACCGACTGCAAGGGGCTCCAGATGCCTATCCCGCCCACAATGGATGAGCTGCTCGACGATCTCCTAGGCAAGATCAAGGGTGGGACTTATCCGCCCGGTTCCCAGCTTCCGTCTGGGCGGGTGTTGGCAGATGAGTACGACGTCTCGCAGTCCACGATCAGCCGGGCGGTGGCGACGCTGAGGAAGCAGGGTGTGCTGGTCGGCCGTCCAGGTCGCGGCGTCTTCGTCGCTGAGTCCCGTCGGCGTTGATCGCGGCTGCCAGGCCCGAACCCTCCTGACCAGACGTCGACGCGGCGGGCTGCCCGGATGGCGGCCCGTGGCGTCCCGATGGGTGGTCCCGAGAACGGCGCGGCCCGAGCGGTAACCGGTTCCGGCGCGACCCGCGCTGACCTGCGGTTTGTCACAGGCGACCCGCGCGGATCGACGTTCCTGTCGAAAGCCACAGCGGGAGGGAGCACACCGGATGCGTATCGTCGTTCTCGGCGCGAATGGGGGCACGGGTCGTCGCCTGGTACAGCAGGCGTTGGACGCCGGCCATGACGTACGGGCGGTGACCCGGCAGCCGCAGTCGTTCCCGGTCAGTGGCCCCGGCCTGGAGGTGGTGGCCGCTGATGTCACAACGGATGCCCCGGTGGGCGGTGCCGACGTGGTGCTGTCGACGCTGGGAACGCCGTTCACCCGGCAACCGGTGACGCTCTACAGCCGCAGCACCGCCAGGGTCCTGGCCGCGATGCGCCGGGAGGGTCTGCGGAGGCTCGTCGTGGTCAGTTCCAGCGCCACCGAGCCACACCATCACGCCGAGGGTGGTTTCTTCCTCAACCGGGTCATCCAGCCGCTTGTCACCGCCACGATCGGCAAGTCCACCTACGACGACATGCGCGCCATGGAGAAGTTGGTGCGGACCAGCGACCTCGACTGGACAATCGTGCGACCGTCCGGGCTGTTCGACAGCGACAGCGTCACTCGCTACCGGCTCTCCGAGGATCGCTCCGACGGTGTCTTCACCAGTCGCGCGGATCTGGCGGCCTGTCTGCTGGCCCAGGCCACCGACACTGCCTGGATCGCCCGGACCGTCGCTGTCACCACCGCCGAGGGCGCGCCGACGCTGTTGGCGATGCTGCGGCGGGAAGCGTTCGGGAAATAAGCGGATGGACGACAAGCAGTGGTTCGCCGAGCAGTTCGCGCAGCACCGCCAGCGTCTGCGGGCCGTCGCCTACCGGCTGTTGGGTTCGCGGACGGAGGTCGACGACGCGTTGCAGGAGGCGTGGCTGCGTACCACGCGGGCCGATCCGGCCGCGATCATCAACCCCGCGGCGTGGCTGACCACGCTTGTCGGCCGGGTGTGCATCGACATGCTGCGGGCTCGGCAGGCGCGCCGCGAGCAGTTGAGCGCGACCTGGGAGCCGCTGGTCAGCGAGTACGGTGATCCGGAGGAAGCCAGCCTGCACACCGACGCGGTCGGCATCGCGTTGCTTGTGGTGCTGGACAGCCTTGAGCCCGCCGAGCGGCTCGCGGTGGTGCTGCACGACATGTTCGGTATGCCATTCGATCAGGTGGCCACTGTCGTGGGTCGTACGCCGGCGGCCACCAGGCAGTTGGCCAGCCGCGCCCGGCGGCGTCTGCGCGAGCACGCCCCGCAGCCCCGGGCCGGTCTGGCCGCCCAGCGACGTGTCGTCGACGCGTTTCTGGCCGCCGCCCGCGCCGGTGACTTCGACGCCCTGCTGGCACTGCTG
Source organism: Micromonospora sp. NPDC005215 (assembly GCF_040607915.1). Classification (NCBI taxonomy): domain Bacteria; kingdom Bacillati; phylum Actinomycetota; class Actinomycetes; order Micromonosporales; family Micromonosporaceae; genus Micromonospora; species Micromonospora sp. NPDC005215. Next base: position 266,084 of record NZ_JBEXHQ010000001.1, on the reverse strand, counting down.
GACCCCGACGTGGTGTTCCGCTCCGACAACGGACGCCGTGCGCGGCTCGCGCCTGCCGTGCTCACCGGCGGGCGCGCCGTGGCCGGCCGCGCCGCCGACGCTGGGCCACGGTTCGCGCGCCTCTGCGCTCCGGCTCTGGTCAACGGGGTTGCCGGTGTCGTCGCCCGGGACCGGGGCGGCAAGCCCATCGCCGTCGTGGGCTTCACCGTTCGCGGCGATCGCATCGCCACCATCGACATGATTCTTGATCCGGACAAGCTGATGATCGATTCGGTTTCCGTGAAACCGCGGCATCAATTTGCCCCGGACACCCCCGATTTCGGGAAGCCGAGGTGATCTGCTTATACCGTCCGGTCGCCGACACAGCGCGATTTCGGGACGTGAGCGCGTGACGCGTATCGGTACGCTCGCGGATGAGATGGCGAGGCGCGCCAATCTCGTCCGGGGGGACACAATGGTCGTGCGCGTACGAAGAATGCTTGCCGCATCAATCGGGATCATGCTCGGTGCGAGCCTGGTCACTGTCACCGCCAATCCGGCGCAGGCCGATGAGCAGTTGGACCTGCGAAAGTCCGGCTGGGCCTACACAGACTCATATCTACCGAAAAAGTCGTTCGTCGACAGTGCCGGAGACGCGCCGATCGGCGCCTGGGCAGATGCGCGCGGCAAGACGCACAGGTCGCGGTCCTATTTCACCTTCGACGTCTCGCGTTTTCGAAAGGCCATTGTCCACCGGGCCGACCTGATTATCGGAGAGCGGTCGGCTGCCGACTGCGCGACGGCTCAGCCCGTCCAGCTTTGGCGCACCGATCCGATCAAGGCGACGACGAGTTGGGAGTCGGAGCCGCGCCGGCGTGAACTCATCGGCACCATCCTGGCCGGCGGCTCGGCCACCTGTCCCGGCTATCTGGTCTGGGACATCATGCCAACTCTGCAGAGGCTGGCCGATCAGGACAAGCAGACCCTGACCGTCGAGATCGCCGTGCCGCACGGCGACGAGGGCAAGCTGTCGCACGGCCGTAAGCTCCACCCCTTTCCGGTGATTCGCAGCGACGTCAACAACGCCCCGACCATCGCGCAGATCGGGCTCGAATGGCCGTCCTGGTCCTGCGGCACCAAGAAGAACCCGCAGGCGGTCGGACCGCGCAGCTACACCTTCATGCTCCGGGGCGCGGATGCGGACAGCGGTGATTCGCTCATCAACGGGCAGTTCGCCGCCTGGCCCGTCGGCCACGAGGACCAGCGGACCGAGCAGCTTGGCTCGAGTTACGGAGACACCCTCGCCAAGGTCCCCTGGGAGATGTCGCAGTACCCGCACGGGACCGTTGTGGCGTGGACCGCCCGTGCCTACGACGGTCAGGACTACTCGAAGTGGGCTCCACCGTGCTATGTGAAGGTGGACACGCAGCGGCCGGCACCGCCCGTTGTCACCTCGACGAAATACCCGGATGACGGCCAACCCCACGGCGGTCCCGGAGTGCCTGGCACTTTCGTCTTCACGGCGAACGGGTCGCCAGACGTGGTCGGCTACTACTGGGGGCGCTACGGCGAGACGTACAACTACCTTCCCGCGCCCAGACCCGGCGCGGTCGTCACGCTCGAATACACGCCCACCTTCTACAACGAGGCGCTGAGCGTGCGCAGTGTGGACAGCGCGTCGAACTCCTCCCAGGTGACCGAATACCAGTTCGTCGTGCGATCCACGGCGCCGCAGGTGCAGGTGACGGTCGGGGGAGTCGGCCTGCCGAGTCAACTGGCGATCTCGACAAACGTCGATGGGGTCACCGAGTTCGGCTACCGGATCGGTGGTGGCGACGAGATCAGGGTCCCGGCGAGCACCGATGGCACCACCGAGGTTCCGGTGACGTTCCCGGAGGCCGGTGTCATCAGGCTTGAGGTGCGCAGTTACGTCGGCACCGAGTTCGTCGGCGCGTCCACCGAGGATGTGCGGGTCCGCGACACCCCGCTCGTGGAGTCGGCCGACTTCGCCTTCCCCGACCACAACGGTGTGGTGGGTCGTCCGGGCAGCTTCACCTTCCGACCCGGCCGGGCCGGGGTGGTGGCGTACGAGTACGGGTTGCTCTACGGCGAGATGCAACGCATCGACGCGGCAGCGGACGGCACCGCGGTGCTCAGCTGGACACCGACCGCGCCGGGCTGGCACACGTTCATGGTGCGCAGCATCAGCGCCGACGGCACCGTCTCGGAGATTGTCCAGTACGAGTTCAACATCATCGACACGAAGCCGACCGTCTACTCCCAGACCTATTACGAGTACGGGGCGTGGGGCGGCGTGGGCATTCCCGGTGAGTTCCACATCAGCACCGCGATGCCGGACGTGGACGTCTTCCTGTACCGGTACAACGACGGGGCCGAGCAGGTCCTCGACCAGGTGGACAACGAGGCTCAGCTGACCCTCGCCCCGGACCGCTCCGGCAGCAACACGCTGGCGGTGCGGACGCGTTTCCTGAACGGGTCCTTCTCGCCGACGCGGACCTACCTCTTCGAGGTCAGTGACGCACCGGTGGTGACGTCCAGCGCGTACCCCGAGAGCGGCTCCGCCGGCCAGCCAGGCCAGCCAGGCCAGTTCACCTTCAACCCGGGCCGCTCCGACGTGGTGGAGTACCGCTACCTGCTGGACTACACCGGCGAAGAGCAGGTCGTGGCCGCTGGCCCCGACGGCCGGGCCACTGTCGAGATCACGCCGCCGCACCCCGGGTACACGCTGCTAACGGTCTCCAGCCGGGCGGCTGACGGCACTGTCAGCGCGGAGCGGCGGTACTACTTCCGGGTACGCGATTCCCGGGTGGAGGTGTTCAGCGCCTACAACGAGTACGCGGCCATCGGCGGGCTCGGCGCGACGGGCACGTTCAGCCTTGACACCGAGATCGGCGAGGTGACGACCTTCGAGTACCAGCTCAACGGCGGCGCCTGGCAGAGCGTGCCGAAGACTCCCCACTCGATGTACACCGACATCTCGCTGACAATGGACCGCAACGGCGCGAACGTCTTCTCGGTGCGGGGCCGCACCGAGGCGGGGGAATACACCCCACAGACGGACTACCCGTTCCTGGTCGGCACCGCGCCGCTCGTGTCCTCAGCGACGTACCCGACCGACCAGTGGAGCGGCGGCGTCGGCGTGCCGGGTGACTTCACCTTCACCCAGGGCGCTCCGGGCGTGCTGGAGTTCGAGTACGCCGTCGACGACGAGCCGGCGGTGCTGGTGGCGGCGAATGCCGCCGGAGTCGCCAGCGCAAGCTACACGCCCAGCTCGGCGAGCTGGCACACAATGAGGGTGCGCGGACGCACTACCGACGGCGTGTGGACCGACACGACCAACTACTCTTTCGTGGTCAATTCGGTCTGACCCGGGGCGATGACGCGGGTGGGCCGCCCCGGCGGGGGCGGCCCATTTCGCATCGAGCGACGCCCACCGCAGGGCGCCGGGCGAAGAACCTCAGTCGAAGGACGGCAGGGACGGGCCGAGGACGTCGTCGGCGTCAACGATCGTGTACGCGTACCCCTGCTCGGCGAGGAAGCGCTGCCGGTGCGCCGCGTACTCGGTGTCGATCGTGTCCCGGGACACCACAGTGTAGAAGTGCGCCTGCCGGCCGTCGGCCTTCGGGCGCAACACCCGACCCAGCCGTTGCGCCTCCTCCTGGCGTGACCCGAACGTCCCGGACACCTGGATCGCCACCGCCGCCTCGGGCAGGTCGATGGAGAAGTTGCCCACCTTGGAGATCACCAGCGTGCGGATCTCTCCGGTGCGGAACGCGTCGAACAGCCGCTCCCGCTCCTTGTTGGTGGTCGAGCCCTGGATGATCGGCGCGTCGAGGTACTCGCCGAGCTGGTGCAACTGGTCGATGTACGCGCCGATCACCAACACCTGGTCGTTCGGGTGCCTGTCGACAAGCGCCTTGACCACCGGCAGTTTGGTGCGGGCGGTCGCCGCCATCCGGTAGCGCTCCTCCGCCTCCGCCGTCGCGTACGACATCCGCTCCGCGTCGGTCAGGGTCACCCGGACCTCGGTGCACTCGGCCGGGGCGATCCAGCCCTGCGACTCGATGTCCTTCCACGGCGCGTCGTACCGCTTCGGGCCGATCAGGCTGAACACGTCACCCTCGCGGCCGTCCTCGCGTACCAGCGTCGCGGTGAGGCCCAGCCGACGGCGGGCCTGGAGGTCCGCGGTGAACCGGAAGATCGGCGCGGGCAGCAGGTGCACCTCGTCGTAGACGACCAGGCCCCAGTCGCGGGCCCCGAACAGGTCCAGGTGGGTGAAAGCGCCGCCGCGCCGCGCGGTGAGCACCTGGTACGTGGCGATGGTGACCGGGCGGATCTCCTTGCGCTCGCCCGAGTATTCCCCGATCTCCTCCTCGGTCAGCGACGTGCGGGCGATCAGCTCCCGCTTCCACTGCCGGCCCGCCACGGTGTTGGTGACCAGGATCAGCGTTGTCGCCTTCGCCTCGGCCATCGCCGCCGCGCCGACCAGGGTCTTACCGGCGCCGCACGGCAGCACCACCACACCCGACCCGCCGGCCCAGAACGCCTCGACAGCCTCCCGTTGGTACGACCGCAGCGTCCACGGCTTGCGCCCGTCCTTGCCGGCCTCGGCCAGCTCGATCGGGTGCGCCTCACCGTCCACGTAGCCGGCCAGGTCCTCCGCCGGCCAGCCCAGCTTGAGCAGCGCCTGCTTGAGCCGGCCACGCTCGGACGGGTGCACCCGGATCGTGTCGTCGTCGATCTTGTCGCCGAGCATCCCGGCGAGCTTCTTGCTCTTGGCCACCTCGATCAGCACGAGCCGGTCCAGTGCCCGCAGCACCAACCCGTACGCGGGGTCGTTGGCGAGTTGGAGCCGGCCGTACCGGTCCATCGTGTCGGCCACGTCCACAAGCAGCGCGTGCGGCACCGGGTAGCGGGAGTACTTGATCAGCGAGTCGACCACACCCTCCGCGTCGTGCCCCGCCGCCCGGGCGTTCCACAGGCCCAGCGGAGTCAACCGATAGGTGTGTACGTGCTCCGGCGAGCGCTCCAGCTCGGCGAACGGCGCGATCGCCATCCGGCAGGCCTGCGCGTCGGGGTGGTCGATCTCCAGCAGCAGCGTCTTGTCCGACTGCACGATCAGTGGTCCACCGCTCACGCCAGCGTCCTCTCCTCGGTTGATCGTCCGGCTGGGGGACGGGTCGCATACCCGCCGCTGGCCGACCATCCAGTGTTGCACGATGTGGGATCCGCAAAGAAAGATGCGCAGCGGCCGCAACCGTGACGGCACTCACGAACGTCTAGTAAAGGGACGATCGTCCAGTGGGAGGTTCCATGCAGCGGGTCCGGATCACCTCCCAACTGGTCGCCCTGGTGGTGGTTGTGCTGGTCGGCGCCGGTGCGTGCGCGTTCGATCCGCAGTCCGGCGGGAGTGGTGGCGGGGGAGCCGCCCCGGCCGGTGCGGCGGAACAGGCAACGGGGGCGAGCGCGACGCCCGGCCCGGACCAGCGCGGCCGGCCCACACCGGCCGGACCCACCCCGACGCCGAAGGCGACCCGGCCCCCGGCGCCGAAACCCACCCGCAGCGCGACGCCGAAGCCGACCACCAGCACCGGTGCGCCGACGGTCGCCGGTTGCCCCCAGGGGCAGCACCAGCGCGAGGTGGAGACCTACCTGGCCCGACTGGGCGGGTTCGGGGCGGTGACAGTGGACGGGCGGCAGTCCGCCGCCGACTGCGCCGCGATCAAGAAGTTCCAGAAGAGGTACGGCATTCGCCCCGTCGAGGGTCGCGCCGGACCGACCACGTACGACGTGGCCCAGCGCCTCGCCACCACCGACCCGGCACGGTGCAAGGCCGGCACGGGCACCACGTTCTGCGTGGACCTGACCCGGCAGACCGTCTGGGCGGTCCGCGGCGGCAAGGTGATCATGCCGCCGACGGTGACCCGCACCGGCATGGCCGGCTACCGCACCCCGGCCGGCACCTTCACCGTCAACTTCCGCAACCCCAGGGAGTGGTCCGACCCGTACGAGGTGTGGCTGCCGTACTGGCAACACTTCACCCAGGGCATGGGCTTCCACGAAACCACCACCTACCTGCACGACAAGTCGATCGGCTCGCACGGCTGCGTCAACCTGCTGCACGCCGACGCCGTCCGGATGTGGGAGCTGGGCAAGGTCGGCACCCGGGTGGTGCTGATCGGCCGCCGCCCCGGCACCTGACCGGCACCTGGCGAATCACGGCGGTAACCCCCTGTCCGACCGGTCTTTCGAGTGTCACGCTGGGAGGCCAGGGCCGGACCGGGCGGGGAGGCTGGGCATGACGGTCGACCGTGAGGTGATCCCAGAGCAGGAACAAGCACCACCCGACGAGGTGTCCCGCGCGACCGTGATCGCCTATGCCGTCGCCGCGACGCTCCTCGTCGGGTGGTTCCTCTTCGGCTGGCTGGTGCTGCGGCAGGGCTTCGTCGACTCGGTCGGGGAGTCCGCCGGCGCCGGCTTCGCGCTGCTGCTGGTCATCTCGGTGGTCGGCACCGTACGCCGCAGCCGCCGCTGACCGCGGAGGTGGCGCCGCTCAGTCCGCCACCACCGCCGCGGTGATCCGATGCAACGCGAACGTGTGCAGCATCTCGGTCCGTTCGTCCTCCGCGCGTAGGTAACCGGCGCCGATCGAGACCGGTTTCACCAACCGGGACGCCGTCGCCCCGTGTGCGTCGACGTAACCGACCCAGACCAGCGCCTTGTCGCGGACCGCCTGTTGGAGCACCGCCAGGGCCTCGCTGTGCGTGTGCGCCGGCACCGGGCCGCCGCCCAGCCCGGCCGCCCCGCCCCGCACCACAGCCGGTGCCCGCCGGGCCGCCCGCGCCGCCGCGTCACCCCGCCGGATGTGCTCCACCACCCCGAGCAGCCGGGGCATGGGCAGCTTCGGGGCGGCCAGCGGGTCGAGGGTCCGGTTGATCATCGACACCCGGGCCGGGGCCCGCCGGATCCGTGGCCGGGCCAGCACGGTGCTACCGGTGCCGTCCTCCTGCACCGGGGCGAACCCGGCGTCGCGCAGCGCGCCCAACAACCGACCGACCTGGTACGGCGTACACAGCACCGTCGGCGCGAGCCGGCGCAGCGCCAGCGACTCCAACCGGCGGTCGGCCAACACTTCACTGATCAGAGTCTCGTCGTCGCTGCGCAGGTACGCCCCGGCCAGCCCCACCCGCAGCCCACCGTGCTTACGGGCCACGTCGTCCACCAGGTAGGTGAGCCCCTGCGGCACCGGGGTACGGGACCGTCGCCGGAACACGTCGTGCAGGTCGTCGGCCGTGTAGCCCGAATCCAGGGCACGCCGCACGCTCGCCGTGCTGACCCGGTGCACGCTGGCCCCACCTGCCGATTCGAGTTCGGTCATCGCCTCCAACTCGGCGGCGAGCGCCGGTTCGGGTGGGCCGGGCACCACCACGGTCAGGTCGGCCTGCACCAGGAAGTGGTCGACCGGGGCGGGCAGCAGCGCGTCCAGGGCTCGGGCGGCACTGGACGGGTCACCGCTCTCCACGTCGGCGTGCACGCCCAGCGGGTCGCCGCCGCCCCGCTCGTCGGCCGACGTCAGGTCACCAAGCAGCAGCCGACCGTACGAGGTGAGCGCCCCCAGCCCGGTGACGCCGAGCTGCGCCGCCTCGGCCAGCACCTCCCGGTGGGCGGCGTCGCGGCCCCGGCTGCGCCGCGGCGCCCGCCAGTCCAACAGGTCCTGCACCTCCTGCGGGGTGGGCGCGGTCGCCGGTTCCAGGTCGGCGAGCACACCGAGGACCGCCCGCCGGGTGGCCGGCGCGCTGGCCCGTTCGGCCTCGGCGGAGAGCGCGGTGATGGGCCGGTCCCGGTCGTCGCGGCGGCCGACCAGCCCCACCTGCCGGCTCATGGTCAGCCAGGCTCGGGCGAGCTGTTCCCACCGCTGGGCCAGCGAGGCGGCCCGCCACACCTCGTACCCGCCGGTCGGCAGCACCTGCTGGTCCGCCCCGTACCGGCTGGTGGTCGCGCCGGGCATCTCCAGCTCACCCGCGAGCCCCGCCGCGTACGCCACCTCAAGCAACAGCGCCGTGGTCGGCTCGTCCAGCCCGGCGGTGCGGGCCAACCGACGCAGGTCCCGCACACCGATGCCGCCCGAGCGGAGCACCGGCGCGGGCTCGTCGGCGAGTTGCTCCAGCAGCCCTTCGGTGTGTCGGACCACCTCCATCGTCTGTCCGGCGCCAGCCGAGTCGACCGCCTTCGGCTCACGCGGCGCGGCGGCGACCGGCGGTGGGCTGGTGCGTAGGGGTCCGAGCGGTCCGCTGTCGCGCCGCAGCAGCAGGCCGACCTCACGGGGCAGCTCCACCGTGCCGCTGGCCGTCGACGAGCCGGTCGTCACGGGGACCAGGAGTCGGTTGTCGACCAGCCAGCGCACCGGGGAACCGGTCGGGGCGCCACCGTTGGTCGGGTCGGAGAGCACCGGGTCCTCCGCACCGAGCGGCGGTGCCTGTAGGGCGCCCGGGGGCACGCTGCCCACCGGCGGGCCAGCCGCCAACCGATCGAGGATCGCCCGGGCCGAGGGCGGGGCGGCGAGCAGCGTCCGTCGTAGTTTCGCCGGGTCCGCGCAGAGCGCGGCCGTGCGCGGGTCCAGCTCCGCGGCTGGCCGGCCGAGCCCGGCGGGGTACGGGGCGACTTCGTCGACGGCGGGCGCCACGTGCAGCGCGTGCTCCGGGCCGTACAGCAGGAAAAGCGCGCGCAGCCGGCCCACGGCGGCTCGGACGGCCGTCGGAGCGGGCGGGTGCGGCCCCGCGGTCGCCATCGCGAGCACGGTGTCGGTGGCCGTGGTGCCGTCGTCCGGGTTCCTTGTGAGGCGGGCGGCGTCGAGGATCTGTTGGGTGAACTGGTCCAGCCCGTCCAGCGCGCGGGCCACCGACACCCGGGACTGGGCCCGGATGGACAGGGCGGAGATGTCGGCTGGCACGGGCACGACGAGGTCGGGCCGCAGCTGGAGGAGCGCGGCCAGTGACTCGTCGGGCAGCGACCGCAGGTGGTCGGCGAGTGAGGTGGTCATCGTCTTTCCACGCTAGCCCGGCAGTGGGCTCTCGCGCCCCTTGGACGTCCGGCCGACCGGGAGTCGCCGGGTAGGTTTCTCGACATGCCCGCACTGACCGTCGGATTCGACCTCGACATGACCCTGGTGGATTCCCGCCCCGGCATCGCCGCGGCCTATCGGGCCCTGACGGCGAGGACCGGCGTGCCAGTGGACGCCGAGCTGGCGGTGTCGCGGCTCGGGCCGCCGCTGCGTACCGAGATCGCGCACTGGTTCCCGCCCGAGCAGATCGAGTCGGCCGTGGGGGTGTACCGCGAGTTGTACCCGGCGTACGCGATCACCCCGTCTGTCCTGTTGCCGGGCGCGCGGGAGGCCATCGACGCGATCCGCGCCCGGGGCGGCCGGGTGCTGGTCGTCACGTCCAAGATCGGCCGGTTGGCCCGGCTGCACCTGGACCACCTCGGCCTCACGGTCGACGAGTTGGCCGGTGACCTGTTCGCCGAGCAGAAGGCGACGGCCCTACGGGAGCATGACGCGACCCACTACGTCGGCGATCACGTCGCGGACATGGTGGCGGCGGCGACCGCCGGGGTGCCCGGCATCGCTGTCGCGACCGGCCCGTGCTCCCGCGATGAGCTGCGCGCGGCCGGGGCGGATGTGGTGCTGGACGATCTCACCGAATTCCCGGCGGCGCTCGACGGCATGATCCAGCTAGCCTTGGAGCAGTAGCGGCTCAAGTGAAGCAGGGGTTTTCAGGTGCCTACGGGTCGAGTGAAGTGGTACGACACGGCCAAGGGATATGGCTTCGTCACCAGTGACGAGGGCGGCGACGTGTTCCTGCCCAAGGGTGCGCTGCCGGCGGGTGTCACCGACCTCAAGGGTGGCCAGCGGGTCGATTTCAGCGTGGTTGACAGTCGCCGGGGTGCGCAGGCCATGGGAGTCAAGCTGCTGGACGCGCCGCCGTCGATGGCGGAGTTGCGCCGTCGGCCGGCCGAGGAGCTGCACGGCCTCGTCGAGGACATGATCAAGGTGCTGGAGGCGAAGGTCCAGCCGGACCTGCGCCGGGGGCGGTACCCGGACAGGAAGGCGGCGCAGAAGATCGCTCAGCTGGTCCACGCGGTGGCCCGCGAGCTGGAGGTCTGAGGCACCAGGCCGGCGGTGGCGGCTCGATCGAGCAGTGCCGCCACCGCGGCGAAGCCGGCCTCGCCCAGGTCCGCGGTGAACTCGTTGACGTAGAGGGCGATGTGCCGGTCCACCACGTCGAGTTCCATCTCCTGGGCGTGCGTCAGCACGTACTCCCGGCTGGCCGCCGGGTCCGCCCAGGCCTGCCGGACCGACTCGCGGACCCAGCCGGCCGCGGCCTCCGGGTCCACCGCGCCGCGTCGGGCCAGGATCGCGCCGAGGGGAATGGGCAGCCCGGTGTCGGCCTCCCACCACTCGCCGAGGTCGACGAGGGCAGTCAGGCCGTGCCGGTGGTAGGTGAACCGGGCCTCGTGGATGACCAACCCGGCGTCGTAGCGGCCTGCCGCGACGCCCGGCATGATCTCGTGGAACGGGACCACTTCGATCCGGGCCGGCGGCCGTCCGGCCGACCAGAGCCGGAACAGCAGGTACGCGGTGGTCCGGTCGCCCGGCACCGCCACCGTGGCACCGGTCAGGTCGGTGCGGTCCGGCCCGCCGTCACGATCGCTGCGGGTGAGCACCAGCGGGCCGCAGCCGCGACCGAGCGCGCCACCGCAGGGCAGCAGGTGGTAGTCGTCGAGCAGCCAGGGCAGCGCCGCGAAGCTCACCTTCACCAGGTCGAACGCGCCTCGCTCGGCCGCCGTGTTGGTGACGTCCACGTCGGCGTACGTCACCTGGACCGGCGGTGCGCCGGGCACCCGCCCGTGCACCAGGGCGTGGAAGACGAACGTGTCGTTGGGGCAGGGCGAGATCGCCAGAGAGAGCGCCACGCCCCCACGTTAGCCCCGTCCCCGCGCGTCCGGTCGGCGCGGTGCGGTGCCTGTGACCTGTCGGGCACTCGCCGCCGTCTGCCCGCGCAGCCAACGCCACGTGCCAGTCCGGGTGCCAGCCGCGTTGGCTTTGGTGGTCACTTCAACTCCCTGTAGAGCTGCCCCACATCTGGGGCGCGGCCCGGCGCTGCGGCCCGGCGGTTGCGGTGCGGCACGGCGGTGCGGCGGTGCGGCGGTGCGGCGGTGCGGCGGTGCGGCGGTGTGGCGGTGCGGCGGTGTGGCGGTGTGGCGGTGCGGCGGTGCGGCGGTGCGGTGCCAGCCAATGCCAAGTGCGAGTCCGGGTGCCAGCCACGTGGGGCTGTGGTGATCCCTTCAACTCCCTGTAGAGCTGCCCCACATCTGGGGCGCGGTCTGGCTCTGCGGCCCGGCGGTTGCGGTGGGGCCCGGCGGTGCGGTGCGGCCCGGCGGTGCGGCCCGGCGGTTGCGGTGGGGCCCGGCGGTGCGGTGCGGCCCGGCGGTGCGGCCCGGCGGTTGCGGTGGGGCCGGCGCGCGGTGCGGTGCGGCCCGGCGGTGCGGCCCGGCGGTTGCGGTGGGGCCGGCGGTGCGGTGCGGCCCGGCGGTGCTGCTGCGCCGATGGTCGTGGGCCGTCGAGCTTCGCGTTGCCCAGGACTTCGTCAGTCAGCCCGCCCCACTCGTGGGGCAGCTCTACAGGCACTGACAAAGGGTTCGTGCACAGCCGCGCTGACACTATCCACAGGGTTTTCCACAGGTGGACGGGCGCCGTTGACGGCGGGAGGTTGGCGGAAAACCATTGACTGGTGGCTGCCGACAAGGGTGCGATCGACGTGGGGGCGGTTCTGCGCGACCTGCGTCGGCGTGCCGATCTGAGCCAGCGCGAGCTGGCCGAGCGGGCCGGGATCCCGAAGAGCACGTTGGCTCGGATCGAGGCGGGGCATGGCGCTGGGCCGGCGTTCCGGACGGTGGAGCAGCTTGTCCGTGCCGTCGGTGGGGAGCTCGCCCTCAGGCTGCCCGGCGACCCTTCCCATCGGGCGGTCGCCGGCGAGCCACAAGATGAGCCACAAGATGAGCTACGGGACGAGGCCGGTCGTCGATATCCGGCGCACCTGGACGTCCGTCAGGTTCTGACCCTCAAGGATTGGCCGGGGGCCTGGTGGGTGCACTCGTACACCCTTCCGCAGCGGTTGTGGCCGGTGCGTGTCCCGGAGTTGACCTACGACCTGGACCGAGCGCGGCGAGACGAGCGACGGCGGCGGGACCAGGCCCGCGCCCAGGTGCGGTTTCGGCGGGCGTCCGAAGGGCTGCCGGCAACGGCCTGGCGCTTCCTTGCCGAGGTGCCCGGGGCCGGGCTGGTAGGCGAGTTGAGGGCCCACGAACGGAGCTTGGATCTTTTCCTCGGCGAGGATTGGGGGGACCGGCGTGAGTTGGTGTTGGAAGGCGTTGTCGTTGTTCCCGGCCTGCGGACCCTAGGCATCGGGCGTCAGCTGGTCGGGATGCTCGCCACGGAGATGGCAGCGGCTGGCATCGGGACCACCCACGCGATTGCCTCGTCGGGCAACGTCGAGTTCCTGCTCGCCTGCGGGTTCGAACTACAGGCGAGTCGGCCGTCGGAGCTCACGCTCGAAGTCCGTGCTCCTCGGCCGTAGTCAGCGCAAGCGCTGGGGCCGCTGCGGTGAGGGCGGTGAGGGCTTCGCGCAGGCGCCAGGCGTCGCGATCGCGAGGGCCGATCGGGTTGGAGATGGTGCGTAGCTCGGCGAAGGGCACCCCGGCCTGTGTTGCGGCGACCGCCACGCCGTACCCCTCCATGGCCTCGGCGACCGCCTCCGGATGCCTGCGGCGCAGCTCTTCGGTGCTGGCGGCGGTGCCGGTGACCGTGCTGACCGTGAGCACCGGGCCAGCCGTGGCGGCCGGGAGGGCGGCCCGCAGCGCCGCCAGCAGGACCGGGTCGGCCCGCACCACGCTGCCGGCGCCGAGCAGCGCGAGTGGCATGCCCAACTCGTCGACGGGGATGAAGCCGTCAGGTGACTCGGCGCCCAGGTCGGCGGCGATGCTGGCGGTGCCGAGCACCGTGTCGCCGACCTCGGCCCGGCCGGTGAAGCCGCCGGCCACGCCGGCGCTGACCACCGCGCGGTACGGCCGCCCGGCGGCTTCGGCCAGCGCCAGCAGGCGTGCGGTGGCGGCAGCGGCGACGGCCGGGCCCACGCCGACCGGGGCGACGGTCACGGTCGGGTCGGTCAGCCCGGAACGGACCGCGTCCGCCTCGGCTGGCACCGCCGTCACCACCAGCAGACCGGTCACGAGAGCGAGCCGGGGGACTCGCGGCGGGTCTCCTCGTCGGCGCCGCCACCCGGGCCGCCGACGGCGGAAGACGGCCGGTAGATGTGGTAGCCCGGCGGGGTCAGGCGCGGACCTTCGTACGGTGGGGAGCTGCTCTGCGCCGGTGCCGGCGAGGTGGGCGCGGAGTCGCCGGGCTCGTCCGCCGGCTCGTCCTCGGTCAGCTCGTCGTCGCCGAGCGGTCGGCCGGCCAGCTTCTCGCCGCGCAGCCGGGCGGCGATCAGCACACCCCGGATCGCGGCCAGGATGCCCACACCGGCGGCCACCGCGATGCCCATCCGGCCGTCGAACGGCACCAGCCCGAGCCCGCCGCCGGCGACGAAGGCGAGCATCAGCACCGTCTCCGAGTGGGCGAAGGAACTCGCTCGCAGCCGTTCCGGGATGCGCTCCTGGATGGAGGCGTCCACGGCCAGCTTCGAAATCCCGCTGACCAACGCCGCGACCAGGCAGAGCAGGGCGACCATCACCAGCGAGAACTGGATGACGGTGAGCACCGCCACTCCCGCCACGATGATCATGCTGCTGGACTGGATGGCGGTCGGCCGGTGGATGCGCAGCCGGGTGCCGACGGCGGTGGCCAGGAAGGTGCCGACCGCGAGCGCCCCGCCGACCAGACCCAACGCCCACTCGGCGCCCAGATCCCGGCCGAACGCGACAGTGGTCAGGTCGCCCTTCTTGATCGCGAAGGCGAGGAAGAGCAGCAGGAAGCCGTACACCGCTCGTAGCGTCGCGGCACCGATCAGCGACGCGATCACCAGGCGACCCGCGGGACGACCTCGGCCCAGCGGCCGATCGCCCCGGCGGCGGCCCAGGGCCCGCAGTGGCCGGGGGACCCGCTCCGGTGGTTCCGAATCGGCCTTCGGTGGCAACCGCAGCGAGATCACCATGCCGATCAGGAAGATCACCGACGCGACGCGCAGCGGCCACTGCGGGCCGAACCAGAACGCGGCCAACCCGATCGGCGCCACCAGCGTGCCCGCGACAGTGCCGTAGACGCTGGCTCGGGCACCCACCTGGGAGAGGCCGAGCCCCTCCGGCAACAACCGGGGCACTGCCGCGGACCGGGCCACACCGTACGCCCGGGACAGGGCGAGCACCCCGAACGCGGCCGGATAGAGCCCGAAGCCGTGGATGTAGTCGGAGATCAACCAGGCCAGGAACGCGCGGCCGAGCATCGTGGCGGCCAGGGCGTAGCGCCGGCCGTGCCGGAAGTGGTCCAACAGCGGGCCCACCACCGGGGCGAGCATGGCGAACGGCACCATGGTCACCAGCAGGTAGAGCGCGACCTTACTGCGGGCCTCGCCCAGCGGCACGTTGAAGAAGATCGTCCCGGCCAGGCCGATGGCGATCAGCGTGTCACCGGCGCAGGAGACCGCGTGCAGGTCGAACAGGCGAACCATGCCGACCTCGCCGCCGGCGCCCCGGGCGCGGGCCCGACCGGCCCGCCGGGTCACCCACCGGCCGCTGCCCACCGAACCACGCAGCAGCAGGCGAATGGCGCGAATGCCGGTGCCGACGGTTCGCCCGAGGACGGATCGCCCGGAGCGGGAGTACGACGGCATGTGCACCATCCTCGCCCATCTGATCCGGGTACGCCGCACCACCGCGGGGAAAGGTTCCCCGGGAGTCCCTGTCACCCCTGCGGGGCGCATGGGGAACAATGGTTAGGTGACCAGGCCTGTCTCCACCCGTGCCGCCCGTCTCGACCAGGTCTGCGCCGCCGCCGTCGAGGTGGCCCGCGCCGGCATCACCGAGGTCGACGCCGACGATGTCGGCGACCACCTGCAGGTCGTGGCCGAGGGCGAACGCCTGGTCACCCACTACTTCGAGTGCCTCCTCGGCGGCTATCGCGGCTGGCGGTGGGCGGTCACCGTCACCCGGGTGTCGCGCAGCAAGACGGTGACCATCTGCGAGACGGTGTTGCTGCCCGGCCCGGACGCGCTGATGGCACCCGGCTGGCTGCCCTGGCAGGAGCGGCTCAAGCCGGGTGATCTGGGTCCGGGCGATCTGCTGCCGACCTCGCCGGACGACGACCGGCTGGCCCCCGGTTACCTGCTCTCCGACGACCCGGCGGTCGAGGAGACCGCGTGGGAGCTGGGCCTCGGTCGGGCGCGCGTGCTCTCCCGCGAGGGCCGCATCGAGGCGGCGCAGCGCTGGTATGACGGCGACCACGGCCCCGCCGCGCCCATCTCCACCGCCGCACCGGCAGTTGCCCGTTGCGGCACCTGCGGGTTCTACCTGCCGCTGGCGGGTGCTATGCGGCAGGCGTTCGGGGCCTGTGGCAACTTCTACGCGCCCGACGACGGCCGGGTGGTGAGTGCCGATCACGGTTGCGGCGCGCACTCCGAGACGCTGATCGAGGTGGCCGAGACCGCTGTCGAAGAGCTACCGACGGTGTACGACGACAGCGCGGTGGAGGCCATGTCGGTCAGTCGCGCCCCGGGCTCGGTGGACGTGGCCGAGCCGGCGGAGCCGTACGGGCACTCCTGACCGTTCGCGCCGGGGTGGCCCGGGTGCGGTGACCAGGTCAGCTTGCGCGGCGGCGGCGGCGGTTGGCGTCGTGCCGCAGCATCACGGCGAGGCCGGGGAAGCCCCACAGGAAACCGGCGAGGCAGGTCCAGAGCCAGTTCTGGTGATGGTGGTCGGTCAGCCAGCCCCGGAAGAAGATCAGCAGGACCAGCCCGGCAACCGCCCAGGCGGCCAAGCCGGCGAGAGCGAACGGCACCATCGGCGGGTCCAGTGGTGCGGGCCGCGGTGGCTGCTCGGTCGGCATTCGGCAAGCGTACGCGATCCACTTCCCCTGCCCGCTCGTGATCTGGGACGATGCGCGCGACAACCGGAAGATCACCTGCGAGGACCTGATGGCAGTAGCGCCGCCCGAGACCGGCACACCTCCCAACCCCGCTCACCCGCGTAACGGCTTCGACCGGTTCTTTGAGATCTCCGCCCGTGGCTCGACGATGGGTCGTGAGGTACGCGGCGGCCTGGCGACCTTCTTCACGATGGCGTACATCGTGGTGCTCAACCCCCTGATTCTGGGTGGTGCCGTCGACGCTGACGGCAAGACCCTGCCGATTCCCGCGCTGGCTGCCGCTACCGCGTTGGTCGCCGGCCTGATGACGATCCTGATGGGTGTGGTCGGCCGATTCCCGCTGGCGCTCGCCGCCGGTCTGGGTGTCAACGCGCTTGTCGCGTACGAGATCGCTCCGGAGATGACCTGGGCGGACGCGATGGGCCTGGTGGTGATCGAAGGTGTGATCATCGCGGTGCTGGTGTTGACCGGTCTGCGGACCGCGGTGTTCCGCTCGGTGCCGACGCAGCTGAAGACCGCGATCGGGGTGGGTATCGGTCTGTTCCTGACCATCATCGGTCTGGTGGACGCCGGTTTCGTCCGGCGGCTCCCGGACGACGCCAACACCACCGTCCCGGTCGGCCTGGGCATCGGCGGCAAGCTGGCGAGCTGGCCGCTGCTGGTCTTCGTGGTGGGCCTGCTGATCACCCTGGTGCTCGTGGTGCGCCGGGTGAAGGGCGCGATCCTGATCGGCATCCTCGCCTCCACCGTGCTGGCGGTGATCGTGGAGGCGGTCGGCAACATCGGCCCGTCGTTCGTGGACGGGAAGCCCAACCCGAAGGGCTGGGCGCTGAACGTGCCGGAGTTGCCGAAGACGGTGGTCGACCTGCCGGACCTGTCGCTGCTCGGCAAGTTCAACGTGCTCGACTCGTGGGGGCGGGCCGGCTGGGTGGTCGTGCTGATGTTCGTCTTCACGCTGCTGATCACCGACTTCTTCGACACCATGGGCACGATGGTGGCGGTGGGCCAGGAAGGCGGCCTGCTCGACGAGCAGGGCACTCCGCCGCGGGCCAAGGAGATCCTGCTCGTCGACTCGATCGCCGCGGCGGCCGGCGGTGCGGCCAGCACCTCCAGCAACACGTCGTACATCGAGAGTGCTGCCGGTGTCGCGGAGGGCGCCCGGACCGGCGTGGCCAACCTGGTCACCGGGGTGCTTTTCCTGCTGGCGATGTTCCTCGCGCCGCTGGTGGTGATCGTGCCGTTCGAGGCGGCCTCGACGGCCCTGGTGGTTGTCGGTTTCCTGATGATGACAGCGGTCCGGACGATCGACTGGTCGGACTACGAGATCGCCATCCCGGCGTTCCTCACGATCGTGCTGATGCCGTTCACCTACTCCATCTCCAACGGGATCGGTGCCGGCCTGATCACCTTCGTGGTGCTCAAGGTGGCGCGGGGTAAGGCCCGGGAGGTCCACCCGTTGCTGTACGGGGTGGCCGCGCTGTTCGTGCTGTACTTCCTGCGTGGGCCCATCGAGTCGCTGGTGCTCTGACGCACGTCCGGGCGGGGAGTCGAACCGGATTCCCCGCCCGGAGCAGCGTTAACGTCCTCGTGAGCCTGGTCATAACCAATGTCGTTAGCCATGCTCATTAGTTAAGCTAACTACTGTGACGGAGCGGACGGTGACGGCGAAACGCGTGCCACCGGCGCAGCTGGCCCCCCAGTTGCGTGATGCGATAACTCGACTCAACCGGCGGGTCCGCCAGGCCCGACCGGTCGGCGACCTCACGGTCACCCAGGTCTCCGCGCTCACCAGCCTGCGGCTGGCGGGCACGATGACCCCTCGGGAACTGGCCGACATCGAGCGGGTGCAGCCACCGACGATGACCAAGATCGTCGGGAAGTTGGAGGACCGCGGCCTCGTGCGGCGGACACCCCATCCGACCGACGGCCGGCAGGTCATCCTCGCGGCGACCGAGGGAGGGCACGCCGTGCTCGACCAGTTCGAGCGGGCCCGCGACGAGTGGCTGGCCCACCGGCTGGCCGCGCTCGACGAGGACGAACGGGAGACCCTGCAGAGGGCCGCCGAGATTCTTCAGCAGCTCGCTCGCGCCTGAGCCGCACCCAGCCCCACCGGGCCGTGCCGTCACCTGTCGATGACGCGTACGTCCAAGGAGGCGCACCAAGAGTGCAGGCCAAGCTGAGCACGATGTTCCAGTCCCTACAGGTTCGCAACTACCGCCTTTTCGCATCCGGGCAGCTGATCAAGCTGATCGGCGTCTGGATGATGTTCATCGCCCAGGACTGGCTCGTCCTCGACCTCTCCAACAATTCGGCCACCGCGCTCGGCGTGGTCACCGCCTGCCAGTTCACTCCGGTGCTCCTGCTCACCCTGCTCTCCGGCCGGCTGGCCGACCGGTACGACAAGCGGGTGCTGCTCTTCGCCGCCAACGCCTTCTGGAGCGTGCTGGCGCTCGGCATGTCCCTGCTGGTCCTCACCGACCTGGTGCAGCTCTGGCACGTCTTCGCCTTCGCGGCCCTGCTCGGCACGGCCAACGCCGTGGAGACCCCGGTCCGCCAGGCGTTCGTCTCCGAGCTCGTCGGCACGCCCCTGCTGCCCAACGCGCTGTCGCTGAACGCCGCCGTGTTCAACTCGGCCCGGATCGTAGGTCCGGCCGTCGCCGGCCTGGCCATCGCCGCGTTCGACGTCGGCCCGGTCTTCCTCTTCACCGCCGTCAGCTCCATCGCGCCCCTGGTCAACGTCGTCCGGATGCGGACGGCCGAGCTGCAGCGCGACGCCCTGCTGCCGCGCGACGAACGGGCGTCCGCCCGGGTCGTCGACGGCCTGCGGTACGTGTGGCGCCGCCCCGACCTGCTGCTGCCGATGGCGATCATGTCGGTGATCGGCATGTCACTGTTCAACTTCCAGCTCACCCTGGCCGCGTTGGCGAAGACGGTCTTCCACACCGGTGCGGCGTCCTTCGGCCTGTTCAGCACGGCGCTGGCCGTCGGCGCTCTCGGCGGCGCACTCAGCGGCACCGGCCGGCGTAGCCGCCCGTCGGTCTGGCTGGTGCTCGGCGCCGCGATCGCCTGTGCCAGCTTTGGCACCCTGGTCGGCCTCGCGTCGGCGTACTGGCTGGTCGTGGTGCTGCTGGTGCCGACCGGCTTCTGCATGGTCTTCTTCGCCCAAGCCGCCAACCAGCGGATCCAGATGGGCGTCGACGCAGCCTTCCGGGGGCGGGTGATGGCCCTGTGGGTGCTGGTGTTCCTGGGCACCAACCCGGTCGGCGCGCCGCTGATCGGCTGGGTCGCGGAGCACTACGGTGCCGGAGCCAGCATCTGGATGGGCGGGCTCATCTCGCTGGCCGCCGCGGTGATCGCCCTCACCTGGCAGCTACGCCACTCCGGTGCCCGGCTGCGTTTCCGGGTGCTCCCGATGCCCCGCTTCTACGTGACCTCCACCGACTGCTGAGGTTTGACCCGGCGCTCGGGCCGCGTCGCGTTGAGCGGATCGTGCGGATGCGGCCAAATCGCTGGCGGGCCGGCACGACGGGGCTTAGCGTCGATATGTGGGAGTCGGAAGCGCGCTGATGCTGGCCCTGGCGTTCCTTGCCGTCGCCAGCCTTCCGGCAGCATTCGCCCTGCTCTTCTGCTATGACGAGATCCTCGACCGGGTCGTCTGCGGCTGGTCCGAATGGCGGGAGCGTAGACGGGAGAAGCGCACCATCGCCCGTCTGGACCGGGCCGTCGAGGCCGACGCGTTGACCCGCGACATCGACCTCAGCGGGTTCGACCGGGCCGACCGTCGACCCCTGGAGCAGCTCGCCGCCGACCTGCGCCGCCTCGGCGGGCAGCGGCTCGGCGGCACCGGTCGGTCGATGGTCTGGCATGCAGCGCTCCTGCAGGCGTACGACGACCGGCTCCGGCTGGCCTGCCGCGCTCTCGGCATCACCGAACACCTCGCCGAGTTGGCGGGCGTCGACCAGGAGATCGAGCGGGTCCGGGTGGAGGGGGTGCTGCACGCTGCCGGCCTGACCCTGCCGGCGGCGAGGGCCGGGCACCGGCAACGGCACCGCTGAGCGACGGTTGCGCCTCTTCGTCGCGGTCTACCCGCGCTACGACCGGCTCGCCGCCTGGCCGCTCTGACCCGGTGCCGTCGGCGGGACGACCTCCGTGGGCGCCTGTCCCTGGTCCGGGATCGGTTGGGCGGCGGCCGCCGCGGATCTGATGTGGAGGACTTCGCGGGCCTGTTCGGCAGCGCGGATGATGCTCTCGCTGATGAAGTCGAGGAAGCGGGCGATGTTCTCCAGGCGGGCCGCGGCGGGGGTGTCCGGGCCGAGCAGGGAGACGCCCTGCCGTGCGATGGCGACGAGCTGGTCGTTGGACCGGGCGCCGGCGATCGTGGCCTGGTAGAAGAGCTCGTTGTCGACGACGTAGCGGTCGCGGCGGCGTTCGTCGCGTTCGCGGCGGACCAGGCTCTGGCCCTCCAGGAAGGTGATCGCCTTGGAGATGGACGCGGGGCTGACCTGGAGGCGCTGGGTGAGCTCGGACGCGGTGAGGCTGCCCGCGTCGGTGGTGAAGAGGCAGGTCAACACGCGGGCCGCCATCTTGGTCAGACCCGACGCCATGAGGACGGTGGTGAACGTCTCCTCGTATTCGGCAACGGCCTCGGCGTCGCGTCCGTGCTGCGGGAGGACCGATTCCGTCGGACGGGACGAGGCTGGCCTGCGCCGGTGGGCGCGGCGTTCGGTGGCGCGGTGGGCCAGGTCGGCGCGGTAACCCATGGGGCCGCCGTTGCGCATCACCTCGCGGGTGATCGTCGAGGTGGGTCGGTCGAGACGTCGGGCGATCTCCGCGTAGGGGAGGCTGTCGACAAGCCCCAGCGCAATCTGCTGGCGTTCCTGCTGGGTGAGCCGGCCTCCTGGCATCTGATCTCCCTGGTGATCCGTCGTGGCGACCTCGTGGCCCCTTCACCATAGCGTTCACTTCTTACCCATTGCAACAGCCGCGACGGTGATCGTTGCGTTAGGCGACATCCTGTTGCAATGATATCTATGTGTTGAGCTGGGAAAGTGCGTCTTGGACGCAACAAGCTTGTTGCCGTGACTTGGAACGCAACGTAGCTTTTCCGGTATCAGAAACAACGCACGAGCACCGGAGAGCCTGATGAAGACGTTCGACACCCCCGCCCCGATCTCCGCCATCCTGAACATCCCCGCCGGGCGTATCCAGCTCATCGCCGCGGACCGCGCCGACACCACCGTCGAGATCCTGCCCACCAATCCGGCCAGGAGCCGCGACACCAGGGCCGCCGAGGCGACCACCGTCACGTACGCCGACGGCGTCCTGCGGATCACGGCCGCAACCCCCGGCAACCCGCTCGTCGGTCCCTCCGGATCCCTGCAGGTGACAGTCCGACTGCCCGCCGGCTCCCGCATCGACGCCAAGGCCGCCAGCGCCGAGCTGCGGGGTGTCGGACGCCTCGGCGACATCACCTTCGACGGCGCGTACCGCCAGATCAAGATCGATGAGGCGGCGAGCGTCCGCCTCACCGCGATCGACGGCGACGTCGAGGTCGGCCGGCTCACCGGCCCCGCGGAGATCAGCACCACCAGGGGCGACATCCGGATCGCCGAAGCCGTCCACGGCACCGTCCTGCTGACGACTCAGTCCGGCGACATCTCGGTCGCCGCCGCCGCTGGCGTCTCGGCCGCGCTGGACGCCGGCACCGGCCACGGCCGGGTCAGCAACGCCCTCAAGAACGACGGCACCCCCGCACTCGACATCCGCGCCACCACCTCCCACGGCGACATCACCGCCCGCAGCCTCTGATCCCGACAGACCCCCGACGCGACCAAAGGTGGAGACATGACGATGAACAACGCTCCCGCGACCAGCTCGACGTGGACCGGCATGGTGCCGGTCGACGACACCGCACTGGCCGTCACCGACACCGGCGGCCCCGGTGTCCCCGTGCTCTACCTCAACGGCCAGTTCGCCACCCAGGGATACTGGCGTCGAGTCATCGCCGAACTGGGCACCGGTTGGCGGCACATCACCTACGACGAGCGGGCTCGCGGCAGGAAGTCGAAGCGCTCAGCGGACTACTCCTTCGAGGCGGCCGTCCGCGACGTCGACGCCGTCCTCGCCGCCCGGAAGGTGGACCGCGCGGTGGTGGTGGGCTGGTCCTACGGGGCGGTGGTCGGGGCACACTGGGCCAACCGGAACCCGGACCGCGCTCTCGGTGCGGTCCTGGTCGACGGCGCGTTCCCGCACGACTGGCTCGACGAGGCCATGGAGCAGCGGATCCGGAAGATGTTCCGACGGATGAACGTGTTCATGCCGCTGCTGCGCCCAACCGGTCTGACCCCGCGAATGAATGCCGAACAGATGGCGGACAGCAACATCGAGCT
This sequence comes from Micromonospora sp. NPDC005215, assembly GCF_040607915.1. Taxonomy (NCBI): domain Bacteria; kingdom Bacillati; phylum Actinomycetota; class Actinomycetes; order Micromonosporales; family Micromonosporaceae; genus Micromonospora; species Micromonospora sp. NPDC005215. The sequence goes on along the minus strand of NZ_JBEXHQ010000001.1, from coordinate 243,560 downwards.
GGGCAGACTCTCCCGTGAGCGCGAGTTGGGCCCCGTGCTGGACGGCATCACCGTCCCGGTGCGGTACGTCGTCGCCTCCGGCACGTCCCTCGGAAGTCGCGGTGACGAGCAGGAGAAGATCCGTGCCAGCCTCGACGCGGCGACCGTCCGCAACCCGCACATCCAGATCGCCGCGAAGGTCGCCAGCAACCACGGTGCGATCCTCAAGAAGGACTTCCCGGCCGTCGCCAAGGCCGTACGCGAGGTCGCCGGCCTCGACCGCGGGGACGCTGAAGACCCTCGGTGAGGTCCACGCGTTCCGCGTCGGCGGGTGGCGGGTGGCGGGTGGCGAACCGCCACCCGCCAACGCGACGCGTCAGGAAGACTCGCGCGCCGCCGGCCCGCTGCCGAAGAGCACGTCGTCCCAGCTCGGCAGGCGCTTGCGCGGCTTGCCGTTGGCATCGGTGGACTCACCACCGGCGGCTGCCGCCGCGCCCGTGCGGCGGGGCCGCAGCACCGCCAGCGACGGCACGACCGGCACCTCCTTGGGCGCGTCCGAGTCGTCGTCGAAAGCCGACCCCTGGCCGCCGCCGAGCAGCGCGGCCGCACCCCCGCCGACCGGCCGCTGCCGAGGCGCGTCCGAACCGGCAAGAGCAGCCGGGGTACGCGGCTCGAGGCCACGACCCGACGAGGCGCCGAGCGGGCGGTCCAGGGAGGCGAGCAGCGCGTCCCGTCCGGCCCGGATCGGGTCCCGGCCAGCGCGCGGGTGCTCGGACGCCGCCGGCAACCCGTGCCCACCACGGCTCGGCTCGCCGCGCGAGGGACCGGGCAGGCCGTGCCCGCTCCGCTCCGGCGCCGGCTCCTGGCCGAGGATCGGCGTGGGCCGCTCGGCGCACAGATATTGCGCCATGTCGTCGTGCGGCGTGACCACCTGCCGGGCCTTGTCCATGTCCCAGATGGCCTGTGCGGTGGCCTTGCCAGACGGCCAGGTGGCGAGGATCCGCCAGGTGCCGTCGTCCCGCCGGTAGGCGTCCCAGGAGATCTTCTCGGTGTCGATGCCGTGCTGGCTCAGCCGACCGTTTACCACCTCGGCGAGCGGGGTGGGCTTCTCCGCTCCCTTGAGGCGCGTCCGACGGGCATGCTGGGCGAGCATCGCCCGTTCCTGGAGCACCGGGCCGGCGTAGCGCAGCACCCGGTCGACCGGCACGCCGGCGATCCGGGCGACGTCCTCGGCGGACTCACCGGAGCGGATACGGGCCTGGATGTCCCGGGGAGACAGTGAGGGAATCGGGTCGACTGTGCTTGGTGCCACCGCGAGCGGCGGTGCACCCGGCTCAGGATGCATCACGCCGGCGATGCGCTCGTCAATCGGCAGGGCGAGGAGTCGCCCGACCTCGTCGGCGAGCACCAGCGCCTGCCCGTCCTCGGAGAGGGCGACGAAGCGTACTGGGCGCATAGCGTTGCCTCCGTCCCGCTTCGCTGGCCGCACGCCACGAGTCGGCCACCCAGGCGTCTCGGACCACCGTACGCGCATCTGTCTCGGGGTGGGGGAAGCGACACCCCGCATGTCGCGACTGAGCTGCAACGATGATCACGGTCGGTGTCCGTGGAGGCCCCAACGAACACCGACCGTGACGAACGTCAGAGTCGCTCGATGACGTAGTCGATGGACGCGGTCAACGCCTCGACATCCGTCGGCTCGACGGCCGGGAACAGCGCCACCCGCAGTTGGTTGCGACCGAGCTTGCGGTATGGCTCGGTGTCCACGATGCCGTTGGCGCGCAGCGCCTTGGCGATCGCGGTGGCGTCCACCCCGTCGGCGAAGTCGATCGTGGCGACCACGTTGGAACGCAGCGCCGGGTCGCCGACGAACGGGCTGGCCACGCTGGACCGTTCCGCCCAGCCGTACACCGTGGCGGCGCTCTCGGCGGTGCGCTTGGCCGCCCAGGCGAGGCCGCCCTGCGCGTTCATCCAGTCGGTCTGCTCGGCGGCCAGGAAGATGGTGGCCAGCGCCGGGGTGTTGTAGGTCTGCTCCAACCGCGAGTTGTCGATCGCGGTGACCAGGTCGAGGAAGGCGGGGATGTAGCGCCCGGACGCCTTGATCTCGGCGGCGCGATCCAGCGCGGCCGGTGACATCAGGGCCAGCCAGAGACCGCCGTCGGAGCCGAAGCACTTCTGCGGAGCGAAGTAGTAGACGTCGGTCTCGCCGACGTTGACCTCCAGGCCACCCGCGCCGGAGGTCGCGTCGACAAGCAGCAACGCGCCCTCGTCCGCACCGGCCACCCGGCTGATCGGGACGGCCACGCCGGTCGACGTCTCGTTCTGCGGAGTCGCGTACGCGTCCACGCCGGACTCGGCGACCAGGGTCGGCGCGCTGCCGGCCTCGGCCTTGCGAACGGTCGGCTCACCGAGGAACGGCGCGTCCTTCACCGACTTGGCGAACTTGGCGCCGAACTCGCCGAAGCTGGCGAACTGGGCCCGGTCGCGCACCAGGCCGAAGGTGGCGACCTCCCAGAACGCGGTGGTGCCACCGTTGCCGATCACTACCTCGTAACCCTCGGGCAGCGAGAAGAACTCGGCGATGCCGGAGCGCAGCCGGGCCACCTGGTCGCGGACCGTCTTCTGCCGGTGCGAGGTGCCCAGGTAGCTGGTGGCGACCTCGGCGAGGGCGGACACCGCCGCGGGGCGGACCTTGGACGGGCCGCAGCCGAAGCGTCCGTCGGCGGGCTTGATGTCATCGGGAATCCGGATGGTCGGTGCGTCAGCCACGGTCTTGAAGATCCTTCCGCAAGGGCGAGGGCGGGCCCGGCGACACTGCCGGCCCTCATCCTCGCACTCGGACCCATCGGTGGAAGCCGGGCCCCCGCGGGCCGGGCTGAGTCCTTCGCCACACCTCGACGGCGACCGCTCGGCTGACGTGCGAAAGGGCCCCTCCGCTACGCCGGACGTAGCGGAGGGGCCCCTTCTCAACCGGTCAGACGCCGTGCGGGATGGCGGCCCAGCCTTCGACGCCGGACGGCTTGCGGGCCTCCGGGCCGACGTAGCGGGCGGCCGGGCGGACAAGCCGCTGCAGGCGCTTCTGCTCCAGGATGTGCGCGCTCCAACCGCCCATCCGCGCGCAGGTGAACATCGAGGTGAACATATGCGCCGGCACCTCGGCGAAGTCCAGTACGACGGCCGACCAGAACTCGACGTTGGTGGCCAGCACCCGGTCCGGGCGGCGGGCCTGCAACTCGGCGAGCGCGGCCTTCTCCAGCGCCTCGGCGATCTCGAAGCGCGGCGCGCTCAACTCCTTGGCCGTGCGGCGGAGCACCCGGGCGCGCGGGTCCTCGGCCCGGTAGACGCGGTGGCCGAAGCCCATCAGCCGCTCGCCGCGATCGAGCACGCCCTTGACGTAGCCCTCCGCGTCGCCGCTGCGCTCCACCGCCTCCAGCATGCTGAGCACCCGGGACGGCGCGCCGCCGTGCAGCGGGCCGGAGAGGGCGCCGATGCCGGAGGAGATGCAGGCCGCCGCGTCCGCTCCGGTGGAGGCGACGATGCGGGCGGTGAAGGTGGAGGCGTTCAGGCCGTGCTCGGCGGCCGAGATGAAGTACGCGTCGACGGCCTTGACGTGGCGCGGGTCGGGCTCGCCGCGCCAACGCTTCATGAACCGCTCGACGATGGTCTGCGCCTTGTCGATCTCCTTCTGTGGCACCGCCGGCAGGCCGAGCCCTCGGGCGGACTGGGCGACGAAGGAGAGCGCGGTCACCGAAACCCGGGCGAGGTCCTCGCGGGCCTGCTCGTCGGAGATGTCAAGCAGTTGGCTGAGCCCCCAGTACGGGGCGAGCATGGCGACCGCCGACTGCACGTCGACCCGGATGTCACCGGAGTGCACAGGCACCGGGAACGGCTCCGCCGGGGGCAGACCCGGCCCGAACCGGCCGTCAACAAGCAGCGCCCACACGTTGCCGAACGAGACCTGACCGATCAGATCCTCGATGTCGACCCCGCGGTAGCGCAGCGCGCCACCCTCGCGGTCGGGTTCGGCGATCTCGGTCTCGAAGGCTACGACGCCCTCCAGCCCGGGTTTGAAGTCGGCCATGTCGCTCTCCTGGATCTGGTCGGTGCGCCCGGTCGGCTCATCCGGCCCGGTCGGCCGAGCGCCCTAGGCGACCCTCAGGGATGTGTTCGGAACATCTTGCCTGCTGAGTAACCGGATACGCGACCCACGGCGACTGTGCTGCACGCGACATCCCCGGACGCGCATTCTCCGCCGGACTCGGTGAGACTGGGCGGTGCGGGCTGGCCAGCGCGGGAGGGTGCCGGCGGACCTGCCGAGAAGGAGTGGGGAAGTGACGGGCGACACACCCGCCCCGGCCGCGATGCGTAACGAGTACGCCGCGGACCTGGGCCTGACCGAAGCCGACCTGGCCGCCGACTGGCACACGCAGTTCGACAGCTGGTTCGCCGACGCGGTGGCCTTCGGGCTACCCGAGGTGAACGCGATGGTGGTGGGCACCGCGGACTCCGCCGGCCGGCCGAGCGGTCGGACGGTGCTGCTCAAGGGGTACGACCCGGACGGCTTCGTCTTCTACACCAACCACCTGTCCCGCAAGGGCGTCGAGGCGTCCGACAACCCGTACGCCAGCCTGGTCTTCCCGTGGTTTCCCATGCAGCGGCAGGTGGTGGTCGCCGGGCGGGTCGTGCCGGTCGACCGCGCGACGAGCGCCGCGTACTTCGCCAGCCGGCCGCGCGGCTCCCAACTGGGTGCCTGGGCCAGCCCGCAGTCGCAGGTGGTGCCGGACCGGGCGGCGCTGGAGGAGCGCTACCGGGAGGTGGCCGAGCGGTTCGACGGCGAGGCGGAGATCCCGATCCCGCCGCACTGGGGCGGATTTCGGGTCCGACCCGACTCGGTGGAGTTCTGGCAGGGTCGGGCCGGTCGGTTGCACGACCGGCTCCGCTTCCGTCACCTCGACGAGGGTGGCTGGATCGTCGAGCGGTTGGCGCCGTGACGGGTGTGCAGGAGGCCGGGCCGCGCGGGGCGCGTCGCTGGGCGATCGACGTACGTCCGCTGCGGGTGCCCGCGTACCGGCGGCTCTGGCTCGGCAACACCGTGGCGATGTTCGGATTCCAATTTACGGCCGTCGCCGTTCCGGTGGAGATGTACGCCCTGACCCGGGACTCGTTCTGGGTGGGTCTGCTGGGCGTGGCGGCCTTCGTACCGTTGCTGATCTTCGGGCTCTGGGGTGGCGCTGTCGCCGACGCCCACGACCGTCGTGCCGTGCTGCTCGGCGGCTCGGTCCTGCTCTGGGCGTCGACCCTCGGGCTGCTGGTCCAGGCCCTGCTGAACGTGGGCAGCCCGGTGCTGCTGCTGGCGTTGATGGCGTTGCAGTCGGTGGCGTTCGCGATCACCTCGCCGGCCCGCAGCGCCATGCTGCCCCGGTTGGTGCCGGACGACCTGGTGCCGGCCGCCAGCACCCTGAACTACACGACCTTCACCGCCGCCGCGGTCGCCGGCCCGCTCGCCGCCGGCCTGATCCTCTCCGCCTCGGCGGACACCACAGTCGTGCTGCCCATCGCGTACGGGGTGGACGCGGTGCTGTTCACCGCGATGCTCTGGGCGGGGCTGCGACTGCCCGCGCTGCCGCCCGAGCCGACCGCCGACGGTGAGCCCCGGCGCGCCGGCCTGGCCAGCGTGGTCGACGGATTCCGGTACCTGGCCACCACGCCGGTGCTGCTGCTGTCCTTCGGGGTGGACCTGATCGCGATGATCCTCGCCATGCCGCGGGCACTCTTCCCGGAGATCGCCCACGACAGGTTCGGTGGCGGTGGAGCTGTCGGCCTGCTCTACAGCGCCATCGCGATCGGCTCGATGATCGGTGGGCTGACCTCCGGCTGGATCGGCCGGCTCCGCCGGCAGGGCCTCGGCCTGGTGGTCGCGGTGGTCGCCTGGGGAGTCGCGATCGCCGCGGCCGGGCTCGCCCACAGGCTCTGGCTGATGGTCCTCCTGCTCGCCGTGGCCGGGGCCGCCGACCTGGTCAGCGCGGTGCTGCGCCAGTCGATGATGCTGGTCTACGCACCGGACCGGATGCGTGGCCGGCTCCAGGGCGTCAACACGGTAGTGGTGGCCGGTGGTCCGCGGCTTGGCGATCTGCGGGCCGGCACGATGGCCGCCGGGTTCGGCGGCGGGGTGGCCTGGGTGGCCGGCGGACTCGCCTCGGCGGTGCTCGTCGTGGTGCTCGCGGTCGCGTTCCCGGCACTGGTGCGCTACCGGGCGGCGGCGTCGAGCGGCGGCCGGACGTGACCGGTTAGGGTCGCCGACATGGAAAGCCCCGAGCAGCGCGCGTTCTCCGGCGCCCAGTGGACCATCTCCGCCGCCGGCCACGAGGCTGTCATCGTGGAGGTGGGTGGTGGGCTCCGGACGTACCGGCACGACGGTGTCGACCTGGTCGACGGTTACCAGACCGACGAGGTCTGCCCCGGCTGCGCCGGGCAGGTGCTGGCGCCCTGGCCGAACCGGATCCGCGATGGCCGCTACCCGTTCGGCGAGCGGACGCACCAGCTCCCGCTGACCGAGCCGGAGCGGCACGTGGCGATCCACGGCCTGGTCAACTGGGTGCCGTGGCGTCTGTTGGAGCAGTCGGAGGCCGCCGTGACCCTCGGCTACGACCTGCCGCCGCAGCCTGGCTACCCGTGGCCGTTGCGGCTGCTCAGCCGGTGGAGCGTCGACGCGGACGGGCTGCGCGCCGAGCACGAGGTGACAAACATCGGTGGCGAGGCGGCGCCGTTCGGTTTCTCCGTGCACCCGTACCTGCAACTGCCGGGCGTCGCGGTCGACGACCTGGTCATGCGGCTGCCGACCCGGACCCGGATGCTCGTCGACGGCCGGTTGCTGCCGATCGGTGCCACGCCGGTGGCCGGCACCGAGTTCGACTGGACCAGCCCGCGCCGGATCGGTGCCGCCGAGCTGGACCTGTGCTTCGGCGAGGTGATCCGCGACGCCGACGGTGGCTCGTCGGTGAGCCTGTCCGCCCCGGGCGGTTCGACTGGTGTGCACATCTGGGCGGATGCGGAGTTCGGCTGGTGGCAGGTGTTCACCGGGGACGCGCTCACCGGTGTGCGGCACCGCCGCTCGGTGGCGATCGAGCCGATGACCTGCCCTCCGGACGCGTTCCGGTCGGGTAGGGACCTGCTCTCGCTCAAGCCCGGTACGACCTGGCGGGGTGCCTGGGGCATCCGGCCCGGGGCCTGATGGAGTTCGCCGAGGTCGTCCGGCGTCGGCGGATGGTGCGCAACTACGACCCGGACCGCCCGGTCCCGCCCGACGTGGTGGAACGGCTGCTCGACCATGCGATCCGCGCCCCGTCGGCGGGGTTCGCCCAGGGTTGGGGTTTCCTGGTGCTGGAGGAGCCGGCCGACCGGGAGCGGTTCTGGGCGGCCACCACCCCGGACGGCGGTGGACGGGAGCGCTGGCTGGCCGGGATGCGCCGGGCGCCGCTCATCGTGGTGCCGCACGCCAACGAGTCGGCCTACCTGCGGCGCTACGCCGAGCCGGACAAGGGTTGGACGGACCGGTCCACCGACCGGTGGCCGGTGCCGTACTGGCACGTGGACACCGGCTTCGCCGCGTTGCTGATGCTGCTCACCGCCGTGGACGAGGGGTTGGGAGCCTGTTTCTTCGGCATCGCGGCGCAGCGGCTGGCCAGTTACCGGGAGGCGTTCGGCGTGCCTGCGGAGTACCAACCCATCGGTGCCGTCACAATCGGTTACCGGGCACCCGACCATCGGTCACCGTCGCTGCGCCGTGGGCGTCGTGGAGTGGACGAGGTTGTGCGGCGCGGCAGGTGGAGCTGAGCGGGACGTCCCGTTCGTCCGGTTGAGGATCGGACGAGCGATAGCGAAACTGACATCAGGGAGCAGAACGCAGCGAGCGCTGGGCGGCTAGGCTGGCACGGTCATCGGTGCCGCGCCGCGCGGTGCCCGCCGCGGCCCGGCTCGGCGCTGTCGGTCGGCCCGGCCACGGGGAGGGGAGCGTGCCGTCGTGATCTTCAGAGCGGTCCGGGACGGGCGTCCCTACCCGGAGCACAACCTGACCCTGAAGCAGTGGGCGGAGATCCCGCCCCGTCCGCTGCGCCTGGATCAGATGATCACCACCAAGCGCGAGCTGGCGCTGGACAAGCTCCTCGCCGAGGATTCCACCTTCTACGGTGACCTCTTCCCGCATGTCGTGCAGTGGAACGGCGGGCTCTACCTGGAGGACGGGCTGCACCGGGCGTTGCGCGCCGCCCTGCAACAGCGCAACCAGATCCACGCGCGGGTGCTGGTGCTCTCGGGACCGATCGAGTGACGAGCCCTTCTCTCACGCGCTGAACCTTCGTTAAGGTGGCGTCCATGACCGCTCCGCTCGACCTGCTCGACCTGGACCTGTCGCTCAGCGCGGAGGAGCGGCAGATCCGCGACGTCGTCCGCCAGCTCGTCGACGACCGGGTGCGACCGCACGTCGCCGACTGGTACGAGGACGGCCAGGTGCCGGCCCGGGACCTGGCCCGCGAGTTCGGCAAGCTGGGACTGCTCGGCATGCACCTGACCGGCTACGGCTGCGCCGGCGCGTCCGCTGTCGCCTACGGGCTGGCCTGCCAGGAGCTGGAAGCCGGTGACTCCGGCCTCCGTTCCCTGGTCTCGGTGCAGGGCTCGCTCGCCATGTACGCCATCTGGCGCTACGGCAGCGAGGAGCAGAAGCAACGCTGGCTGCCGTCGATGGCCACCGGTGCGGCGATCGGCTGCTTCGGACTGACCGAACCGGACCACGGCTCCGACCCCGCCTCGATGACCACCCGGGCCCGCCGCGACGGCGACGACTGGCTGCTCACCGGCGGAAAGATGTGGATCACCAACGCGCCGATCGCCGACGTCGCGGTGATCTGGGCGCGCACCGACGAGGGCGTGCGCGGCTTCGCCGTACCCATGGACACGCCGGGTGTCGCGGCCCGGGAGATCCGCCGCAAGATGTCGCTGCGCGCGTCGGTGACCGGCGAGATCGTGCTCGACGACGTCCGGCTCCCGGCGGACGCCCAACTACCCGAGGCGGTCGGGCTCAAGGCGCCGCTGAGCTGCCTCACCGAAGCCCGGTACGGCATCGTCTGGGGCGCGCTCGGCGCCGCCCGTGACTGCCTGGAAACCACACTGGCGTACGCCACCACCCGCACCCAGTTCGGCCGCCCGCTGGCCGGCTTCCAGCTCACCCAGGCGAAGCTCGCCGACATGGCCGTCGAGCTGGTGAAGGGGCAACTGCTCGCGCTGCACCTGGGTCGGCTCGCCGACACCCACCGGCTGCGGCCCGAGCAGGTCAGCGTGGGCAAGCTGAACAACGTGCGGGAGGCCCTGGCCATCGCCCGGCAGTGCCGCACCATCCTCGGCGCCAACGGCGTCTCCGGCGAGTACCCGGTGATGCGGCACGCCAACAACCTGGAGAGCGTGCTGACGTACGAGGGCACCTCCGAGATCCACCAGTTGGTCGTCGGGCAACGGCTCACCGGGCTTTCCGCGTTCTCCTGACCTGCCCGATTCCGCCGTCCGGGCGCTCGACGCGCGACTGTCGCAGTGGGGCCGTACCGTCATCGGCAGACGACGTGTCTGACGAGGACGGTGAGCGTGATGGCCCGCGACGCTGGCAGCAACGAGCCCACGAGGGAGTTCCCCGGTTACCCAACCGGCGACGATCTCCGGGAGCGGTCGACCGCTACACCCGAGCCGACCACTGATACACCGGGCGGCTCGGGAAGTGCTGGCGGCCCTGGTGGCCCCGGCGGCCCTCCCGCCGGTCCGCCCACCGGCCCAGCGACCGGTGGCGACGGTGGGGGTGGTGGGGCCGCTCGCGGCCTACTCCTGCTGCTCGGCGCTGCCGCGCTGGCCGTGGTGGTGCTGCTCGGCATCCAGGCGACCGGTTTCCTGCCGGATTTCCGCAACCCGTTCGCCAAGGAGCAGACCGACCGCAGCCAGCCACCGCTGCTGAAGTCGATCCAGGACCTCAGCCGCTACGTGGCCGCGGAGGGCAACTTCCAGGTCGTCGTCGACACCCAGAACGACCGGCGCAACGTGCCAGACTTCCTGCTCAACGAGCGCACCCTGTTCGTCGGAGCCGGCAGTGTCGAGGCGTACGTCGACTTCACCAAGATCGCTGAAGGGGCCATCGTGCAGTCCGCCGACGGCAAGTCCGTCGAGATCAAGCTGCCCGCGCCGCAGCTCGGCGAGACCAACCTCGACATGGAGAAGAGCTACGTCTTCGCGGAGGAGCGTGGTCTGCTCAACCGGCTCGGTGACCTGGTCGGCAACGACCCCAACCGGCAGCAGCAGGTCTACCAGCTCGCCGAGGACCGGATCACCGCCGCCGCCCGCGACAGCGGGCTCTCCGCCCGAGCGGAGGAGAACACCCGCAAGATGCTGGAGGGGCTGCTGCGCTCCCTCGGCTACCAGCAGATCACCGTCACCTACACGGCTCCCTGACCTGCCGAGCCCGTAACACCGAGCGCCCGCCCCGACATCCGTCGAGGCGGGCGCTGCGGCGTCCAGTCACTGCCCGCCCGCCACTGCGGATCCCCCTGGCTCAAGATCTGCGCAACTTCAGGGATGCTGCTGCCTCCGCCGCTCGTGAGGCAGCAACTTCGGTGAAGTTGCTGCCTCACGGTCTGGGCGGGGCGCGAGAGGGGGCGTCAGTGCTGGGTGGAGGCCAGGTAGGTGTCCTCATTCGGCATGAGAACCCAGAGGATCAGGTAGACGATCACCTGGGTGCCGGGCAGCAGCAGGGACAGCAGAAACAGCAGCCGGACCATCCCGGCGGACATGCCGAACCGCCGACCGAGGCCGGCGCAGACACCGGCGAGCATGCGCCCCTCGCGGGGTCGGACCAGTTTGCGACTCATCGTCGTACTCCCACTCTGCGGCGGTGCGCCGCGTCTGCAATCCACGGTAGAAGGGGGTGGCCACCTCGTCCTCCGTCCCGAGGATGAGCGGCAACCCGTGGACCCGTAGGTGCTTTACCCGGGCAGCCCCTCGCTGACGCATCCCCGAGCCGCCCGCCGCGGGGTGGATGGCGGGGAGATGGCGGTCAGGTGCACACTCCCGGTGGTCGGGGGGGCGTTGAGCTGGGCGGGTACGCTGGCAGATCGGCCACCCACACCCCGGGGGCCGGAACCCATACCCCGGTCGATCACGAGCGGGGCCGCCAGATCGGCGGCCCTGGCGCGGCCGGGTCCCGCATGCGGGACGACGGCGAGGAAGCGCAGCCATGATCAGTGTTTTCGACCTCTTCAGCGTCGGTATCGGGCCGTCCAGCTCGCACACGGTGGGGCCGATGCGGGCCGCGCGGACGTTCGTTGCCGGGCTCAAGGCCGACGGGCTGCTCACCGACGTCGCACGGGTGCAGGCTGAGCTGTTCGGCTCGTTGGGCGCGACCGGGCACGGCCACGGCAGCGGTCCGGCGGTGCTGCTCGGGCTGGCGGGCGAGTCGCCGGAGACGGTCGACACGGACACCGTCGGTCCTCGGGTCGAGCGGATCCGGGCCGAGCGGCGGATCAGCATCCTGGCCGCGCACGAGATCGACTTCGACCCGGATCGGGACCTCACGTTGCACCGGCGTCGTTCACTGCCGTACCACCCGAACGGGATGACCTTCGCGGCGTACGACGGGGCCGGCGCCGAGGTACGCAGCCGTACCTACTACTCCGTCGGCGGCGGGTTCGTGGTGGACGAGGCGGCGGCCGGCGCGGACCGGATCAAACCGGACAGCACGCGGGTGCGGTACCCCTTCCTGACCGGGTCGCAGCTCCTCGACGTCACCACCTCCACCGGCCTGTCGATCAGCGAGGTGATGCTTGCCAACGAACAGTCCTGGCGCAGCGAGGCGGACATCCGGGCCGGCCTGCTGGAGATCTGGCGGGTGATGCGGGAGTGCGTGCAGCGCGGCTGCGAGCGGGACGGCGTACTCCCGGGTGGGTTGAAGGTTCGGCGGCGGGCGGCGGAGCTGCGGCGTGGCCTGGAGGCGGACGCCGGGACGCCCGACCCGCTGCACGCGATGGACTGGGTGACGCTGTTCGCCCTCGCTGTCAACGAGGAGAACGCGGCCGGTGGCCGGGTGGTCACCGCGCCGACAAACGGTGCGGCCGGGATCATTCCGGCGGTGCTGCACTACTACACCCGGTTCGTGCCGGGCGCTGACGACGACGGTGTGGTGCGGTTCCTGCTGACGGCCGGCGCGATCGGCGTGCTGTTCAAGGAGAACGCGTCGATCTCGGGCGCGGAGGTCGGCTGTCAGGGTGAGGTGGGTTCGGCGTGCTCGATGGCGGCGGCCGGGCTGGCCGAGGCGCTCGGTGGCACCCCGGAGCAGGTGGAGAACGCGGCCGAGATCGGAATGGAGCACAACCTCGGGTTGACCTGTGACCCGGTGGGTGGCCTGGTGCAGATCCCCTGCATCGAGCGGAACGCGGTGGCTAGCATCAAGGCGATCACGGCTGCCCGGCTGGCGCTGCGCGGCGACGGTGTGCACAAGGTGTCGCTGGACAAGGTCATCAAGACCATGCGGGAGACGGGCGCCGACATGAAGGTCAAATACAAGGAGACGGCGCGTGGCGGTCTGGCCGTCAACGTGATCGAGTGCTGAGTCCGGCCGATTCGGGGCATTCGTTCACCGACTGCTAACCTGTCGTCCGTTTCAGGAGGCGGGAGGCTCGCGGTGACCTCTGGCGTCGCGGCGTTGTGGTCGCACCGCAACTCGCTGCGCATCCTGGTCCGGCGGGATCTGGCGGTCAAGTACCAGCAGTCCGTGCTGGGCTACTTCTGGTCGTTGATCGAGCCGCTCGGCATGGGCGCCATCTACTGGTTCGTGTTCGGGGTGCTCTACTCCCGGGACACCGGCCGGCATCTGGGCGAGGCGGCCGGGTCGTACCCGCTGTTCCTGATCACCGGGATCTTCGCCTGGATGTGGACCAGCTCGGCGCTGAGCGAGGCGACAAACGCGCTGACCGGCCAGTCCCGGTTGATCACCACGATGAACGTGCCGCGTCAGGTCTTTCCGATCGGCCGGGTCACCGGCCGGTTCGCCGAGTACGCCGCCGGCCTGCCGATCCTGATCGCCATCGCGGTGATCTACGCGGCGCACGGTCGGATCCATCCCGGCTGGTCGCTGCTCGCCCTGCCGCTCGCGGTGGCCGTCCAGGCCGTCCTGTTGACCGGGCTCGCCCTGCTGCTGTCCGCCTGGAACGTGCTGATGCGCGACGTGGAACGGCTCATGCGGCTGATCATCCGGCTGCTCTTCTACGCCACGCCGATCATCTATCCGCTCAGCCTGGTCCGGGAGTCCGGCCTGCCCGGCTGGCTGAAGGTGGGATACGAGCTGAACCCCCTGGTCGGGATCTTCCAGCTGCACCACGCGATCTGGTATCCGGACGAGTTCCCGGACGCCCGGCTGCTCGCCACCACGATCGTCGGCAGCCTGCTGGTGCTGGCCGCCGGCTGGTGGTCGTTCCGCCGGTTGGAACCCGCAGTGCTCAAGGAACTGTGACGTGGCCACCCCGATCATCGAGGCCGACGGCCTGGGCATCCGGTTCGTCCGCAACCGTCGCCGCCAGCTGCGGCTGCGCGAGTTGTTCATCCACCGGGGCGGGCGCGGTGCCCTGCCCGGCCAGTTCTGGCCGCTGCGCGACGTGTCGTTCACCGTCGAGCCGGGCGAGACCGTCGGGGTGATCGGCCGTAACGGCACCGGCAAGAGCACCCTGCTGCGGCTGATCGCCGGGGTGCTCATCCCGGACGAGGGTGACATCCGGGTGCACGGCGCGGTGGCGCCGCTGCTGGAGTTGTCCGCCGGCTTCTCCAACGACCTGACCGGACGGGAGAACCTGCACCTGGTCGGCGGGCTGCACGGGCTGTCGACGGGCTATCTGAAGCGCCACTTCGACGAGATCGTCGAGTTCGCCGGTGAGCAGGTGCAGGGTGCCATCGACACGTCGGTGCGGCACTACTCGTCGGGGATGAAGGTGCGGCTCGGCTTCGCGATCATCTCGCACCTGCCGCACCCGATCCTGTTGATGGACGAGGTGACCGCTGTCGGAGACGCGGAGTTCCGCAAGAAGTGCTACGCGACTATTGATCGTCTGCTCGGGGAGGGGCGCACGCTGGTGCTGGTGTCACACAACGAAAAGGACCTGACCCGGTTCTGCCGTCGGGGGTTGTACCTCGACGCGGGCCGGTTGACGCTCGACGGCAGCATCGCCGAGGCGCTCGACGCGTACCACGCCGCGGTCCCGCGGTGACGCTCGCGATCGTGCTCGCCGCCGGGATGCCCGCGGCGGGCCTGACCACCTCGACCGGCGAGCCGCTGACCGAGCGGCTGGCCGCCCAGCTGCGCCGGGCCGGGGCGGACGAGGTGCGGTTCGCCGGCGACCTCGACGAGTTGGCCGCGCTGGCCGACGCCGCCGACGGCCCACTGCTGATCACCGGCACCGACCTGGTCGCCCACACGGCCGTGCTGCGGCACCTGGCCACCAGCCCGGTCGGGCCGACTGTGGCGTTGGTGCTTACCGACCCGCCGGTGCCCGGTCGGACCGCGGTGCGCGAGGAACGCGGCCAGGTGGTCGACGCCGGCCCGCTGGACGCCCTCGACGGCGACGCCACCGGCGTGTTCGGTGGCGCGCTGCGGGTCGGCGTGGACGACCTTCCGACGCTGGCCGCCGCCGCCCGTGCCGCCGCGTCCGGGGTGCTCCCGGTCGCCGCCCCGATCGGTCCGGTCGGTGACGTGGCGCCGCTGCCGGCCGCCGGGGGAGCCGGACACAGCAGTCCCGGGTCCGCCGTGGACCGGCTCGTCGCGGGTCTCGCGGCGCTCGGCACCCTGATCTTCGCCCAGCGGGTACGCCTGCTCGTCGCGCACCGGGTCGCGGACGCGTCCGGGTTGGCGGCTGCCGAAGCGGCAGTGACCGCTGTCGACGAGGACCGGGCCGAGCTGCGGCTGTCGGTGAAGGAGAAGGACGACTTCTTCTCCACCTACTTCGTCAGCACCTGGTCGCCGTACGTGGTCCGGCTGTCGGCCCGGCTCCGGCTCACCCCGACCGGGGTGACGGCGATCTCGGTGCTGTTCGCACTGGCGGCGGCGGTGCTGTTCGGGGTCGGCGGGCGGCCCGCCCTGGTCGGCGGCGCGGTGCTGCTCTACCTCGGCTTCGTGCTGGACTGCGTGGACGGCCAGTTGGCCCGCTACACCCGACACTTCAGTGCCTGGGGTGGCTGGCTGGACACCATGGCGGACCGGGCCAAGGAATACCTGGTCTACGCCGGCCTGGGCTTCGGGGTGAGCCACGCCGGGTTGGGCAACGGTTGGGCGTTGGCGATCGCCGCGATGACGTTGCAGACCGTCCGGCACATGACCGACACCTGGTACGGGGTGCTGCACGACGAGGCGGCCCGCCGACCCCGGGCGGCAGCGGGAGGCAGCGGCGGCATCGGCGACCGGTTGAACGCGGCGTCGACCCGGGTGCAGGCGGACACCGGCTCGGTGTCGTACTGGCTCAAGCGGACAGTGGTCTTTCCGATCGGTGAGCGCTGGGCGTTGATCGCGGTGACCGTGGCGCTGTTCAATCCGCTGGTCAGCCTGATCGCGGTGCTGGTCTGGGGTGTGCTGGCGTTCGCGTACACCGGCGCTCTGCGGACGCTGCGCGCCCGCTGGATGTGGGTGCCGGTGCTGGACACTGTCGATGCCACACTGCACCGCGACGACGGGCCGCTGGCCCGGCGGCTGCCGGTGGTCCGCCCGATGGGACCGCTCACCCTGGCGGTGATCGCCGCGCTCGGCCCGGCGGTGCTGCTGGTCGTGGCGCTGCTGGGCGACGCGCCGGACGGGCTGCGCTGGGCGGTGCCGGTGGCGCTGCTGGTGCTGCTTGTCGGTGGGCTGGGTGCTGGGGCGGCGCACAACGGGCCGTTGGACTGGCTGGTGCCGGCGGCGCTGCGGGCGGCCGAGTACCTGTTCGCCATCGCGGTCGGCGTGGTCGGCGACGTGCCAGGTTGGCTGATCTTCGGGTACGTCCTCGTGCTCACCGTGCACCACTACGACCTGACCGCCCGGTTGGAGAAACGGCAGGCGGCACCACCGCTGCACGCGGCCACGCTGGGCTGGGACGGGCGTTCGGTGCTACTGGCCCTCGCGGCGATTGTCGGTGTGGCGGGTATCGGGCTGGCTACACTCGGTGCGTACCTTCTCGTGGTTTTCGTGGTGAGCGTCGTCCTGGCCTGGTTCGTCCGACCGGCCCGCAGCGCGCGGGCGTTTGTCGCGCCGGTGGGCGCCGGAGGTGCCGCGCCACGCTGACGGAGGGACGGCCGGATGACCCTGATCAGTTTCGTGGTGCCGGCCTTCCGGGTGCAGGGATACCTGCGCGAGTGCCTGGACTCCATCCTCGGTCAGCCGGAGACCGACATCGAGGTGATCGCCGTCGACGACTGCTCGCCGGATGCCGGCGGCGACATCATCGACGAGTACGCGACCCGCGACCGGCGGGTCCGCTCGGTTCGGCTGCCGGAGAACGTCGGCCTCGGTCCAGCCCGCAACATCGGGCTGGACCGGGCCGTCGGCGAGTACGTGTGGTTCCTCGACGGCGACGACTGGCTGGTGCCGGAGTGCCTGCCGGAGGTCGCCGAGCGGTTGCGGGCGACCCGCCCGGACGTGCTGCTTGTCGACCACGTCCGCACCCACTGGAACGACACCGCCACCCGCAGCGCGATGGCCGAGGTGTTCCCCGATTCGCCCGGCGCGGGCACCTTCCGGCTGCGGGACCGGCCGGAGGCGATGCGCCTGCTGCACACCGCGTGGAACCGGTTGGTTCGCCGGGAGTTCCTGACCGACCTGGGGCTGCGGTTCGCGCCCGGCTGGTACGAGGATGTCTCGTTCAGCTACCCGGTGCTGATGGCGGCGCGGCGGATCGGCGTACTGGATCGGGTCTGCGTCAACTACCGGCAACGCCGCGCCGGCGCGATCACCCGGACCCGGGGTGACAGGCATTTCGAGGTCTTCCCGCAGTGGCACCGGGTCTTCCACCTGATGGACGAGTGGGGCTCGGCGACGGACGCCCTGCGGCCGGCGGTCTTCGAGCGGATGATCTGGCATTACCTCACAGTGCTGGGCAACGGCCAGCGGATCGCCCCGGAGCTGCGGCCGGCGTTCTTCGCGCAGATCACCGCCGACTACGAACGCTGGTTGCCACCCGGCGGCTATCCGGTGCCGGACGGGGTGGAGGGGATCAAGCACCGGCTTGTCGCTTCCGGTCGGTGGCACACCTTCAGCGCGTTGCGGGCCGCGAGCCGGGCCCGGGACGTCGCCCGCCGGCAGGCTCGCACCGCCCGGCGGCGGGTCGGCCCGGTCGCTCGGCGCGGTGCCCGGCTGACCCGCGACGGGTTGCTGCGCGAGTACTACCGGGCCGAGCTGCGGCGGCCTGTCGATCCGACGCTGGCCGTGTACGCCGCCTACTGGTACCGGGGTTACTCCTGCAACCCGGCGGCGATCTACGAGGTCGCCCGCCGGTTGGTGCCGGGGGTGCGCGGAGTGTGGGTCGTGCGTCGAGACCGGGTGGACACCGTGCCGGCCGGGGTGGAGTACGTGGTCGCCGGCACCCCGGCCTACTACCGGGTGCTGGCCCGCGCCCGGTGGTTGGTCAACAACGTCAACTTCCCGGACTTCGTCCGGAAGCGACCCGAGCAGGTGCACCTGCAGACCCACCACGGCACGCCGGTGAAGGTGATGGGGCTGGATCAGCAGCGCTACCCGATCGGTGCGGGCCGGATGGACTTCGCCGGGCTGCTGCGCCGGGTGGACCGCTGGGACTACAGCGTCAGCGCGAACAGTTTCTCCACCCAGATGTGGGACCGGGCGTACCCGGCCACGTACACCACCCTGGAGGTGGGCTACCCGCGCAACGACCGCCTGGTCACCGCCGGCCCGGACGAGGTGCGCCGACTGCGCGCGGAGTTCGGCCTCGGCCCCGACGAGCAGGTCGTGCTGTACGCCCCGACGCACCGCGAGCACCTGCCCGGCTACCGGCCGCCGTTCGACCCGGACCGGTTCGTGCGGGCGCTCGGTGACTCGGGCCGGCTGCTGATGCGCAGTCACTACTTCCACGACCGCGATCGGCGTCCCGGTCGACCGGGGGACTGGGAGCGGGTCCGTGACGTCAGCGGCCACCAGCGGGTGGAGGATCTCTACCTGGTGGCGGATGTGCTGGTCACCGACTATTCGTCGGCGATGTTCGACTACGCGGTGCTGGACCGGCCGATCGTGCTCTACGCCCCGGACTGGGAGGCGTACCGGCTGGCCCGGGGTGTCTACTTCGACGTGACGGCCGAGCCGCCGGGTACGGTGGCCACCACCTTCGACGATCTGCTCGATGTGTTCCGGACCGACGCGGTGCGGTCCGACGCGGCGGCGAAGGCCCGCGAGCAGTTCCGGGGCCGGTTCTGCACACTGGACGACGGGCACGCGGCGGAGCGGGTGGTGCGTCAGGTGTTCCTGGGCGAGCCGGGTGAGCGGTCCGCGAGTTGCTGATCAGAACTTCTGTCGCTTAATAGCAGCGTCACCGCCCGAACATAAGACGTTTACCCGATGTCCTAAACCAATGATCCTGGTCACAGTCTTCAGGGGTTCGGCCGAACAACTGGGGGGGACGACGGTGAGCACCGTCACGCTCAAGGATGTGACCAAGGTATTCAGGGATGGCACCATGGCCGTCGACAGCATCAATCTTGATGTTAACGACGGCGAGTTCATGGTGCTCCTCGGGCCGTCCGGTTGCGGCAAGTCCACGGTGCTGCGAATGATCGCCGGGTTGGAGGAGCCGACCAGCGGCGCTGTCCTGCTCGACGGAGAACTGGCGAACGACCTGCCGCCACGGGATCGCAAGATCGCCATGGTCTTCCAGGACTTCGCGCTCTACCCGCACATGACCGTCGGCGACAACATCGCCTTTCCGCTGCGGCTGGCCGGGGTGGAGCCCGAACCGCGCGGTGAGCGGGTCAGCGACGTGGCCAGCGCGCTGGGCATCGGTGACGTGCTGGCCCGCAAGCCTGGCCAGCTCTCCGGTGGGCAGCGGCAGCGGGTGGCGATGGGCCGGGCGATCGTCCGCCGGCCCGGCCTGTTCCTCATGGACGAGCCCCTGTCGAACCTGGACAGCGGTCTCCGTGCGGAGCTGCGCGCGGAGATCTCGGGCCTGACCCGGGAATTGGGCGTCACCACCGTCTACGTCACCCACGACCAGGCCGAGGCGCTCACCATGGCGGACCGGGTGGCCATCATGCGCCGGGGCGTGCTCCAGGACGTGGGCACACCCACCCAGGTGTACGGCCGGCCGGCGACGCTCTACGTGGCGGCCTTCCTGGGCAGCCCGCGGATGAACCTGCTGGAGGCGTCGGTCTACGTCCACCTCGACCGGTACGTCACGCTCAACCTCGGTGAGCAGTCGCTCTACCTGCCCTGGAACGACATCCGCAGTCGGGCGGTGGCGCACTACCACGGTGAGCGGATCGTTGTCGGCATGCGCGCCGAGGCGCTCACCCCTGTCGCACCGGACAGCCCAGGCGACGTGCTGCGCGGGCGGATCCGCTACCTGGAGCACCACGGGCACGAGTCGCTGGCGTTCCTCGACATCGGCGCTACCGCGATCATGGTCGACGAGATGGGGGCACCGCTCGACCCGCCGCCGGTGGGCCAGCGTGGCCTGCGCCGGTTCGGCTCGGTGATGCAGCGACTCACAGGTAAGCCGGTGGAGCCACAGGAGGCCCCCCCGAACAGCAGCAGCCAGACCAGCGTGCTTCCCGATCCGGGTCGGCACCACCGGCGCCCGGCGGAGCTGGCGGTACGGCTGGCACCGTACCCGGCGGTCAGCGCCGGTCACCCGCTCGCCGTCTCGGTTCGGATGGACGCGCTGCACTTCTTCGACGAGCGGGGCGCCCGGATCGACGTGGGTTGGCGCTGACGACTCACCGGAGCAGGGTGGCGGCCGGCCCTCCGGTGCCCTACCGTCTGCCCACCCAGTCCACTGTGAAAGACCACCGAAAGGGGTGCGCCCGTGTCGGGTGACCGTCCCAGCCCGCTCGTCATCGAGCGCATCCTGCGCGATCGCGAGGGCATCTGGCAGCAGATCGTGGCCGAGCGTGACCTCAACGCGTTGACCGGTCGGATGCTGGCCAGCTCGGCCATCGCGCTGGCCTGCTACGGGGCGGTGCTCGGCGCCTTCCACAGTCCGCTGATGGCGCTGACCTCGGCGCTGAAGCTGCCCCTGCTGTTCCTTGTCACGTTGGCCATCTGCCTGCCCACGCTCTACCTGTTCAACCTGGTCTTCGGTGCCCGACTCTCGGTGCGTCAGTCGTTGGCACTGGTGATGGTGGCGATCACTGTCACCGCGATGCTCGCTGTGGCGTTCGCGCCGATCAGTCTCTTCTTCCTGATCACCGCGCCCGACTACGGGTTCTTCAAGCTGCTCAACGTGGCGATCCTGGCCCTGTCGGCGCTTGTCGGGTTGCGCTTCCTGACCGGCGGCATGCAGGTGCTCAACGACCACGGCCTGCTCGCGCCGTCGGCCGCCAACGCCCAGGTCACCGCGCACGCCAACGCCCCGGCCCCGGCCACGCCGGCCCCGGTGCCCGCCGCCTCGGCGCCGGCAGCCGCTCCGGTCGCCGGTGCGGGTGCCGAGCCGGCGGCCGTACCGGCCGCGGTCGCGGTGGCTGAACCCGCCCCGAACGGCGTGGCCACCGTCGCGCCGGCTCACGTTCCGGCGCAGTGGAGCGGCCAGCCCGCCGGTGCGCCTCCGGTGGGCCCGGTGCCGCCCGGCTACCCGCTCTCGTGGAACGACCGCACGATCCGACGGGGCGAACCGGCGCAGCGGCCGGCGAGCATGACCCTGCTCTACATCTGGATCCTGCTCTTCGGCTTCGTCGGCACCCAACTGGCGTGGACGCTGCGCCCGTTCTTCGGCGACCCGGGCCAGGATTTCGCCTTCTTCCGCAGCATCGACGGCAACTTCTACGCGGAGATCCTGCGGACGATCGCCAACCTCTGACGCATCGGACGGCCTGGTTACCGGCTAGTAAACGGCAGCGAGCAGGCCGAAACGGGTTTGTGGGCCCAGCGGGGTGGATAGATTCGTACCGTGCTGGGCCTACCTGCTCACGTGACCGCCTGTCTCTTCGATCTGGACGGTGTGCTGACGCAGACCGCCCGTGTGCACAACGCCGCCTGGACGCAGACGTTCGACGAGTTTCTCCGGCAGCACGCCACCGCCTCCGGCGAACCGTTCCAACCCTTCGATCCCGGCCCGGACTACAACCGCTACGTCGACGGTCGGCCCCGCGCCGACGGCGTCCGGACGTTCCTCGCCTCCCGCGGCATCGTGCTGCCCGAGGGCACCCCGGACGACCCACCGGACGCCGACACCGTCAACGGCGTGGGCAACCGCAAGAACGTGCTGCTGCTCCGACACCTGCGCGACTTCGGCGTCGAGGTCTACCCGGGGTCGGTGCGCTACCTGCGGGCGGCCGCCGCCGCCGGGCTACGCCGGGCAGTGGTGACCGCGAGCGCCAACGGAGGCGAGGTGGTCGCCGCAGCGGGGCTGGCACCGCTGCTGGAGGCCCGGGTCGACGGGCTGGTGGCGCGGGCGGAGGGGCTGCGCGGAAAGCCGGAACCGGACACGTTCCTCGCCGGGGCCAGGCTGCTCGGCGTGGACCCGACGCGGGCCGCCGTCTTCGAGGATGCGCTCTCCGGGGTGGCCGCCGGCCGTGCTGGCGGCTTCGGCTACGTGGTCGGCGTCGACCGGGTCGGGCAGGCTGACGAGTTGCTCGCGCACGGCGCCGACATCGTGGTGCAGGACCTCGCCGACCTGCTCGATGCCGCCGATCCTGCGGTGCCGGCGCGCACCGCTGCCGCGCACCAGTCGACCACCCAACGGGACCTCGGGTGATCCGGGAGCGGGCCTACCCGGTCGAGCCGTGGCACGTCCGCGAGATCCGGCTCGACATGGACGTGCTGGCCCAGTCGGAGTCGGTCTTCGCGCTCTCCAACGGGCACGTCGGGCTGCGCGGCAACCTCGACGAGGGCGAGCCGCACGGCCTGCCCGGCACCTACCTCAACTCGTTCTACGAGCTGCGCCCGCTGCCGTACGCGGAGGCTGGCTACGGCTTCCCCGAGTCCGGGCAGACCATCGTCAACGTCACAAACGGCAAGCTGATTCGGCTGCTCGTCGACGACGAACCACTCGACGTGCGGTACGGGGAGCTGCTGGCCCACGAGCGGATCCTCGACATGCGGGCCGGCACCCTGCACCGGGAGCTGCACTGGCGCTCGCCCGCCGGCCGGGAGGTCAAGGTCCGCAGCACCCGCCTGGTCTCGTTCACGCAGCGGTCGGTCGCCGCGATCAGCTACGAGGTGGAGGCCGTCGACGGCCCGCTACGGCTGATCGTGCAGTCCGAGCTGGTGGCCAACGAGTCGCTCCCCGCGCAGAGCAAGGACCCCCGGGTCGCCGCGGTGCTGGAGTCACCCCTGCAGGCCGAGGAGGAGCTGACCACGCCGGACGGGGGGCAGATGATCCACCGCACCAAGGTCTCCGGGCTACGGGTCGCCGCAGCGATGGAGCACGAGGTGCACGGCCCGGACCACACCACCATCGAGTCCGAGGGCTACGAGGACTGGGTACGCACCACCGTCGCCTGCGTGCTCAAGCCCGGCGAGAAGCTGCGGGTGATCAAGTATCTGACGTACAGCTGGTCGAGTCGGCGATCGCTGCCCGCGCTGCGCGACCAGGTCGGCGCGGCACTCGCCGGCGCCCGGCTGGACGGCTGGGACGGCCTGCACCGGGAGCAGCGCAACTACCTCGACGCCTTCTGGGACGCCTCCGACGTGCTGGTCGAGGGTGACCCGGAGGTGCAGCAGGCGGTCCGGTTCGGTCTCTTCCACGTGCTCCAGGCCGGCGCACGGGCCGAGCAGCGGCCGATCTCGGCGAAAGGGCTGACCGGTCCCGGTTACGACGGGCACGCATTCTGGGACACCGAGATGTTCGTGCTGCCGGTGCTCACGTACACCCAGCCGAGCGCGGTGCGGAGCGCGTTGCAGTGGCGGCACAGCACGCTGGAGTCGGCGCGGGAGCGTGCCGACACGCTCAACCTCAGGGGTGCCGCGTTTCCCTGGCGGACCATCGAGGGGCCGGAATCCTCAGGCTACTGGCCGGCCGGCACGGCGGCCTTCCACATCGCCGCCGACATCGCCGACGCCGTGCGCCGCTACGTGATGGTCACCGGAGACACCCAGTTCGAGCGGGACGTCGGGCTGGAGCTGCTTGTGGAGACCGCCCGGCTGTGGCGCTCGATCGGCCACCACGACCGGCACGGCCAGTTCCACATCGACGGTGTCACCGGCCCGGACGAGTACACCGCCGTGAAGAACGACAACATCTACACCAACCTGATGGCACAACGGAACCTGCTCGCGGCCGCCGACGTGGTGATGCGCTACCGAAACGAGGCGTTCCACCTCGGGGTCACCGACGAGGAGGCGGCGAGCTGGCGGGATGCCGCCACCTCCATGCACGTTCCGTACGACGAGGAACTCGACGTGCACCAGCAGGTGGAGGGCTTCACCCGGTTGCAGGAGTGGGACTTCCCGCACACCCCGGCGGAAAAATACCCGCTGCTGCTGCACTACCCGTACTTCGAGCTGTACCGCAAGCAGGTGGTCAAGC
This sequence comes from Micromonospora sp. NPDC005215, assembly GCF_040607915.1. Lineage (NCBI taxonomy): Bacteria > Bacillati > Actinomycetota > Actinomycetes > Micromonosporales > Micromonosporaceae > Micromonospora > Micromonospora sp. NPDC005215. The sequence goes on along the minus strand of NZ_JBEXHQ010000001.1, from coordinate 219,855 downwards.
AGGCCGACCTGGTCCTCGCCATGCACTGGCGAGGGGACGCGTTCACCCCCGAGCAGAAGCTCCGGAACTTCCTCTACTACGAGCGTCGCACCGTACGCGACTCGTCCCTGTCGGCCTGCACGCAGGCGGTGCTCGCCGCCGAGGTGGGCCACCCGGAGCTCGCGCACACCTACCTGCGCGAGGCCGCGCTGATGGACCTGCACGACCTCAACGAGAACACCCGTGACGGCGTGCACATGGCGTCGTTGGCCGGCGCCTGGCTCGCCCTGGTCAGTGGGCTCGGCGGGCTCCGGGACCACCACGGCGAGTTGTCCTTCGCGCCCCGGCTCTCCAGCCGACTCAGCCGGCTGGAGTTCTCCCTGCAGTGGCGGGGGCTGTCGCTGCGGGTGGATGTCCGCCCGCACCAGACGACGTACTCGCTGCGTCATGGCGGTCCGGACGACGTGGTGGAGCTGCGCCACCACGACCAGATGCTGCGGGTGACCTGCGACGAACCGGTGACGGTGCCGGTGCCGCAGGCCGAGCCGTCCGGCCCGCCGCCCGAGCAGCCACCGGGCAGGTCACCGCTGCTGCGGTTGCCCGAGCGCGCGGACGTGCAGTGACGGTCGGGGCGGGAGTGCTCCCGCCCCGACCGTCAGCACCACGTCACGTCAGACGGGTTCGCCGGTCGACGGCCGCCCGATCGCGTCCCGGGGTGCCATCGCCCGGGGATCGTCGGGCAGGCGAGCCTCGACGGCCCGGTCCCCGAAGTCCTTGTTGCGTTCGCCGTCCTGTGCGCGCTGGTCCCGCTCGTCCATCTGCTGCTGCCGGGACGTCTGCTGCTTGGCCATGGCGATCCTCGCGATCCGTCGGGGCGCGGTTGCGCCGACACGGTTCTGCGGTCGTTCGTCGCCTACCCGATGGTCTTTCTGGCAAACGCGGCCGGCGCCGAGGGCCGCCCGGGTGCGTGCGGTGCGGTGGGTGGGGTATCCGGGCGGCAGGCGAGCACTCCGGAGGTGGGCATGGACGAACAGCGCAGGACGGTGACCATCCCGGTCGGGGACGTTCAGCTCCCCGCCGACCTGATGCTGCCCGCCCAGCCGGTCGGCGTGGTGCTCTTCGCGCACGGCAGCGGCAGCTCCCGGCACAGCCCGCGCAACGTGGCGGTGGCCCGTACGCTGAACGGCCGCGGGCTCGGGACGGTGCTTGTGGACCTGCTCAGTCCCGCCGAGGACGAGGTGGACACCCGTACCGCCGAGCTGCGGTTCGACATCGGGCTGCTGGCCAGCCGGCTGGCCGGGATCGTCGACTGGTTGGCGGTCGAGCGTCCGGCCGGTGACGTTCCGATCGGCTTGTTCGGGGCCAGCACGGGAGCCGCCGCCGCCCTGGTCGCGGCGGCGTCCCGCGCGGATCGGGTGGGTGCCGTGGTCAGCCGGGGCGGTCGGCCGGACCTTGCCGGTGCGGCGCTGGCCCAGGTGCGTACCCCGACGTTGTTGCTGGTGGGCGGCCTGGATGAGGAAGTGATCACGCTCAACGAGCGGGCGCTGGCGGAGTTGGGGGAGGTCGGCGAGCTGCGGGTGATCCCGGGTGCCACCCACCTCTTCGAGGAGCCCGGCACCCTGGAGCAGGTCGCCGACCAGGCTGGCGCGTGGTTCACCGCGCGGCTCCGCTGACGATCACCTTCAGGAGGTGAGGGCCGAGGCGGAGCGACGCTGTTGGACGGTGTCGATGACGCGCCAGAGGACGGCGGTGATCGGGACGCTGACGAATGCGCCAGCTATCCCCGCGATCAGCGTGCCGGCGGTGACCGCCACCAGGATCACCGCCGGGTGCAGCCGCACCTGTCGTTTCATGATCAGCGGCTCCAGCAGGTTGCCCTCGATCTGCTGCACGGCGATCACGGCGGCCAGGGTGAGCAGCGCGGTGGTGGGGCCGTTCGCGGCCAGTGCCACCAACACGGCGACCGCGCCGGCCACCGTCGCCCCGATGATCGGCACGAAACCGCCGAGGAAGGTGATCAGCGCGAGCGGCAGGGCGAGTGGCACCCGCAGCACCACAAGCGCCAACCCGATGCCCAGCGCGTCGATGGCGGCGATGAACATGGTGCCCCGGCTGTACGCGCCCAACGTCTGCCAACCGGCCCGGCCGGCCTCGGCCAGCACCGGCTGGTTCGCGCCGGACACCCGCGACAGCACCCAGTGCCACATCGACCGGCCGTCCTTGAGCAGGAAGAAGAGCAGCACCAGGGCGAGCAGCGCGGAGCCGAACACCTCGGTGGCGGTCCGGGCACCGGCCACCGGGTCCGGAGAGCTGCCGCTGAGCCCCTCCCGGGCCTGGTCGACCAGCTTGTCCAGCTGCGCTTCGCTGACCGGCAACGTGGACGTCACGAAGTCCCGGCTGCGCTCCACCCCCTGCGTCAGCTCCTGGCTGAGCTGGTCGAACTGGCTGGCGGTCAGGTTCCACACCAGGGCGCCGACACCGACCAGGATGCCGAGCAGCAGCAGTACGGTGCACAGCGCGGCCAGCGCCGCAGGCAGGCGCAGCCGACGTAGCAGGAGCAACACCGGGTCGAGCAGCGCGGTGAGGAAGATGGTGGCGGCCAGCGCGATGGCCAGCGGTGCCAGCAGGACGGCGATCCGGCCCAGCAGGTAGAGACCGGCGATGACCACCACCAGGCAGGCGCTCCACGACACCGCGGTCCGGACCAGCCAGGGCAGCGCCGCCCAGGTCTGGCGCGGCCCGGGGCCGCCTGCTGTCGCCTCAGGTCCGTCTGCCGCCATGTCGGTCCTCCTCGATCTCGGCGAGTCGGTACCCAGGCGGTGGCGCGCTGACACCCGTACCGCTGCGCCGGCCGCCGCCCGCGCGGATCGTACGCCGGCCGGCGTCTCCCGGGCGGGCGTTCGCGGATCGCGCGGGAGTCAGTGCTGTTGCCTATCGGGTAACTCGTCCAGTGAGCGGGGTCGACCGCCCAACGCGTCGCGGATCCGGTCGACCAGACCGAGGCCGGGCGCGAGCAGCCGGTTCGCCAGCGGGTGGTCTGGCGCGCCCGGATGTGGCCGGGTGGGACCGATCTTCTTGACCGCCGTCACCTTGTCGGCCGCGTCGATCAACTCCTCCCGGGCGGTCGCGGCGCGCAGTCGGACAAAGAGTTCGTTCTCCTCCTCCCGCACGTGGTGTCGGATGGTGCTGGTCAGGTGGGCGAGGAGCTGGTCGAAGCGAGGGTCGGACGGGTCGACGGACTCCAACTCCTTCATGGTCCGCTCGGCGTCGGCGTGCTCGGCGATCTCCTGGTCGGCGATCTCAGCACCGTCGGGCAGTGCCTTGCGGGCGATCGGATAGACGTACGCCTCCTCCGCCACCGAGTGACGGACGAGTTCGGCGATCACCACGTCGACGAGGTGGCGGCGGTGCTCGGGGGTGCCCTGCCGGGTCTCCAACTCGACGAAGATCGCCTCGACCTCGCGGTGGTCGGCGACCAGGATGTCGACGACGTCGTGGTCGTCGGTGGTCTCTGGGTTACTCATCTGACGGCCCCTTACCGGTTGCGGATCGGTGGGAGGTGTGTGGCCCTGGTACCCCCACGGGGCTGCGCAAACCCACGGATGCCGATGGGTTCGGTGGTGCTTGTGGTGCGCGACCGGCACGGTTGCCCGGCCGCCGTCGGGGTAACCGCCGCCATGGCCGACGCCCGCCCACCCGCGGACCGCGAGCAGTCGCGGCTCGACGGTGCCGCCGAGCGGAGCGGCCGGGCGGTCCAACAGGTGCGGCACCGCGGCGGGCAGGCCGGCCGGATCCGGGCCCGACAGTGGGAGGTCACCCTGGTGATCTCACTCCAGGCCGGGCTGGCCGCCGCGATCGCCGCGCTGCTCGCCAAGAATCTGCTCGGCCCCGGATCGCACGTCTTCGCTCCCGCCGCCGCCGTCGGTACGATCGCCACCGCCATCGGACAGCGGGCCCGGCGCACCTTCGCGCTGCTGGCCGGAGTGGCCCTGGGCATCGTCATCGGCGACACGCTGCGGTTCCTGCTCGGCTCCGGCCCGTGGCAGACCGGTGTGGTGGTCGCGCTGGCCATCGCCGCCGCGTTGCTGGTGGCCGGGAAGGGCGGCCCGCTGGTCGGTCAGGCCGGCGGTACCGCCGTGCTGATCGCCACGCTGGCCCCGATGGAGAGAGGCCTGGAACTGCCCCGGATCTTCGACGCGCTCGTCGGCGGGGCGGTTGGTCTGGTGGTCGTCGCGCTGCTGTTGCCGATCAACCCGATGCGAGTGCTGGACCGGGCCGCGACGCCGATCTACGCGACCCTCTGCGCGCAACTCGACGAGTTGGCAACCGCGTTGCGGGCGCGCGACGGCGACGGGACGATGCGCGTCCTGGAGCGGCTGCGTGGCACCGACGACGACCTGGGTCGGCTGCACGACGCGCTCAGCGGCGCGGAGGAGGTGGTGACCATCGCGCCGGTCCGCTGGCACCGCCGCCAGCAGTACCACAGGTACGCCCGCAGCGCGGATCACCTGGAGCGGCTTCTGCTGGACAGCCGCGCACTGGCGCGCTGGGCGACGACCGCACTGCAGTACGACGAGCCGATCCCCCCGGAGTTGCCGGACGCGATGGGCCGGTTGGGTCAGGCGGTGGCGGAGATGCGGAGGGAATGCCGGGTGGGTGATGACCCCCAGCGGACCCGCCGGTTGGTCGAGGAGTGCGCCGAGTTGGCCGGACGGGCCTCCGCGAGCGGGGTCAAGTCGTTCGGCGAGTCGCTCGTCACCGGGTTGCGGACGTCGGCCAGCGACCTGCTCCGGGCGTCCGGTGCTGAACCCGACGAGGCCAACCGGATCGTGCGCCGGGCGGCCGGCGTCGGCGTTGCCGAAGTCCACCCACCGGTCCGGCGACAGCTGCGGCGGGTCCGTCCGACGCGAGCCGCCCGGGTCCGCCGTCGTGCGCACCTGGCCGCCCGGATGCGCGACGACAGCCGGGCCGGCCGCCCCGCGAGGGAGCGACCGGCCCGGTGATGTGTTCGGGTCGTCAGGCGGAGTAGCCGCGCTCGGCGATCCAGTTGGCGACCTTCGGCAGGCTCACCCAGTACTCGCCAAGCGCCGGGTCGGCCGGGTCGGCGACCCGGATGGTGTCGCCACCGTCGCGGTAGCCGACGAGGGTCAGGTAGTGGCCGCCCTCGTACGAGTGCGGGTTGCCGTCGGTGTCCACAGTGGTGCCCTTGATGTTGGCCACCACCGGCCGGCCGGCGTCCACCGCGGCCAGCACGTCCCGGCGTAGCTGCTCGACCTGGTCCGGGCGGGCCAGCGAGTCACGAATCTCGGTGGTCCGGTACTTACCGCCGGTGAGTTCGTTCAGGACCCGGGTGGTGTCCAGGGCCGAGGGGGTGCCCGCCTCGGTGGTGCCCAACAGGTTGGCCACCGCGTCCTGGGGAAGTGCCTTGCCCTGGGCGGACAACGCGATCCGTGTCGCGGCCGGGCCGCAGTAGAAGAAGTTCGGCTGAGCCTGGTAGTCGATGCTGAGGATCCGCTCGGCGGGCCGGTCGGTCTGGCTCGACGAGGTCGGTGCGGCCTGGGCCGGTGCGGCCTGGGCCGGTGCGGCCTGGGCGGCTACCGCCGGGCCGAGGGCGCACCCGCCGGCGACCAGCATGCCGACGACGGACAGCCCGCTCTTCTGGATGATCGGATTCATTGTCGAGTCTCCGTTCGGGGGTTGTGCGCCTCCGACCGTCGGAGGGCAGCAGCACCGGGAATGGCGCTCGGCTCAGTACGGGGCGACGGCCAGCGGCCGGTCACGGCCCTGGGCGTCCCGGGTAGGTAACGGCTCCGCGGTGGCGGGCATTCCGCCGGTCCGGGGTGCGGGTGCCGCGATCAGGTGCAACGGCTGCCGGGGTGGTGGGATTCCGGTGCGCTTCCGCGGCCGGCCTCGAATCGGTCAGCCGGGAGCAGGCGTGCGGTGGAAGGTCAGGTGATCCGGCCAACCGGACAAAACGGTTATTACGCGTAGCGCCAAGCCGGAAATCACAGGCTCCCGAGCAGCCCGGTCACGGTGATCTCGATGACGACGCGTTCCGGATTCGGGCGCGGGGTCCGATACCGCTCGGCGTAGCGGCGCTCCGCGTCCGCCACGGCGGCCCGATCCGACCGCACGACCGCGCGGCCCTCGATGGTCAGCCAGCGGCGCCCGTCCACGTGGCAGACCGCCACCGCCGCGCCCGCCGCACCGGCGGCGGCCACCTGGCGGGCCTTGTGGGAGCCGCCAGAGGTGATGACCCGGGCCAGCCCGGCCGCCGGATCGAGGGTCACCCCGACCGGTACGACGTGCGGGGTCCCGTCCGCACGAATCGTGGTCAGGGTCGCGAGGTGCCGTTCCGCGCAGAAGGCGACAACACGCTCGTCGTGCACGTCCAACCGATGATCGCCCGCCATGCCCGTCCCCTGTTCACCGAACCGACGCCGATCATGGCACCTGGCGGCGTGCCCGATCCCGATCCGTCGACGAATCCGGCTGGCCGGGCAGTTGGCGGCCGGACGCCCGGCGCTTGTGCACCAGCCGGGTGAGGTAGATCAGCGCGGCGGCCAGGACACCCATGTCGTCGAGGTAGATCGGATCCGGCAGCACGTCCACCGGGAAGATCGTGTAGATCAGAGCCCCGTAGAAGGCGACCTTGCCGCCCGCGCCGAGCCCGCTCAGCATCCGTCGCGTACGCACCACCCGCACCGCCAGCACCACGGCACCGACCAGTGTGGCGATCGCCAGGATGCCGGCGATCACCACGAGGACCCACGCCTGTCGGGACATGCCGTCACGCTAACCCACCGGGAGTCGCGCGGCTCAGAACGCGGGCACCGCCGCGCGGCCTCGAGCGGTCACCTTGTTCTCCCGGGTCTGCTCGACCGACGGCTTGGCAACCTCGCTGAGCGGCAGCACCGACGCCGACTCCGCGACCCGTCGCCCGGTGGCCGCGTGGGCCTCCTCGCGCAGACTGCGGGCCGCCGCGACGGCCAACTCGGCCGCCCGCCAGGCAACCTGCTCCTGCTCGCGGGCCGCGGCGTGCCGGGCCGCCAGATTGTCGCGGATCGCCCGCCGCAGCACCAGTTCCTGCGCGACCGGGTGCAGCCGCGGGTCCCAGCCGTCGCGGTGCGCGAAGACGTCGCTGAGCTGCTCCACCGACAACTCCCGCCGCCAGTACGCGTCCAGCGCGGCACGGTGCAGGTAGCGCTCGCGGTCTGCGTACTCGGCGGGAGTGCGGGCGGTCTGCGGCAGTGGCATGGCGGCTGCCGCGTCGAGCCGCCGGACAGCCGCCTCGGCCGCCTCGTACGTCTGCCAAGCTGCCTCGACCGCCTCCTGCGCGGCCACCCACTCCGTTCGGCGGCGCGCAGCGGTGGTGGTCGCCCGCGCTGCGGCCACGGCGACCTCCTGCGCGTAGCGGCTCTGCTCCCGCTCCTCCTGCGCCTGTTCGAGTTGGCTCGGCATGGCCGCGCGGCGGATCCGGGCACCCGGGTCGAGGCGGAGCCGGCCGGGCCGTAGCAGCAGGGCGGAGACGGCGACGCCGACGATCCCGAGCAGGCTCAGCCAGATGACGGCAGCCCGGGACAGGTCGGGCAGGGCGGCGGAGAGGATGGTTTGCATGATCAGCACCTCGTGGTCGAAGGCGGGTATCGACGGGTGGCAGGAGGAGCCCAACGGCACCGGTCGGCCGGGTGCCGGGGTCATCCCGTCGAGGGGCGACTCAGCTGCTGCGACGGACTACCCGGGACCCGACCCCGGGAATCACCGGGCCAGGATCAGCGGGCGGGTGGGCCGCGTCGCGCGGGAGTGCCACGGCCGGGATCGATGGCCGGGGCCTGACCCCGGCCCTCCGCGGTCGGCCCGGTCAGCGCGGCGGTGTCGGCCGTGTCAGCCGGACGGGCGGCAGCGGGCTGGGCCGCCCGCTCGGTGGCTGGCGGGGCATCGGGACGGACACTGGCCACCCGGCTGCTCACGGCACTGGGCCGTAGCTGCGTCGAGGCGGGCGGTGGGGTCGCGGCGAGGGCGCCGCCCAGGCCGACCGCGAGCACCAGCGCGGTGATCGCCAGTCGGGTCAGCTCACGCAGTGACAGCAGCGCAGCCCAGCGGGCCGGGCGGACAAACACTGCGGACGACACCCGACCAACCTATCGCCTGCCCTGCCGTGTCGCAGCACGGCGACGGCCCGCTCCGGCGTGACGGCCACCACCAGGCGCACTGTGGACGACGGGGATCGACACCCGGAAAAGACGGTGCCCCCGGGCCGGATCGGATCCGGTCGGGGGCACCGCACGTTCTCCTGCGGCGGGTCGTGGTCAGCTGCCGGCGCCGAGCACCGGCGGCGCGGCGTGCCTGCCGTCGTGCCACACCATCTCGTCCTCGGTCAACCAGGTCAGCCGCTCGTCGGAGTCGTCGTCCTCGGGTCGACCCCGCCCGCCGAGCAGCCCGGAACCGTTGCGGCCGGAACCCACACCACCGGTCGCCGCCCGGCCGCCGCTGCCGCCGCGCTGGCCGTCCACGCTGCGCCCGATGCCGCTGGCAGACCGACCATCGGCCGGGGTGGCACCACCGGACGGCCGAGCCGAGGGGGTGGGGGTGCTGCCCGAACCGGCGAGCGCGGCGGTGCGCAGGACCCCGCCGGCCGGTGCCCCACCGGGCGCCCCGTAGAGCAGCCCGGGGCCGACGTTCGCGGCAGCGGTCACCGGGGCCGACCCGGACAGGCCGGCCAGCCCGGCGGCGGCCCCACCGGTGAGCAGCGCGCCACCGACCAGCGGATCCGCGCCGGCGAGGACGGTGCCGCGCTGGTCGGAGCCGCTGCCGGCGCCGAGCGGGCCGGCAGCCACGGCGGACGTGCCGCCGGTGCCCGAGCCGCCCCGGTCGGAGACCGAGCCGTCACCGACGACCGGCGGTGGGGCAGCGCGCTCGAGTTTCGTGACTGTCGCGTCGCCGGTGTGCGCGGTGACGTCGGTGCTGCCGGGCCCGGCGCTCGCCTTGGCAACAGCCGAAACGCTCTGCGGCGTCGTCGGATCCGTGTTGATCCGGTTCGGGGTGTCCGGGTCAGGCAGCGGTGGATCGACCACCCGGTCGTACGCGGAGATCTCGTAGCCGCTGGCCAGCTCGGCCACCAGGTTCACCATCCGCTGGTGGGCCTTCTCCTGCTCCTGCTTGTCCTGCTGGTGACCCACGAAGCCCATGACCATCGCGCCGGGCAGACCGAAGGTGGCGGCACCCTTGATCGTGCCGGAGATCGCCTTGTCGTTGTCGTCGGTCTCCTCCGGGCTCTCGGCCTCCTTGTGGGCGCTGCGCAGATGGTCGGCCATCATGGTCAGCCCCTGCTTGATGCCCGCCATCCCCTCGCCCAGGGCGTCGGAGTGGGCGACGATCAGGCCGAGTCGCCGATGGAACTCCCGGCCTGCCGAACCCGTCCAGGTGTTGCCGAGCTTCTGCAGATCGCCGCTCAACTCCCGGCCGAGCCCGTCGAGGATCCCCTTGAGTTCGGCCCACTGGGCGGCAACGCCCTCGATCTGCTCCGGCTTGCCGGCCATCACGCCGTCGTACAACTGCTGGTGGCTGCTGCCCTGGTAGCGCTGGGTGTACTCAGACACGGCCGTTCTCCTTCGGCTGCAACGCCCGATCGACCCCGGTCAGCGCCGAAGTCACGTCGGTGGCGTTGGCGGCGTTACGCGCCTCGGCGGTGCGGTAGTTGGTCAGAATCGTGCTGGTGGCCTGCTGCGCCGCCAGCACCGCCTGCCGGATCCGCTCGGCCTGGTCCACATAGGACTGGTGCACCTCGCTGTAGCGACGCGCCTTGTCGGTGGCATCGAAGAACGAGCCCAACGCCGGAGGGCGGCACTGCATCTCGGTGTTGAGCTTGCGCAGCACCGACTCGACCTGGCTCAACCGCGAAGCGAGGTGGTCGTGAAAATCCTCAAGGGACAGCAGGTCGACTTCCGTACGCCCGGTCATGGCAACATCCCCGTCGTTCTGGTTGACAACCGTCAGCGACATTCAGGTTAGTCCACCGCTGCGCTTCCGGGCGACCCGTCACGGCTGCTCAGCCGTTGGCCCCGGCCGACCCCACCGGCGTCCCGCCGCCCGCTCCACCGGCCGGCGGGGCCGGCGGCGGCGGTGCGGCTGCCGCCGGGTCCGGCCCGTCGGGCGAGAAGACCGCCATCGCGTTCTCCTGGGTCAGGGTGGGCCCGGTCGGGATCAGTGCGAGCAGCGAGCCGGGCACCGCCAGCGGGGTGACCCCGCCGTAGCCGAGGACGTCCAGTGTCGCCGCCGAGCCGAGCGGATAACGGATGCCCTGCGGGGTGATCAGGTAGATCGTCGACCCGGCGGCACCGGATCCGCTGGTCCCGGCGCCGGGCGAGGCCTGCGCGACGACGCCCTTGCCACCGGGCAGCAGCACCGCCTCGGCGGTGCGGACGGCGTCCCGCCTGGTCTGGGGCACCGGCACCGGGCCCGGACCGCTCCCGGTCAGCTCGGCCGGCGCCCGGTCGAAGATCTCCAGGGTGGTGGTCGGCTGGCCGCCCGCGCTGCCCGCCCGGTACGTCGCACACAGCGTGGTCTGACCGGGCCTGGCCTGGTAGACGGCGGGCAGCGTCGACGGCAGCCCCTCCTCGTCCACCCGCTGCTCGACGTAGAGGTCGCCAGCCTGGTCCGGGGTGATGTCGGTGATCTGGCCGCCGCCGCGGACCATCAGCAGAGCGGTGATCTCACTGATCGGGGCGAGACCTTCCCGGGTCAGTACGTAGTGCTGCCCGGCGGCGCTGAACACCTGACCGATGACGGCGGGCCGGCCGGCCACCCTCCGTACGCTGCTCTCACCCTCGCCGGGCAGCGCCGGCTTGCGCAGCGGTGGCCCGGCCGGCACGGCGTTGAGCAGTTGCTGACCGACCCGTAGCGGAGTGGCGCGGGACATCTTCAGGGCCGTGATCGTCGGGTCCCCGTCGAGCACCTGGAGACGGCTGTTGTTGGTGAGCAGGTACCGCTGCTCGTCCATCACGACAAGCACCGCGCGGTCACCCAGCGGCACGCCGCCGGGCAGCGCCCGGTCGATCACCAACCGGGTGCTGGAACGCTCGGGATCGACCGGGTCGGGCACGTCGCAGACCGACCAGGGCAGACCGGTCAGCGACTTGCGGTCCGGCAGGGCGTCCGGTGCCCCGACGATGCCGAGGGTGAGCCCGCGAGGCTGGTCCCGCAGTGCCGCCTGGGACATCGTCCGCGCCGCCGCGTCCGGCTGGTTCAGGACCAGGCGGGCCGAGGTGTAGTTCAGCGTCGGATGCAGCTGCCCGTTCATGAACACGTACGTCGCGCCGGTCTCCCGTTCGATGACCAGGGTCTGGTCCTTCAGTGGCACCTTGTTACCGGTCAACTGGCCGTAGGCGCCAACCCCACCGAGCACGACGGCGGCGGCGATGACACTGCCGAAGACGGCCATGCCGAGCCGTCGCATCGGGAGGTTTGTGGTCTCCGGGTCGCCCGACAGCAGCGCGGAGACGATCCGGCGGGTGACGAAGCGGTACGCCTGCACCTGATCGCGGCGGGTCCGCATGACTTACCTCCGGCGGGGTGGATCCGCGACGATCAGGTCGGGGTGCCGTCGCGGGCTTCCCTACGATAAGGGGCCGACGGAGGTTCGTCGGGACCACCGCTCGTGGTCGGCACCGGACCGACCCGGTGCAGAGCCGTACCGTGCAGGAGGGACAGTCAGCGATGACGCAGGTTCAGGCGCGACCCGCCCGAGCGGCCACGGACCCGACCGAGGTGGCGGCCCGGCCGACACCGCCGACGGACCGACCCGGCCGTGGACGGCTCGGTCCGGTGCTGGTTGGGCAGCTCGTCGTACTGGAATTGTGCGTGGTCGGGATGTGGGCCGCCTCGTTCGGGCCTGGCTGGCTGGCTGCCGCGGCGGCGCCCGTCGCGGCGCTTGTCGTCGTTGCCACCTTCGCCCGCAGGGGTGGCCGCTGGTGGTTCGAGGACCTGCTGCTGCGCGGGCGTCTGCGGCGGCGCGGTGAGCGCGCGTCGGCGGTGCTGGGTGGCGGCCTGGCGGGCGACCCGCGGTTGGCGGCGCTCGCCCCCGAGTTGAGCGTGATCGAGTTGACCGACCGCGGCACCCGGCTCGGCATCGGGCGTGACGACGAGGGCTGGTTCGCGGCTGTCGCGTTGCAGCCTGCCAGCGGCGCGACGGCCGGTTCGGCGAACGCGTCCACCGTGGACCTGGTGTTGCAGGTGCTTGCGGACTTCAGCGCCCCGGTCTCCCGTACCCAGGTGGTCGCGCACACCCTGGTCTGGTACCCGGCGCCCGGTGCGCCGGCGGCGGCACACCGGACCGTCTGGGTGGCGCTGCGGCTGACCGTCGGCGATGCCCGGGCGGAGGCGGTGAGCCGGGGCGGTGGGCTCGCCGGCGTGCACCGGACGGTGGCTGCCGGGATCGGCCGGCTGGGCAAGGCGTTGACCTCGGCGGGGCTGGCCCATCGACCGCTCAACCGGGACGAGTTGCGCGCGGCCATCGTCTCGGCCGCCGGGCTCGACCTGGGACCGGAGGCGCCGGCGGAGACCTGGCGCGGGCTGCGCGGCGGTGGCTGGACCCACCGTTGCCTGGTGTTGCGTGGCCGTGCGGAGGTGCCGCTCGGCCCGCTGGTGGACGCGATCACCGCGACCTCCGCGCCGTCGCACACGGTGGCCGCGACGGTGTCGGCGGACGGTCGGGTGGCGTCGCCGCTGTTGCGGGTCGCCGCGATGGACAACCACGTCGAGGCGCTGGTCAAGGTGGTCCGCGACATCGCGCAGCGAACGGGCACGTCCGCCCGACCCATGGACGGCCAGCACGGACCGGGTGTCTACGCCACCGCGCCGGTCGCGGCGGCGCTGGGTGTCTCCACCCGTCCGCAACCACGTTGACCGGCGTGGCCGACGCGTCGGTCAGGGCCGGAGGTTGACGATCCACCCGTAGAGGCCGCAGACCCAGAAGGCGAGCGGCACCAACGAGATGATCAGCATGATCTCGGCGATGTCCAGCAGCCGGCCCCAGACCGGCGAGATGCGCTTACCGGCGACGGTCAGCCCGTAGATCAGGCTGACCACGGCGGCCAGCACCAGCCCGCCCAGGATCAGACCGAGCTGAACCGCCAGCGACCCGCTGGCGAACGTGGCGGCGGCGGCCAGGCCCAACCCCACGGTGCCGGCCAGCAGCACGGGGGTGCGCTGGGCGCGGCCCAGCAGCGGTCGGGCCCGGAGCAACGACAGCAGGGCCAGCACCAGGCAGAGCAGCACCGCCGACGCGCGCCCGTCCAGAGCGAGCACGAGTTGTGCGCCCAGCACCAGCACCGAGACGGTCCACAGCAGACCGGTCATGAACTGGTCGGCGCGTTCGCTGCGCTGGAGCACCTGCCGGCCGTCGACCGACTCGCTGTCGGTCTTCAGGTCCTCCGGACCGGTCGGGATCGAGGGCACCGGCAGGCGCGCCAGCCGGTAGGCCGCCATCGGCAGTGCCGGCACCACGCCGAACGCGACAGCCGCCACCACCGCCGCGGCGGCCGGCGCGTCGAGGCCGAGGACCAGGCAGAGCAGCGCGCCCATCCCGGTGGCGGCCCCCACCCCGATCGCGGCGAAGAAGAGCGGATACCGGTCGCCGACCGCCAGCACGGCGACCGCACCCGCGACCACCGCGGCGGTCGCCGCGAGCAGCACGTGCGGGCTGGCCAACTCGGTAAGGGGCCGGTCACCGGCGAGCAGCAACAGGCCGCCGACGGCGGCGTGCCCGAGGGCGACAATGGCCAGCACCGCGCCGGTGCGGCTGTCGGCGGCGGCCCGGGACAGCACCGCCGCGCCGACCAGCAGCGCCACCGCCACCAGCAGGGCGGCCAGCGCGCCGGGCAGGTGCGGCGGGCCGGCGAAGAGGGCGGCGAGCGCGCCGGCACCGAGCGCCGACGCCGCGAACAGCACCGCGAAGGACCGGGTCGCGCCGACCTGCCAGGCACCGGGGCGCTGGTTGGTCGCTGTGGCGACGGCGTCCACCACGTCGTCGAAGACGATCTCCGGCGCGGCGGCGGACCGGGGGTTGAAGTAGAGCACCTCACCGTCGCGGACGCTGAGCTGCGCGGCGGTACGGCCGCCGTCCAGCGGCGCACCGCCCAACCTGGACAGTGCCCAGCCCCCGTGCCGCGCGCCCTCGTCGGCCATGTCCTCGCCGGCGTAGCGCAGCAGGGTGGGGAGCAGGTCGGCCATCGGCACGTCCGAGGGCAGCGCCAGGTCCATCCGGGTACGCGGAGCCACGATGGTGATCCGGCTCAGACCACCGGTCGCCGTCTTCGTCGCCACAGTGGCCTCCAGGTGTGCGTCAATGCTCGGCTGGCCGCGATGGCGCGCTCCGGGTCCACCGCGCCCACGGCAGATTACCTACGATGGCGGGCACGTACGATGCCCACCCGCGGGCTCCGGTCCGCGGCGGCACGTCATCAGGCCGCTTCTGGGGAGGAGACAGCCGTGAGCACGGTGGTTTTCCGCCGGCTCCCGCGTCAGCCGGGACCGGCTCTACCGCGCGGTGAGGTGCTGCTGGAGTCTCCTCCCGAGCTGCCCGAGCCAACGCCCCGCGGGATGGGGCAGCTGCTCATGATCCTGCCGATGTTCTGCGGGGTCGGTGCGATGGCGTTCCTCTACGCCGGCAAGGGCGGCGGCATGATGACGTACGTCGCCGGTGGCCTCTTCGGCGTCTCGATGCTCGGCATGGCGATCGGTTCGCTGGCCAACAACGGTGGCAAGGACAAGGCCGAGCTGAACGCCGACCGGCGCGACTACATGCGCTACCTGGCCCAGATGCGCAAGCGCACCCGGCGGGCCGCGGAGCAGCAGCGGGCGGCGATGACCTGGCGGCACCCGGAGCCCGACGCGCTCTGGTCGATCGCTGCGTCCCGGCGGCTCTGGGAGCGACGGACCACCGAGGACGACTTCGGTGAGACCCGGATCGCGCTCGGCCCGCAGCGACTGGCCGTGGAGATCGTCCCGCCGGAGACGAAGCCGGTGGAGGACCTGGAGCCGATGAGCGCCATCGCGCTCCGCCGGTTCGTCCGCGCCCACTCCACCGTTCCCGAGTTGCCGACCGCGCTGTCGGTACGCGCGTTCAGCAGGGTGGCGCTGCGCGGCGACCGCGCGCCAGTGCTCGACCTGACCCGGGCGGCGCTCGGGCAGCTGGCCACCTTCCACGCCCCGGACGACCTGGTGGTCGCGGTGGTCGCCGCGCCGGACCGGCAGCCGTCCTGGGACTGGGTGAAGTGGCTGCCGCACGCCCACCACAGCGGGCGTACGGACGCCGCCGGTGCCCGCCGTCTGGTCTTCGCCAGCCTGGCCGAGGCCGAGGCGTCGCTCACCGCCGAGCTGGCCGGGCGGCCCCGGTTCGCGCCCGAGGCCAAGCCGCTGACCACCGCCCCGCATTTGGTCGTGGTGATCGACGGTGGTGAGATCTCGCCGACCTGCCAGCTGGTGGGTCCGGGGCTGCTCGGCACCACTGTGATCGACCTGTCCGGCACGGTGCCCCGCGACGCGGGTCGCTGGCTGCTCTGCCTCGACGTGGCGGACGGAAGCTCGCTCGATCTGGTCCGGGGCAGCTCGTCGTCGCCGCTGGGTCGCCCCGACCGGCTCAGCGCCGAGGCGGCCGAAGGGCTGGCTCGGCAGATCGCCCCCTACCGCCTCTCCCAGCAGCAGACCAGCAGCGATGAGCCGCTGGCGCGCAGCATGGAGCTGCCGGACCTGCTCGGGGTGGGCGACGCGGCGACGGTGGACGTGCAGCACACCTGGCGTCCACGCGGTCACCGGGACCGGCTGCGGATCCCGCTCGGCGTCGGCCCGGATGGCAACGTCGTCGAACTCGACTTCAAGGAGTCCGCGCACGAGGGCATGGGCCCGCACGGCCTGGTGATCGGTGCGACCGGCTCTGGCAAGAGCGAGCTGCTGCGTACGGTGGTGGCCGCCCTGGCGGTGACCCACTCGTCGGAGGAGCTGAACTTCGTCCTTGTGGACTTCAAGGGCGGCGCGACGTTCGCCTCGCTGGAGGCGCTGCCGCACACCAGCGCGGTGATCACCAACCTGGCCGACGAGTTGCCGCTTGTCGACCGCATGCGCGATGCGCTCGCCGGCGAGATGGTGCGCCGGCAGGAGTTGCTGCGGGCGGCGGGCAACTACGTCTCCCGCTTCGAGTACGAGAAGGCTCGGGCGGCCGGTGAGCCGCTGGCCCCGATGCCCAGCCTGTTGATCATCTGTGACGAGTTCAGCGAGTTGCTCGCCGCCAAGCCCGACTTCATCGACCTGTTCGTGATGATCGGCCGGTTGGGTCGGTCGCTCGGCGTGCACCTGTTGCTGGCCAGTCAGCGGCTCGAAGAGGGCAAGCTGCGTGGTCTGGACACCCACCTGTCGTACCGGATCGGTCTGCGGACGTTCTCGGCGGTGGAGAGCCGGATCGTGCTCGGCGTGCCGGACGCGTACGAGCTGCCGAACGCGCCCGGCCACGGCTACCTGAAGACGGACACCAGCACCATGCTGCGGTTCCGGGCCGCGTACGTGTCCGGGGCCTACCGGGTGCCGGGGCAGCAGGCCGCCGCGTCGCAGGCGCTGGTGCAGCGCCGGATCGTGCCGTACGGCCTGGACTTCATCGCGGCGCAGCTCCCGCAGATGCCGGTGGACACCGCTCCGGAGCCCGAGCAGCCGGCCGACGGCAAGGCCGTGGCGATGCTCGACGTGCTGATCGGCCAGCTCAAGGGTCGGGGCCGCCCGGCCCACCAGGTGTGGCTCCCGCCGCTGGCCGACCCGCCGGGCCTGGGTGAGCTGCTCGGCCCGCTGGCCGTCGACCCGACCTACGGGCTGTGCACCGCGTCCTGGCCGGGGCGCGGGCGGCTGACCGTGCCCGTCGGGGTGGTGGACCGCCCGTACGAGCAGCGCCGCGACCCGATGATGGTCGAGCTGGCCGGGGCCGGCGGCAACGTGGTCATCGTCGGCCGGTCGCTGAGTGGCAAGAGCACCATGCTGCGTACGCTGCTCGCCTCGTTGGCGCTCACCCACACCCCACGCGAGGCGCAGTTCTTCTGCCTGGACTTCGGTGGAGGCGCGCTGCGCAGCCTGGAGCGTCTGCCGCACATGGCGGGGGTGGCCGGTCGCCGGGACGTCGAGGCGGTACGCCGGACGGTGGCCGAGGTGGTCGCCGTGCTGGACGACCGGGAGACGCGCTTCGCCCAGCACGGCATCGACTCGGTGGCCAGTTACCGTCGTCGCCGGGCGGCCGGTGAGTTCGCCGACGACCCGTTCGGTGACGTGTTCCTGGTGGTGGATGGGTGGAACACGCTGCGCCAGGAGTACGAGGAGCTGGAGCAGACCATCACCACGCTGGCCAACCGGGGCCTCGGCTTCGGCGTGCACGTGGTGCTCACCGCTGTGCGGTGGGCGGAGATCCGGATCAACATGCGCGATCTGCTCGGCACCAAACTGGAGTTGCGTCTCGGCGACCCGTCCGAGTCCGAGATCGACCGCCGTGCGGCGATGAACGTGCCGGAGAAGTCGCCCGGTCGTGGCCTGACCCGGGACAAGCTGCACTTCCTCACCGCCGTCTCGCGGCTCGACGGTCGTCGGGACATCGACGACCTGGGCGAGGCGTCGCTCGCCCTGGCCGGGCATGTGGCCGCGAACTGGCCGGGTCGTCCGGCACCGAAGGTGCGGCTGCTGCCGCGCCGGTTGCCGGTGGCCGAGCTGGCCCGGATCATCGACCGGTCGGCGCCGGGTCTGCCGATCGGTGTCAACGAGTCGGCGCTCGCGCCGGTCTACCTGGATCTGGCCAACGAGCCGCACCTGACGGTCTTCGGCGACGCCGAGTGCGGCAAGACCAACCTGCTGCGGTTGATCGCCCGGGGCATCACCGAGCGGTACACGCCCGCCCAGGCGCGGCTGGTGATCGCCGACTACCGGCGTGGCCTGCTGGGCGCGGTGGAGGGCGATCACCTGCTCGACTACGCCCCGTCCAACCAGGCGTTCGCCCAGGGGCTCGGGTCGATCCGCAGCGCGCTGAACAACCGGTTGCCCGGCCCGGACGTGACCACCGCCCAGCTGCGCGATCGCAGCTGGTGGAAGGGCCCGGACCTGTACATCCTGGTGGACGACTACGACCTGGTGGCCTCCGGCGGGAGCAACCCGCTCAGCGCCCTCCAGGAGTTGTTGCCGCAGGCCCGCGACATCGGTCTGCACCTGATCGTCACGCGTCGCGTCGGCGGTGTGTCCAGGGCGCTCTACGAGCCGGTGTTGCAGCGGTTGCGCGAGCTGGACTCGCCGGGCCTGCTGATGTCCGGCAACCGGGAGGAGGGCGCCGTGTTCGGCACCCTGCGACCGAGCCCGCAACCGCCGGGCCGGGGCACCCTCGTCCGGCGACGTGACGGCCAGCAGTTGATCCAGACGGCGTGGTCCGAGCCGTCCTGAGCGATGTACGTCCGGCGCGATTCACCACCATCCATCGCACCCCCGCCGATCAGGGCTGCGGGCGCTCGACCGGTTCCGCTACGGTCTTCACTGGAGTGTCCGTCGGTGGGGTGTTGCTGCCTTACCGCGGGGGAGGA
Source organism: Micromonospora sp. NPDC005215 (assembly GCF_040607915.1). NCBI lineage: Bacteria > Bacillati > Actinomycetota > Actinomycetes > Micromonosporales > Micromonosporaceae > Micromonospora > Micromonospora sp. NPDC005215. The sequence goes on along the minus strand of NZ_JBEXHQ010000001.1, from coordinate 201,286 downwards.
GTGCGGCAAAGCCGCCACCACAACATGACGGAAGGGTGTGAAGCATGGCGTTCGAGGTCGAAGCTGCGACTCTGCATACCGCCGCGAGTGACGTGCGGTCCACGCGCAGCGAGGTCGACGGCGAGCTGAAGAAGCTGTGGAACGTGGTCGACGACCTGGCCATGGCGTGGAAGGGTCAGGCGTCCACGGGCTTCCAGTCGCTGATGACGCGCTGGAACGAGGACACCGTCAAACTGCTGACGGCGATGGACAGCATCGCTGACCTGCTCGACAAGTCGGGTACGACGCATCAGGTCAACGACGAGGAGCAGCAGCAGATGCTGGACAAGTTCCACTCTGCTCTCAACCCGTGATCCGCAGCCAGCAGAGGAGGAAATCGTGACGATCAAAGTTGACTACGCGGTCCTCGAGAGCAGCAATCAGCAGATGCAGGCCATCTCGAAGACGCTCGAGGAAAAGCTCGACACGCTGCGGGCCATGCTGACCAAGCTCCACTGGGACGGCGAGGACCGGGTTGCCTACGAGCAGCACCAGGCGAAGTGGGATACGGCGGTCCGGGACATCAACCGGATCCTGAACGAGATCGGCGGTGCCGTCGGCATCGCTCGGGAAAACTACCTCACCACCGAGATGAGCAACTCCAAGGTGTGGGGCTGAGGCATTCACCGGTGCGGCTCCGGTCCGGTTCACCCGGGCCGGAGCCGCATTGTTTCTCGGCGTCGGTGTGGGGCAGCGGTCAGCCGGCAGCCGGTGCGTCGGTGCGTCGGCCCGGGCGCCAGCCGCGTTGGCGGCCCCGGGCCACGATCGGTCGGGCGATCAGCAGCAGCACGGTGAGCAGCCCGCCGACCGCCGCGGCCCAGATCGCGACGGCGCGCTGCCAGCCCAGTGGGTCGTCGTGCACGACTGGCGCCGGGAGCGCTGTGGCCGGCGGGTTCGCCCGGGTGCCCAGCAGGCTCGACACCGCCCGGTACGGGTTGACCACGCCGTAGCCGATGTCGCCGTTGTGGCCCTCCGGCGGGTTGTCCGCCGTGCGTTCCAGCCGTTCGGCGACCTGCTGCGGGGTGAGATCCGGGTAGGTGGACCGGACCAGCGCGGCCACTCCCGAGACGTACGCGGCGGCATAGCTGGTGCCGCCGGTCGGCTCGGCGCGGTAGCCGGATCCCTGCGGTGCCGGTCCGATGATGTTCAGCCCCGGTGCGGCGATGTCGACGTAGTCGCCACTGATCGAGCTGCCCACGTGGCCGCCCTGCTCGTCGACGCCGCCGACCGCGATCACCCCCGGGTACGCGGCGGGGTAGCCCGGCCGGTCCTGCTGATCCTCGGCCCGGTTGCCGGCGGCGGCGACAAGCACCACCCGCTTGGCCAGCGCACGGTCGACGGCCGCCGTCAGCTCGGGGCCGGGAATGGTCGTGAGGGACAGGTTGATCACGTCGGCGCCCTGTTCGACAGCCCAGTCGATCGCCGCGGCGATCTGTACGGGAAGCTGGGTGTCCCTGGTGTCCTTGAGGTTCGGCAGGACCCGGATGGGCAGGATGCGGGCGGCCGGGGCGATGCCGCTGAACGGGACGCCGGTGCCCTCCCGGCCAGCGATGATGCCGGCGATCATCGTGCCGTGCCCGACCAGGTCGCACTGGCCCTGGTTGGCTGCCAGATCGTTGAAGTCGCGACCCTCGAGCACCTGACCCGCGAGCAGCGGGTGGACGGCGGAGACCCCGGAGTCGATCACCGCGACCGTCACTCCGGCACCCCGGGACAGCGGCCACGCAGCGGACGGCTCCAGCCGGCGCAGCGCCCACGGCATCGCCGTCAGGCCCTCCTCGCTGGCCGGACCGCAGGCGGGTGGTGCCGCCCGCGCCGGTGTGGGTGCCACCACAACGGTGCCGAGCAGAGCCACCAGCGCTCCACTGAGGACACCGCGAGCGGCACGGCCGCTGCGGCGGAACGGGTGGGTCGCGCTCAACGGCGGGCATTCGCGCACCCGCAGAGATTACCGCTGCGCCCGGTCCGGCAGCGGCCCCGGCGGGGTGGGTCAGGCGCCGGGGCCGACCTCCGTGGTGGGCGTTTCGGCGAACAACGCGAGCAGGGCGCCGACCTGGCGGTCGGCCTCGGCGGGGTGCCGGAACCGGCCGGCCGGGTTGAGGGTGTATTCGTTGCGCCGTCCGACGCGGGTGCGGTGCAGGTAACCGCCCGCTTCCAGGTCGGCGACGATCGCCTGCGCGGCCCGTTCGGTCACCCCCACCTCGGCCGCGACATCGCGGAGCCGGGCGGTGGGGTTGCGGGCGATGGCCAGCAGCACGTGCCCGTGGTTGGTGAGGAACGTCCAGTTCCGCCCGCCGCCGGTGTCGCCCGTCGCAGTGCCCGCCATCGTGTGACCGCCTCTCCGGACGTCCGCCCTGCCCTCGGCAGTCTCGCCCGCCCTGCGCCCGGTGCGTCACCCAGGGGTCGGACCGAAGTCAACGTATGAAATCTAAATCACGCATACCTTGACGCATCTTACGGTGCGTGTGACGGTGGAGCCCGGGCCAGCGCCGCCGTCGGCCCGGCTGATAAGCCCTCTGACCAGGTCAGACGCGTGAAGACGAGGTGCGGGGATGAGTCGTCCTGGAACTCCCGGCGGGCAGCCGGGTCCGCAGCGGATCGCCGACCGGGCGGTCGCAGCCAGCGAGCCGGCCCGGGCGTACGCCGAGCTGACTGCCGGAAACCAGCGCTTCGTCAGCGGCGCCCCACGCCACCCCAACCAGGACGCCGGACACCGGGCCGCCGTGGCCGACGGGCAGCACCCGTTCGCGGTGATCGTCGGCTGCTCCGACTCCCGCCTGGCCGCCGAGATCATCTTTGACCGGGGGCTGGGTGACCTGTTCGTGGTCCGCACGGCCGGGCACACCGCCGGTCCGGAGGTGCTCGGCAGTGTGGAGTACGCGGTGACCGTCCTCGGCACCCCGCTGGTGGTGGTGCTCGGCCACGACTCGTGCGGGGCGGTGCAGGCGGCGCGGGAGTCCTCCGCGACCGGCACCCAGCCTCCCGGGCACCTGCGTGCGGTCGTCGACGCCGTGCTGCCCAGTCTGCGCCGGGCCGAGACCGAGGGCGTGGACGACATCGACGGCATCGTCGACATCCACATCGCGCAGACGGTCGAGACGCTGCTCCGGCAGTCGCCAGTGCTGGCCGCCGAGGTGGCGCAGGGGCGGTGCGCGGTGGTGGGCGTGTCGTACCGGCTCGCCGCCGGAGTGGTGCGCCCGGTGGCCGCCGTGCCGGCCGGCTTCGCGACGCTCGACGTACCGACCGGGTCGGCCGACCCGGTCGCGGCCGCCTGACCTGGAGAGGGCCGCTCCGCGCGACGCGGAACGGCCCTCGACGGAAGACGCTGCGGGTCAGAGCATCGACATGTGCACGTGGTCGGTGTGGTTCGACGGCCCGCTGTACGACTTCCAGCCGGTCGCCGGGAACCAGATCTGCCGGTTCCAGATCACGTAGTAGATGCCGAGCCGGTCGGCGTTGCGGATGAGGAACGCGGCGACGTTGTTGCCGTACGTCCGGGTGTCCTCGTTGTGCCACGGGCTGAAGCCGCTCTTCTGCAACGACCAGTCGCAGGCGCGGCCCTTCGGGTGCTCGTACGGTCCGCCGTTGCGATGACAGCCGACGAACCGGTTGAAGCCGGCCGCCTTGACCTCCTTGTACGCGTGCAGCGTCCGCGGCGTGACGCAACCGGACGTGGTCGGGTCATTCTCGCTGCAGGACTGCGCCTTCCAGTCACCGTCGGCGGTGCGGCCCGGCCCGATCTTGGCGACCTTCGAGGTGGCGTCCACCAGACCGCCGGTGAAGCCCTTGCCGCCGACCAGGGCGAGCGCCTTGTCGGCCTCGCTCTTGCGCTTGGCCATCACAGCGGTCTGCTTCTGCTGCTCCCGGACCTCGGTGTCGAGGGCCAACTTGGCCTGCTCGGCACGGGCCTTCACCGCGTTGACCTCGGCGAGCTTGTTCTCGTTCACTAGGTTGATCTCGTCGAGCATCGCGGCGCGCTGCACGAACGTGTCCGGAGCGTCGCTTTCGAGCAGCATCGCGAGCGCGCCGATCCGACCGGTCCGGTACGACTGGGCGGCGATCTGCCCGACCTGTGGCGCCAGCGCGTCGAGGTCGGCCTTGGCCCGGTCCACCTCCACCGCCAGCTCCAGCTGCCGCCTCTTGGACTTGTCCAGTTTGGACTTGGCGGCGGAGTAGTCGCGGTTGACCTGCTCGATGACGTCGTTGAGCATCTTGGGCTCGTCGGCCTCCTCGTGCCCGGACGGTGTGGGGGTCGTCGGGGCGGCGTGGGCCGGGAGGGGCCCGGCGAGCACTGTCAGTGCGGCGATCACGGCCACCACGGGTGTCAACCAGCGGCGTAGGGGTGCCGTCACAATGTTCCCTTCCGTCGACCGCCGACCGGGTTAGCTGACGGGTTCGGGACGGAAGTGGCCCCTACCGCTGACGCGGATTCACCCCACACACCTGGGTCCCCGGCTCGCCGGTTGGCGATTGGGCGGTGGCACCGCAGGCGCCGCTTCGCGCCTTCATCGGTAACCGGCAGCGACGTTACCCGAGAGTCGACTGGGTGAGCTACGCCTGGATGCCGACCAAAAGCGTCATTTCGCCATAGCGTTGTGTGACCAGTGACGCGGTTCTCAGGGGGGAGACCCGATCTGGTCACGCTGAGGAGTGTCACCATGCCGTTTCCGTGCTCCTGTTCGACTCCGGCCACCCGTCGGTGGCGGTGGATGGGGGCCGGGTCCGCGTCTGGCCCGGCTCGTCGGGTCGCCCCGTCAACGGCGCGTTGAGGGCGGCGAGTGCCTCCGCCGGGTCCGGCCGGGGGCGCGGCCGGGCGGCGTCGACGGGCGGCGTGGTTCCGGCGCGCCCGGCCGCGGTCACGATCGCGGCCAGCCCGGTGGTCAGTGGCACGGCGGCGATCAGCCCGAGTGTGGCGACCGCGCTGCGGACGATCTCCTGCGCGAGGAACTCGCTGGTGAGGATCTGCCCGATCGGCCGCGAGTCGGCGGTGAGCAGGAGCAACAGGGGCAGCGACGCGCCCGCGTACGCCAGCACGATGGTGTTGACAGTGGAGGCGATGTGCGCGCGGCCGACGCGGGTCGCCGCACGGTACAACTGCACACGGGTCAGCCCGGGATTGGCGTTCGCCAGCTCGGTGACGGTGGCCGCCTGGGTGACCGTCACGTCGTCGAGCACCCCGAGCGAACCGATGATGATCCCGGCGAGCAGCAGGCCGTGCAGGTCCACGTCACCCTGGAACATCGACAGTGTCGTCGCATCCTCGCTGCCGAAGCCGGTGAGGTGGGTTGCCGCCGTGGCGATGGTGGCGAGCACGCCGGTCAGCACCAGGCTGCCCAGGGTGCCGAGCACCGCGACCGAGGTCTGCGCGGTGACGCCGTGGGTCAGATAGAGCACCACGAACATGATCAGGGCGGCGCCGACCACCGCCACCAGAAGCGGTGATCTGCCGGCGCCGATGCCCGGCAGTACGAAGGTGAGCAGGATGGCGAAGCTGGCCGCCAACCCGGCGAGCGCGGCCAGACCTCGCCATCGGCCGAACGCGACGATCGCGGCGGCGAAGATCACCGCCAGCCACACCATCGGGGTGCCGCGCTGGTGCTCGGCGATGTTCCAGTTGCTGGTGGTGGGATCGGTCGGGTCGGTCAACTGGACCAGGATGACCTCGTCGCCGACGTCGACCCGGGGCGCGCCGGGTCCGTCGGGCACCGGTGTCCGCACCTGCTGGCCGGCGGCGGGTCCGTCGTCCACCCGGACGTCGACAGTGCCGCACGGCCCGGCGCCGACAGTGGGAGTGCCCTCGGGGCTCGACGGCAGCGGCGGGCACGGCTCGGTCACCACCCGGGTCACCGTGCCGGCGTAGCGCGGCACGTCCGCTCCGCCGTCGGGCTGCGGTGCTCCTCCGCGCGGCCAGAGCAGCGCCGCGGCGAGCACGGTGGCGACGAAGAGGGGCACCACCGTCATGACGAGGATCCGTCGCACCCGGGGCGGGGCGGACGGAGCGGGACGGGCGTGGTCGGAACCCAAGTCGAGACTCCCAACGATCCGGTGCGGGATACGGGCCAGCGTGCCGGTCGGTTCACCGATGCCGTGGAAACGCGGCGGAATACGCGATGGATCGCTCACCGAGGACCGCTTGATCACGGACGGTCAGTGCCCGGTCGGGCCGGCCGGAGGCGACGCCACGACGCGGCGGCGCCGGTGTCCGACTGCGCAGCGGCATCTGGAGGGCCATCGCGGAGACGCTAGCCAGCCTGTTCCTGGGTTGCAGGTCGGGACGGAGTGTCGAGCGCCGAACCGCTCGCGTGGTGGCCACCGGGCGGGCATGTTGGAGCCATGCCCGCTCAGTCACCGTCCGACCCCGACCACCGGCACGGCAGCGCGCCCCTGCCGCACGACAGGCACGCCGGGCACGATCCGGAGATGTTCCGCCGTCGCTTCTGGGTCTGCCTGGTGCTGACCATCCCGGTGGTCCTGACCAGCCACCTCGTGTCGGATCAGCTGGGCCTGGACGACGGCGTCCCCGGCCGTTCCTGGGTGGGGCCGGTGCTCGGCTCGGTGGTGTTCTGGTGGGGTGGCTGGCCGTTCCTGGTCGGTGCGGTCCACGAGGTGCGGGACCGGGCGCCGGGCATGATGCTGCTGGTCGCGATGGCTATCACTGTCGCCTACAGCGCGTCGCTGGCCACCAGTGTGGGCGCGTTCGATCTGGACTTCTGGTGGGAGTTGGCGGCGCTGGTCACCATCATGCTGCTCGGGCACTGGCAGGAGATGAAGGCCATCGGGCAGGCCCGTGGCGCGCTCGCGGCGCTGGCCGCGCTGCTGCCGGACGAGGCTGAGCGGGTGACCGCGGACGGGCGGGTCGAACCGGTGTCGGCCGGCGAGCTGCGGGTCGGCGACGTGGTGCTGGTCCGCCCGGGGGCTCGGGTGCCGGCGGACGGGGGCATCGTCGATGGCCGGGCGGAGCTGGACGAATCGATGATCACCGGCGAGTCGCGCCCGATTGCCCGCGCGGTTGGCGACCGGGTGGTGGCGGGCACCGTCGCCACCGACTCGGCGATCAGGGTCCGGGTCGAGGCACTGGGTGAGGAGACGGCGCTCGCCGGCATCCAGCGCATGGTCGCCCAGGCGCAGCGTGCCGGTGGACGGGCCGAACTGTTGGCCGACCGGTTCGCCGCCGCGTTGTTCTACCTGGCGACCGGGACCGCCGTGCTGACCGTGCTGGTCTGGACCGCGCTGGGTCAGCCCGACGAGGCGGTGGTCCGCGCGGTGACCGTCCTGGTGATCGCCTGCCCGCATGCGCTCGGCCTGGCCATCCCGCTGGTCGTCGCGCTCTCCACCGCGCTGGCCGCGCGATCCGGGATCCTGGTGAAGGACCGGCTGGCGCTGGAGCGGATGCGGACCGTCGGCGCGGTGCTCTTCGACAAGACCGGCACCTTGACCCGGGGCGAGCACGTCGTCACCGACGTGGTGGCAGCGCCGGGCGTCGAGCGGGACGAGCTGCTGCGGATCGCCGCCGCTGTGGAGTCGGACAGCGAGCACCCGCTGGCCCGGGCGGTCGTCGCGGCTGCCGGGCCGGCCGGTCCGGCCCCGGCGGCCGGGTTCCGGTCCCTGCCGGGCCGGGGAGTGCGGGCAACCGTAGGCGATTCGGAGTACGCGGTGGGTGGGCCGGGGCTGCTGCGGGAGTGGGGTGTGTCACTCCCGGCCGACCTGGCGGCGGCGGTCGCGCACTGGTCGGCGCGCGGTGCGGCGGTGCTGCACCTGGTGCGGCTGCCGCACACGGTGCTCGGCGCGTTCGCGTTGACCGACGAGGTACGTCCGGAGGCCCGGCGGGCCGTCGACGAGTTGCGCGCCGAGGGAGTCCGGACCATCGCCATGATCACGGGGGACGCGCGGCCGGTGGCCGAGGCGGTCGCCGCGGATCTTGGCTTCCGGCCCGGCGTCGACGAGGTGTTCGCCGAGGTGCTGCCCGCTGACAAGGACGGCCGGGTGGCCGAACTCCAGCGACGAGGGCTGACCGTGGCGATGGTCGGCGACGGGGTGAACGACGCTCCCGCGCTGGCCCGCGCCGACGTGGGCATCGCGATCGGCGCGGGCACCGATGTGGCGATCGAGTCGGCCGGGGTGGTGCTCGCCTCTTCGGACCCGCGCGGGGTGGCTGCCGTGGTGCGACTGTCCCGGGCGTCGTACCGGAAGATGCGGCAGAACCTGGCCTGGGCGGCGGGCTACAACGTGGTGGCGCTGCCGCTGGCGGCCGGGGTGCTGGCCCCGGCCGGGGTGGCGTTGAGTCCGGCGCTGGCGGCGGTGCTGATGTCCGCGTCCACCATCGTGGTCGCGCTCAACGCCCAGTTGCTGCGTCGGGTACGGCTCGATTCGGAGCTGGACTGAGGGGCGTTAGCCGCGCTTCATCAGCCGGCCGACCGCCGCCATCATCTCGGTGGCCATCTCGTCGGCCCGTCCCTCGGCCGCCCCCTCGTGCATGCAGTGCCGGGCGTGCCCGTCGAGCAGCCCCAGCGCCACCTTGTCGAGCGCGGCCTGGATCGCGGAGATCTGGGTGAGCACGTCGATGCAGTAGCGGTCGTCGTCGACCATCTTCTCGATGCCGCGGACCTGCCCCTCGACTCGGCGGAGCCGCGCGAGCAGCTGGTCCTTGCTGGCGGTGTACCCGCGGATCGGGGTGGGTGCGCTCATGCGACAAGGATAACCTACCCCCGGGGGGTATGGTACGGTGCACTCCTGATGACGATACCCCCACCGGGTACCGGTACGGCAAAGGAGACGATCCGATGGTCAACACGACGTTCCAGGTGCAGGGCATGACCTGCGGGCACTGCGTCAGCGCGGTGAGCGCCGAGGTCGGCGCCATCGCGGGCGTGCGTGACGTCCAGGTCGACCTCGCGACCGGGCAGGTCACCGTGAGCAGCGAGCAGCCGCTGGACGTGCAGGTCGTCCGGGCCGCCGTCGACGAGGCCGGCTACGACCTCGTCGACGCGTGAGCGGAGGAGCCGACATGCGTACCGTGACGAGACTGGCCGGATTCGCTGTCGGCCTCGCGGCGATCTTCGGCGCGACGTACGGGGTCGGCCGGCTGGCCGACCGCACCCCGGTCACCGAGGGCCGGCACGACGGCGACGCCGTCCACGCGACGGGAGAGCGCGGCGAGCCGACCGACCGGTTTCCCGGTGGGCTGCTCATCTCCGACCGCGGCTACACCCTCGACCCGGTCGACGCGCCGGCCGACCAGTTCGCCTTCCGGATCATCGGTCCGGACGGCCAACCGGTGACCCGGTACGACGTGGCGCACGACAGGAGGATGCACCTGATCGTGGTCCGACGGGACCTCTCCGGTTTCCGGCACGTGCACCCCGACCTGGCTCCGGACGGCACCTGGCGGGTCGGCACGCCGCTGGCCGGCCCCGGGCAGTGGCGCGCGTTCGCCGACTTCACCCCGACCGGGGGTGAGCCGCTGACGCTCGGCGTGGACGTGACCATCCCCGGTGAGCTGACCGAACGACCGCTGCCCGCCCCGGCGACCAGCACCACCGTCGACGGCTACGCGGTCACCCTGACCGGCTCGCCGCAGCCCGGCCGCACCGCCCCGCTCACGTTCACCGTCAGCCGGGACGGTCAGCCGGTCACCGACCTGGAGCCCTACCTGGGCGCGTACGGGCACCTGGTGGCACTGCGCCGGGGCGACCTCGCGTACCTGCACGTGCATCCGGCCGGGACGCCGGGTGACGGGCGGACCCGGCCCGGCCCGGCCGTCAGCTTCCTCGCCGAGGTGCCCTCGGCCGGCAGCTACCGGCTCTACCTCGACTTCCAGCACGGCGGGACGGTGCACACCGCCGAGTTCACAGTCGTCGCCGGCAACCCGCCGGCCGACACCCCGCCGACCGGGAACAGCCCGAGCGGACCCGCGCCCAGCGGGGGTGCCGACCACGGCACCCCCGGGCACGGGCACAACTGACGGGATTAGGCGATGACCACCACCAGCAGACCGCTGCCCGAGGCGCCCAACCGGATCGAGTTGGCGATCGGCGGGATGACCTGCGCCGCCTGCGCCGCCCGGATCGAGAAGAAGCTCAACCGGATGGACGGCGTGAGCGCCGCCGTCAACTACGCCACCGAGAAGGCCACCGTCCGGTACGCCGACGGCGTCACGCCGGACGAACTGATCGAGACCGTGCGCAAGACCGGGTACACGGCGGCGGTGCCGACCCCGCAGACGGTCGAGGAGCCGGTCGATCCGTTGCGGGGCCCGCGTACCCGGCTCTGGGTTTCGGTGCTGCTCAGCGTGCCGGTGGTCCTGCTGGCCATGGTCCCAGCCTGGCAGTTCGACTACTGGCAGTGGCTGTCGCTGACCCTGGCCGCCCCGGTGGTGGTCTGGGGTGGGCTGCCGTTCCACCGGGCCGCCTGGACCAACCTGCGACATGGCGCGGCGACGATGGACACGCTGGTCTCGCTCGGCACCCTGGCCGCGTTCGGTTGGTCGCTCTGGGCGCTCTTCCTCGGTGACGCCGGAATGCCCGGGATGACGCACCCGTTCCGCTTCGACATCACCCGCACCGACGGTGCCGGCAACATCTACCTGGAGGCGGCCGCCGGGGTGACGGTGTTCATCCTGGCCGGCCGCTACTTCGAGGCGCGGTCCAAGCGGACCGCCGGTGCGGCCCTGCGCGCACTGCTCGAACTCGGCGCCAAGGAGGTGGCGGTGCTGCGTGACGGGGTGGAGACCCTGATCCCGGTGGATCGGCTTGCCGTCGGTGACCGGTTCGTGGTGCGTCCCGGGGAGAAGATCGCCACCGACGGGGTGGTCGACGAGGGCACCTCCGCCGTCGACGCCAGCATGCTCACCGGCGAGTCGGTGCCGGTCGAGGTCGGCCCCGGCGACAGCGTGGTCGGCGCCACCATCAACGCGGGCGGACGGCTGATCGTCAGCGCCACCCGGGTCGGTGCGGACACCCAACTCGCCCGCATGGCCGACCTGGTCGAGCAGGCGCAGAGCGGCAAGGCCGCCGTGCAGCGGCTCGCGGACCGGATCTCCGGTGTCTTCGTGCCGATCGTCATCACCCTCGCCGTCGGCACGCTCGGCTGGTGGCTCGGCACCGGGTCCGGTCCCACCGCCGCGTTCACCGCCGCCGTCGCCGTGCTGATCATCGCCTGCCCCTGTGCGCTCGGCCTGGCCACCCCGACCGCGCTGCTTGTCGGCACCGGCCGGGGCGCGCAAATCGGTGTGCTGATCAAGGGCCCGGAGGTGCTGGAGTCGACCCGCCGGGTGGACACCGTGGTGCTGGACAAGACCGGCACCGTGACGACCGGCCGGATGACCCTTGTGGACGTGGTGCCGGCGAGCGGCGCGGATCGGGCCGAGTTGCTCCGGCTCGCCGGGGCGGTGGAGGCCGCCTCCGAGCACCCGATCGCCCGCGCGGTCGCGGCGGGTGCCGCCGAGGCGGGGTCGCTGCCCCCGGTGACAGGGTTCGGCAACCTCGAAGGGCTGGGCGTGACCGGCACTGTCGACGGGCGGGTCGTGCTCATCGGTCGGGTACGGCTGCTGCGCGAGCGGGAGATCGACGTACCGCCGGAGGTCGAGTGGGCCGTCCGCGACGCGGAGGCCGCCGGCCGTACGGCGATCGTCGCGGCCTGGGACGGTCGGGCCCGAGGGGTGCTCGCGGTCGCCGACGTGGTTCGGCCGACCAGCCGGGCGGCGGTGGCCCGGCTGCGGGCGCTGGGGCTCACCCCGGTCCTGCTGACCGGGGACAACACCACTGTGGCCCGCGCGATCGCCGCCGAGGTGGGCATCGACGAGGTGGTCGCCGAGGTGCTGCCGGCCGGCAAGGTCGACGTGGTCAAGCGGCTCCAGGCGCAGGGGCGGTCGGTGGCGATGGTCGGTGACGGGGTCAACGACGCCCCGGCGCTGGCCCAGGCCGACCTGGGGTTGGCGATGGGCACCGGCACCGACGTGGCGATCGAGGCGTCCGACCTCACCCTCGTCCGGGGCGACCTGGACGCCGCGGTGGATGCCATCCGGTTGTCCCGGCGCACGCTCAACATCATCCGGGGCAACCTGTTCTGGGCGTTCGGCTACAACGTGGCGGCCCTGCCGTTGGCCGCCGCCGGGCTGCTCAACCCGATGATCGCCGGTGCCACGATGGCGTTGTCCTCGGTCTTCGTGGTGGCCAACAGTCTGCGGTTGCGCCGGTTCCGTCCGGCCGCGGTCGATAGCGGAATGTGACGACGGTGATGGTTGGACCGTCGACGGCGGGGGTACTGGTGGCGGTGTAGCGATGCTGGCAATGGGAGGTTGGCAATGGGATTCGACGATAAGATCAACAACGCCACCGAGGACGCGACCGGCAAGCTGAAGGAAGGCGCCGGTCGGGCCACCGACGACGAGCAGCTTGAGGCCGAGGGTCGCGCTGACCAGTCCACGGCCAAGCTCAAGCAGGCGGGCGAGAAGATCAAGGACGCCTTCAAGAGCTGACGTACGACGTAACCCGCACGCCGGGTCGGTGATCATTCACCGGCCCGGCGTGTCTGTGTGTCCGGCCCCGTTCGGTGACCCTGAGATCCCCCTGATTCCGCTCCCGGTCCGCACCGCCGCGCTGGCATACCTGCTAACTTCTCTTGGCATGTGCGAGGGCTGGTTGTGAGCAGCGCTCCGTCGCCGACCGGCGACGACCTGGTCCGGGTGCTGGCCTCGTTGGCCAACCCGCACCGGCTGCGGATCGTCGCCGCGCTGGCCCGCGAGCGTGCCTACGTCAGCGGGCTGGCCCGGCAACTGGGCATCAGCCGAGCGCTGTTGCAGGTCCACCTACGGAAGCTGGCGGCGGCCGGGCTGGTCACCGCGAGCCTGGAGTTGTCGGAGGACGGGAAGGCCATGAACTACTACGAGGTGCAGCCGTTCGTGCTCACCCTCACCCCCGAGATCATCGCGGCGGCGGCCGAGACGCTGACCGTGCCCGACTCGGCCGACCAGCCGGGAGCGAACCGATGAGCGAGCACGACTGGACCGAGGTGGTCGGCGCGATCGGCATCTTCGCCCTGCTCATCAGCGTGTTCACGGTGACCGTCGTGCAGCTCGCCAAGACCCGGCGGGCCCGGTTCGAGGCGTCCCGCGCGGACGACTACCGCCGGCTCGCCGAGACAGCCGCTCAGGCGCAGGCGGAGAACGCCCGACTGCTCGCGGCCATGGACGGTCGGCTGGGCGGGATGGAGACCCGGATGACCAAGCTCGAACGCGTCCTGCTCGAGGTCGACTGACCACGGCCAGAGGCCCCGGGCCGTCGAGCGGCTACTCGACGACCCGGGCGGAAGCAGCATCACCTCGCCCAGTGGGCGAGCTTCACCGGTAACGCTCCTTCCAGGAGAGGACAGCACCTCATGCTGCGCGTACGCAAATCCGCCGTCGGCTTGACGATCGCCCTGGCCCTCACGGCCGCCGGGCTGACCCCGACGAGCCCGGCCGCCGCCCGACCCGCCATCGACTGGCAGCCCTGCGACGAGGACGCCCCGGCAGAGGACGCCCCTGTCGAGGAGGCTCCCGCCGAGTGCGGCAGCCTGTCGCTGCCCGTCGACTGGAACCGGCCACAGGGGGAGCGCTTCGACCTGGCCCTGGCCCGCCGGGTCGCCAAGCCGGCCACCCGCGAGGGCGCGCTGGTCTTCGGCCCCGGCGGCCCGGGTGACAGCGGAGTCGACCGGGTGGTGAACGGCAGCTCCCGGTTCAGCGCCGACCTGCGCCGCCGGTTCGACATCGTCAGCTTCGACCCGCGCGGCACCGGCGGCAGCCACCCGGTGGTCTGTGCCCGGGAACTGCTCGCCCGGCAACCGCAACTGATCGCCGACCAGGCCCAGTTCGACGCCACGCTGGCCGGCAACGCGTTGCTGCGCGCCGACTGTCGGACCCGCACCGGGCCGCTCTACGACCACGTGGACACGACAAGTGCCGCCCGCGACCTGGACGCGGTCCGCGCCGCGCTCGGCGAGCGGCAGTTGACCTTCCACGGCAGCTCGTACGGGACCCTGCTCGGGCAGCGGTACGCCGAGCTGTACCCCGACCGGGTCCGGGCCATGGTGCTGGAGGCCGCGATGGACCACAGCGTCGGCACCCGCGCCTTCCTCGACAGTCAGGCCCGCACCGCGCAGGGCGCGTTCGACGAGTTCGTCGGCTGGTGTGACCGGTCCAGCGCGTGCGCCCTGCACGGGCGCGACCTCCGGACGATCTGGGCCGGACTGCGCGCTCGGGCCGAGCGGGGCGTGCTGACCGACCCGAAACGCCCCGGCGTCCCGCTGACCCCGTTCGAGCTGGCCCGGCTCACCCACAAGGAGTTCTACGACACCGCGCGGTGGCCGGGGCTGGCCGGCTGGCTCGCCGCGATGGACGCGACCGCCGCGCCGGCCACCGCGCTCCCAACCGACGCGCGCGCCGCGCTCCCGGCCGACACCAGGGCGACGGGCGACGCCGTCGCGACGTACCCCTTCGCGGTCTTCTGCCAGGACTGGAGCCTGCCCGTCCGGGACTACCGGGAGTACGCCGCACACCTGCGCCGGGCGGCCCAACTCGCACCGGACCTGCGGTACCCGCCGGCCCTGTTCGCCCTCGTCACCTGCCTGGGCACGCCGACGCCGGTGGCCAACCCGCAGCACCGCCTGCGGGTCCACACCGACGTGCCGCTGCTGCTCGCCGCCACCGTGCACGACCCGGCCAGCGGATACGACTGGGCCCGCAACGTGGCCCACCAACTGGGCCGGCACGGCGTGCTGCTCACCTACCAGGGGTGGGGGCACGGCAGCTACACCACCACCCCGTGTGTGGGGCGGGCCGTCGACTCGTACCTGATCGACGCAGTGGTGCCGGCCCGGGGTGCCAACTGCCCGGCCGTGGACCCCGACGAGTGACCGCGCGCCGTCGGCCGTCGGGGGTCAGATCTGCCCGACGGCCGGCGGCGGTCGGACGCCGCCCAGTCGGGCGGCCCGCAGCTCCAGGTACCGCTGCTCGGGCCGGCTCGTGGTGCCCCGGGCCGCCGTCAGGTACGCCTCCCGCGCCGCGCCGGCCTCCCCGGCCAGCTCCAACAGGTGCGCCCGGACGGCGGCGAGCCGGTGGTGCCCGGCGGTGCGCTCGTCGGCCTCCAGGGACGTGAGCAGGGCGAGCCCGGCCCGTGGCCCGTCCACCATGGCAACCGCCACCGCCTGGTTGAGGGTGACCATCGGGTTCGGCGCGATCCGGGCCAGCAGCCGGTAGAGCGCGAGGATCTGTCGCCAGTCCGTCTCCGCCGCCGTCGGCGCCTCGGCGTGCACCGCGGCGATCGCCGCCTGGAGTTGGTACGGGCCGGGCGGCGACCAGGTCAACGCGTCGGTGATCAGCGCGATGCCCTCCGAGCTGGCGGCCACGTCCCACCGGGTGCGGTCCTGCTCGGCAAGCGGCACCAGCTCCCCGTCCGGGCCGAGCCGAGCCGCCCGGTGCGCGTCGGTGAGCAGCATCAGCGCCAGCAGCCCGCTCACCTCGCCGTCGTCGGGCAGCAGCCCGTGCAGGATGCGAGTCAGCCGGATCGCCTCGCCGGTCAGCTCGGCCCGGTGCAGGTCCGGACCACTGGACGCGGTGTAGCCCTCATTGAAGATCAGGTAGAGCACCCGGAGCACAGTGCGCAGCCGCTCGTCCCGTTCGGTGGGGCCGGGCATGGTGAACCGGGCCCCGGCGGCCTCGATCCGCTGCTTGGCCCGGCGGATTCGTTGACTCATCGTCGCCTCCGGCAGCAGGTGCGCCCGGGCGATCTGGGCGGTGCTGAGACCGCCGACCGCGCGCAGGGTGAGCGCCACCTGCGCCGATCCGGTCAGCGCCGGATGGCAGCAGAGGAACAGCAGGGTGAGCGTGTCGTCGGCGTCCGCCACCGCGGGCTCCGCGTCGGCCGCCGGGGCCACCCCGGCGTACGCCGGCTCGCGCAGCGTCACCGCCAGCTCGCGGTCGCGGCGGGCGTTCTCGCTGCGCCACTCGTCGGTGAGCCGGCGGGTGGCCACGGTGAGCAGCCAGGCACGCGGACTGTCCGGTACGCCCTGGGCGGGCCACTGGGTGGCGGCGGCGAGCAGCGCCTCCTGGACCGCGTCCTCGCACCTGTCGAACTGGCCGTGTCGGCGGACCAGCAGGCCGAGGACCTGCGGCGCGACAGTGCGCAGCAGATCCTCGACCGTCCGGTCGTCGGTCACATCTCCGCTCCGGCCTCGTCCATGATCGGGCGGACCTCCATGGCGCCGCCGAAGCGCACGTCCGGCCAGCGGGCGGCGATCTCGGCGGCCCGCTGCGGGCTGTCGCAGTCGACCGCCAGGTAGCCGGCGAACTGCTCCTTGCTCTCCATGAACGGCCCGTCGATGACCTCGGCCCGGCCGTCGACGGCCCGGACCGTCAACGTCTGCGACGGATTGGCCAGCGCCTGGCCGCCGATCAGCTCGCCGGTCTCGGTCAACTCCTTCATGATCTCGTCGACCTCGCCGAACAGGGCGGTGCGGTCCTGCTCGGAAAGCTCCTCGGTGAAGCCGGGTCGGTTCCAGATCAGCAGCATGTACTTCACGGCAATGCTCCTCAGGCTCTGCGCGCACCCCGGCCGGGGTGCGACTCACCAAAGGGTCGGAGCCGACAACCCGTTCCCTACGGCGTACCGAAGGAAAACGCAGATGTCTTCGCCGGTGGTGGTCCCACGCCGGGCGGTTCAGCGCCGATCGGGTCGGCCGGGCACCTGGCGGGGCTTGCGCCCGCCGCCGACGTCCAGCGACGCCCGGTCGGCGGCCGAGGTGCCCGACGACCAGCCCTCGGCGTCGCGCACGCTGAGTCGGTGCCGGGTGACGCCGGGGAAGAGCGTGTCCAGCCGCTCCCGGACCGCCTCGCCCCGGGCGGCGAGCACCGGCAACAGTCGCTCCGCCCCGGCCGTCTCGGCCGCTGCCTGGTCCGCCGCCTCGGTTGCCGCCTCGGTTGCCGCGCGCAGCCGCTCGCCGATCCGCAGCGCGAACGCGTTGAGGAACGACTCGTCCCAGACCTTCGTCCGCCGCCCCGATCCGGGCCGGCGCTCGGCCCGGCCGCGCAGCATGGCGGCGGTGGCCTGCACCAGCAGCGAGGTGTAGAGCAACTCCACCGCCACCAGCTCGGCCGGCCAGCCCAGCACTGTGGCGAAGCCGAGATCGTCGGACCAGACCGCCTCACACCTGTTGGCCGCCGCCACCTCCTGCACCAGCAGGGCCTTCGCGCCCGCGTACGGGGTGTCGGTGCTCAGGCGTACCCCGCCGGGCACGTCGCCGCGCTCCGACCCGGCGGCCAGCAGCGCCTCGTCGATGCTGTGCCGGGCGATCAACTCCTGGGCCTTCCCGGTCAGCGCCTCCGCTTCGGCGGGGAAGGTCGTCGACTCGGCCTTGGCCAGCAGCGCCCGGACCCGATCCAGCATCGGCGATCCGCTGCGCGTCGTGCCCGCCGACCGGGCGGTGAGCGCGCCGGTCGTGCCCGGCGGTGGGCGCAGCACCGCGATCGGCGGCAGGCTCTCCACAAGCGCGAGAGTGTCCACTGTCGCGCGGAGTGCGTCGGCCCGATCGAGCCCTTCTCGGGTCGCCCAACCGGCCAGCACGCTCCGGTCGTCCTTCCCCGCGGTGGCCGCCAACTCGCGTAGCTGGTCGTCCCACCAGGCGGGGATCGGTTCGGCCTGCTCACGCCGTTGGGCGGCCATCGCCTCGCGGACCAGCCGCGCCGAGCGGGCGTCGAGCCGCCGGCTGGTGATCCGGTCCACGTCGACCGGCTGCCAGCCGCGCGGCCAGAGCCGGCCCAGCGCGCGGACCAGGCGACGCAGCAGGGCCGCGTCCACCGCCGTGGTGCCGTCCGCCGCGCCGGTGCCGACCATCAGTTGGTCCAGCTGCCGTTCGGCCTGCCGTACGTCGGTGCCGCGCACCGCCGCGAGTGCGTTGGCGACGAGTTCGTCAGCGTCCGGCACGGGCACCTCCTTCTCGGGTTCGGCTGCCCCTTCAGGCTGCATGATCATGCCGCTAGTGGTGCGGGAGTCGTGAAACGGGATGGCCCCCGGGGCTGCTCGTGGTGATCACCGCCGCGCGAATGCCGCGGCCCTGCGGCGACTGGGCATGTTTCGACAGGTTCGGGGTAGTTCCGACCTGACCCGAGGTGGATGCGAGGTGTGTGGTGGTCGGTTCGAGCCAGCCGAGGGCACACACCGTCGACGTGCCGGACGGGCGTTCCTCCGCGCTCGCCGGCGTCGTGATCGGCATCGCGATCATGGCCGCCGTGGACGAGATCGTCTTCCACCAGTTGCTGGCCTGGCACCATTTCTACGACCGGTCGACCCCGTCGGTGGCGCTGCTCTCGGACGGGCTGCTGCACGCGGCCGAGGTGATCGCCCTGGTCGGTGGGTTCTTCTGGTTCGCCGACCTGCGCCGGCGGCACGCCCTGTCGGCCCGGCTCGCGTGGGGTGGCTTCCTGCTCGGCGCCGGCGGGTTCCAGCTCTTCGACGGGCTGGTCGACCACAAGGTCCTCCGGCTGCACCAGATCCGTTACGGGGTGCACCTCGTGCCGTACGACGTGGTGTGGAACGTGGCCGGCGCGGCACTGCTGCTGGCCGGCGCTCTGCTGATCTGGCGCGCCCGGTCGCGCGACGGCCGCCGATGACGGTGGTCCTGCCCGTTCCGCCGCTCGCGCACTGTGGGTCCGCGGCGGGTGGGTCGTCCTGGCTGCCGCTGTTCCCGGTGGCGCTGCTGGCCGGCGGCTACCTGCTGGCCGCCGCGCGCGACCCCCGAGGTTGGGATCATCGGCGGACCGCCGCCTGGCTGGCCGGGTGCGCGGGGTTGGCGGTCGCCGTCGGGCCGTTGGCCCAACTTCACGACGACCCGCGCGGGCACCTGGCGCAGCATCTGCTGCTCGGCATGCTGGCCCCGCTCGGGCTGGTGCTCGGCGCCCCGGTCACCCTGCTGCTGCGGGTCGCGCCGCCGCCGGTCCGCCGGGCGGTGGGCCGGTTGCTGCGCGCCCGCCCGCTGCACCTGATCGCGCACCCGGTCACCGCCGGGCTGCTCAGCACGGGTGGGCTGGCGCTGGTGCTGCTCACCCCGCTGTACGCGACGGCCGAGCGTCAGCCCGTGCTGCACCACGCCCTGCACCTGCACTACCTGGCCGCCGGCTATCTCTTCGCCTGGTCACTGGCCGGGCCGGACCCGGCACCGCGCCGGCCGGGGATGGCGGTACGGGTCGGTGCGCTCGTGGGCGCGGCGGCCGGACACGCAGTGCTGGCCAAGTACCTGTACGCACAGGCCGGCACCCTCCCACCCGGCCTCAGCAACCCGGATCCGGAGGCGTTCCGCTCCGCCGCCCAACTCATGTACTACGGCGGTGATCTGGCGGAGCTGCTGCTCGCGACAGCCCTCTTCGCCAGCTGGTACAACCGCCGCCCGCGCCCCCGCCCGCGCCCCCGCCCCACCTCGTTGACCAAGAAGTTTGCGTCAACGGGGAGCGGTTCCGTGACGCCAACCTCTTGATCAACTTGGCAGGGGTGGGAGGGGTGGGAGGGGTGGGTGCGGGGGTGGGGGCTTGCAGTGCGGTGTGGAGGTGGTGCAGGAACGTGCGGATGTTGTCCTCGCTGTGCGGGGTTTCGATCTCGTCGTTGAGTGGGACCGTGGAGCGCAGCGCCTGGTCCAGCGCGTCCAGCGTCTCGGACCGGTCGCCGAGGTAGAACCCGCGGATCACCCCATTTGCGACCCGGGTCACCACCGAATCGTCAAGCGTCCGGTCGAACTGGATCCCGTAGAGGATGCCGTTGACCTGGCCCTTCCACTGATCCGTGGTCATGCTCGTCGACTCCCTGGAAGAAGCGGCTGCCGTCCCGGCGGAATCGGCTTTGCTGAGCGTGCCACCACGCCCCGGGACGTGCGTGCCCGTCAGGTCCGTCGCGGCCAGCTGGCGAGGATCTCCACTGCCGGTAGGACGTCCTGTTCCGGGTCCGGGGCGGGGGCCGGTCGGGCCGCCGGCGTCCGGTGAAAGCGGGGTGCCGGGGCCGGTTGGATCTCGCCGCCGACCTCGACGAAGGTGCCCCGCGCGGCGTTGTGCGGGTGCTGGTGCGCCTCACCGGGGGCGAGCACCGGCGCGACGCAGGCGTCCAGGTCGGTGAAGACCGCCGTCCACTCGTCCCGGGTCCGCTCGGCGAACCGCGCGGTGAACCGTCGGCGCAGCTCGTCCCAGCCGCTCGGGTCGTACTGCGCCGGCAGGTCCGGGTCGTCGGCCAGGCCGAGGCCACTGAGGAGTACGGCGTAGAAGGCCGGTTCCACCGCGCCGACGGCCATGAATCCACAGTCGGCGGTGGCGTACGTGTCGTAGAACGGTGCTCCGCCGTCGAACATGTTGCGCCCGCGCGGCGCGGCCCACAGGCCACTGCCGATCAACCCGTGCAGGAACGACGTGAGCAGCGCCGACCCGTCCACCATCGCCGCGTCGACCACCTGGCCGACGCCAGAGCGTTCCCGTTCCAGCAGCGCCGCCAACACCCCGACGGCGAGCAGCATGCCGCCCCCGCCGAAGTCGGCGAGCAGGTTCATCGGCGCGTACGGGCGCTCGCCGGCCCGACCCAGCGGCTCCAACGCCCCCGCCACCGCGAGGTAGTCGATGTCGTGCCCGGCCCGGGACGCCAGCGGGCCGTCCTGACCCCAGCCGGTCATCCGCGCGTACACCAGCCCGGGGTTGCGCGCCTGGCACACCTCCGGGCCGAAGCCGAGCCGCTCGGCGACCCCCGGCCGGTACGCCTCGACCAGCACGTCCGCCCGTTCGACGAGGCGCAGCAGGTCGGCCACGCCGGCCGGGGACTTCAGGTCCAGTGCGGTCACCCGCCGGCCACGCTGCAACGGCCCGCCGGTCGGCGCGGCCAGCCGCCCCGCACCCGGTGCACCCGGCCGGTCCACCCGCACCACGTCCGCGCCGAGGTCGGCGAGCACCATGCAGCCGAACGGGGCCGGCGCGAGGCTGGCCAACTCGACCACCCGCACCCCGGCCAGCGGTCCGCCGTGCGCCGATCCGCCCGGCTCGCCGGCTCGCGGACCGGACGGGGCGTCGGAGCCCGTCATGCGACGCCGGCCGGTTCGCCGGGGCGGGCGGCCGAGGCGGCGAGCCGGTCGACCAGGTCGGCCGGGGGCGTGAACCGGTCGCCGTACCGCTCGGCCAGCTCGGCGGCACGGGCCGCGAAGCCGGCGGGACCGCCCGCGTACTGCCGGACGTAGCGGATGACCCCGCCGGTCCAGGCGGGGAAGCCGATGCCGAGGATCGAGCCGATGTTGGCGTCGGTCTCGGTGCGCAGCACACCCTCGTCGAGGCAGCGCAGCGCGTCCAGCGCCTCGGCGAAGAGCATCCGTTCCTGGAGGTCGGTGAACGGCACCGCGCGACCCGCGTCGGTGACCAGGTCGGCGAGGCCAGTCCACAACCGGCCCCGGACGCCGTCGTCGTAGGAGTAGAAGCCGCGCCCGTCGGCGCGCCCCGGCCGGTCGTACGCGTCGACCAGCTCGTCGACGAGCCGGTGCGCCGGCAGCGGCAGGAACTCCTCGCTGGCGTTCTCGAACTGCCGGCGGATCCGCTGGATCAGGGTGAGGCTCACCTCGTCGGCCAGCGCCAGCGGCCCGGTCGGGTAGCCGGCCTGCAACGCGGCCTGCTCCACCGACGCGGCGGGTACACCCTCGGCGACCATGCCGACCGCCTCGTCGAGGAACCTACCGATCACCCGGCTGGTGAAGAAGCCCCGGCCGTCGTTGACCACGATGGGGGTCTTGCCGATCCGCCGGCCCAGGTCGAACGCCCTCGCCAGGGCGGTGTCGCTGGTCCGCGCTCCGACCACGATCTCCAGCAGCGGCATCCGGTCCACCGGGGAGAAGAAGTGCATGCCGATGAAGTCGGACGGCCGGTCCACCCCCTCGGCCAGCCCGGTGATCGGCAGGGTGGAGGTGTTGGAGGCGAGCAGCGCGCCCGGCGCCAACACCGGCAGCACCTCGGCGAAGACCGCCTGCTTCAGCGTCGGGTCCTCGAAGACCGCCTCGATCACCGCGTCGCAGCCGGCCAACGCGTCGACCTGGTCCGTGACGGTGATCCGGCCCAGCACCGCTCGGGCGTCCGACTCCGTCGCGCGGCCCTTGCGTACCGTGCGGGCCAGCAACCGCTCGGCGTGCTCCCGGGCCCGGGCGGCGGCCTCCGGCGTGACGTCCTTGACCACCACGTCCAACCCGGCGCTGGCGCAGGCGTACGCGATGCCCGCGCCCATCATGCCGGCGCCGAGCACAGCCACCCGGCGCACCGGTGGGGCGTCCACGTCGCTCGGTCGGGCCGCGCCGCCGTTGACGGCCTTCAGGTCGAAGAAGAAGGCGCCGATCATGTTCTTGGCGACCTGCCCGGTGAGCAGGCCGATCAGGTGCCGGGTCTCCACTGTGAACGCGGTCTCCAGGTCGACCTGCGCGCCCTCGACCGCGGTCGCCAGGATCGCCTCGGGTGCGGGCAGCCGGGCACCCTTGAGCTGCTTGCGCAGGGTGGCCGGGAAGGCCGGCAACTGGGCGGCCAGCGAGCGGCTGGCCGGGGTGCCGCCGGGCATCCGGTAGCCCGGCCGGTCCCACGGCTGGCTCGGGTTGGGGTTGGCGGCGATCCAGGCGCGGGCCTGGTCGAGCAGTGCCGCCGAGGTGGCGACCACCTCGTCGACCAGCCCCGCCGCCAGGGCGTCGGCGGGGCGCATCCGTCGACCGGTGAGCAGCACAGTGGTCAGTGCCGCGGCCAGGCCGAGCATCCGTACCGTCCGGGTGACACCGCCGGCCCCGGGCAGCAGGCCCAGTGTCACCTCGGGCAGCCCGAGCCGGCTGTCCGGCGCGTCCAGCGCGATCCGGTGGTGGCAGGCGAGGGTGATCTCCAGGCCACCGCCGAGCGCGGAGCCGTTGATCGCGGCGACCACCGGTCGGCCCAGCGTCTCCAGCCGGCGCAGGTCCCGTTTGATGGTGTCGAGCACCTCGGCCAGTTCGGGCGCGTCGGCGCGGGTGGCCCGGACCATCCGCGGCAGGTCACCGCCGGCGAAGAAGGTCGACTTCGCGCTTGTGACAATGACCCCGGTCAGCTCGTCGCGCTCGGCCTCCAACCGGTCGAGCGCGGCGCTCATGGACGCCGCGTACGCCTGGTTCATGATGTTGGCGGCCTGGTCGGGGTCGTCCAGGGTGAGCGTGACGATGCCGTCGGCGCCGCGGTCGTACCGGATGGTGTTGGTCATGGTCGTCCCCCGGGTCAGCAGCGCTCGAGAACGGTGGCGACGCCCATGCCGCCGCCGATGCAGAGGGTCACCACGGCGCGGCGCAGGTCGCGGCGCTCCAACTCGTCCACGGCGGTGCCGATCAGCATCGCCCCGGTCGCGCCGAGTGGGTGGCCGAGCGCGATCGCGCCGCCGTTGACGTTCACCCGGTCCGGGTCGAGGCCCAGGTCACGGACGTACTTGAGCACCACGGCGGCGAACGCCTCGTTGAACTCGAACAGGTCGATGTCGGCGACGGTCAGCCCGGCGGCGGCGAGCGCCTTGTGGGTGGCCGGGATCGGGCCGGTCAGCATCAGCGTCGGATCGGCGCCGCTGACCGCCGCGCTGACGATCCGGGCGCGCGGGGTGAGGCCGAGGTCCCGGCCGACCTGCGCCGAGCCGATCAGCACCAGCGCCGCGCCGTCCACGATGCCGGACGAGTTGCCGGCGTGGTGGACGTGGTCGATCGCCTCCAACCAGTGGAACTTCTGCAACGCGACAGCGTCGAAGCCGGCGGCCTCGCCCAGCGCGGCGAACGACGGGGTGAGTCGGGCCAGCGTCTCCCGGGTGGTGTCCGGGCGGGGATGCTCGTCCACGGTGAGGATGTCCAGCCCGTTGCCGTCGCGCACCGGCACCACCGAGCGGGCGAAGTGCCCGCCGGCCCACGCCTTGGCGGCCCGCTCCTGCGACCGCAGCGCGTAGCCGTCCACGTCGTCGCGGGTGAAGCCCTCCAGGGTGGCGATCAGGTCGGCGCTGATGCCCTGCGGCACGAACGACGTGGCAAGCGTGGTCTGCGGGTCGGTGATCCAGGCCCCGCCGTCCGAGCCCATCGGCACCCGGGACATCGACTCCACACCGCCGGCGAGCAGCAGGTGCTCCCAGCCGGAGCGGATCCGGGCGGCTGCGGTGTTCACCGCTTCCAGCCCGGAGGCGCAGAACCGGTTGAGCTGCACCCCGCCCACCTGGTCGGGCAGTCCGGCCAACAGCGCGGCTGCCCGCGCCAGGTTGCCGCCCTGCTCGCCGACGGGGGTGACGATGCCCAGCAGCAGGTCCTCCAGTCGGCCCACGTCCAGGCCGGGATTGCGCTCCCGCAGCGCGTCGATCAGGCCGACCACCAGCGAGATCGGCTTGACCCCGTGCAGCGCGCCGGTGTCCCGGCCGCGTCCGCGCGGGGTGCGGACCGCGTCGAAGACGTACGCCTCAGAGGGCACGGGCGATCAGCTCCTTCATGATCTCGTTGGTGCCGCCGTAGATCTTCTGGACGCGGGCGTCGGCGTACATCTGGGCGATCGGGTACTCCGTCGTGTAGCCGTAGCCGCCGAACAGTTGGAGGCAACGGTCGATGACCTCGCACTGCCCGTCGGTGAGCCAGGACTTCGCCATCGCCGCGGTCGCCACGTCCAGGTCGCCGCGCGTGTGCCGGACGATGCAGTCGTCCAGGAACACCCGGCTGACCCGGGTGCGGGTGGCGCACTCGGCGAGCACCATCCGGGTGTTCTGGTGGCCCATCAGTGTCTTGCCGAAGGCGGTGCGCTGCTTGGCGTACGCGACGGTCAGCTCGACCGCCCGTTCCATCGCCGCGACCGCGCCGACGCCGATGACCAGCCGTTCCTGCGGAAGCTGCTGCATGAGCTGGACGAAACCCAGCCCTTCGGCGTCGCCGAGCAGGTTGGCCGCAGGCACCCGCAACTCGTCGAAGAACAACTCGGCGGTGTCGTTGGCGTGCAGCCCGATCTTGGACAGCAACCGGCCCCGCCGGAAGCCCTCCGGGTCGCCGCCGACCTCACAGACCAGCAGCGAGACACCGGCCGCCCGCTGCTCGGGATCGGTCTTCACGGCCACGATGATCAGGTCGGCCAGGCCACCGTTGGTGATGAACGTCTTCGCGCCGGTGATCAGGTAGTCGTCTCCGTCGCGGACCGCCCGGGTGCGCATCGCCTGTAGATCGGAGCCGCCGTCCGGCTCGGTCATCGCGATCGCCCCGACCAGCTCACCGCTGCACAGGCCGGGCAGCCACCGCCGCTTCTGCTCCGCGCTGCCGTACGCGACCAGGTAGCCGGTGACGATGCCACTGTGGACGGCCAACCCGAGGCTGCTCTCCCCGGTGTACGCCTGCTCGTGCAGCAGCACTGCCTCGTGGGTGAACCGGCCGCCTCCGCCGCCGTACTCCTCCGGCACGGACAGGCCCAGCAGCCCCAGCTCACCGGCGCGGCGGTAGTGCTCGCGGTCCGGATGGCCCTGCGCCAGCAGGCGGTCGGCGTGCGGCAGCACCTCCTTGGTGAAGAAGGTGCGGGCCAGATCGGCGAGGTCGTCGTGCTCCGGCTCGCGCCAGGCTGAGGGGGATCCGTCGAGCGGGGGCGTCGGCATGTGCACCACCCTCGCGCGCTGTTGGCGGCATGTCAATAAGTCGGGATCGGCAGCCCCGCAGGCGTGGCGGGCAGTAAGCGCCGCCGCCCCTGTCAGCGCGACGGGCGTGCTGACAGGGGGCGGCGGGGCAGCGCTGGCCGGCGGCGACTAGCGCCTCGGCGGCCGGGGTGGCGGCGTCGGGCGCATCCCGGCCACAGTGGCCACCTCCTGGCGTAGCTCGCCGAGGTAGGGGTAGAAGTAGTCGCCCGGGCACTCGGTCGGATCGGCCCCGACGCTCGCCCAGTCCCGGTGGCCCGAGATGACCGCCACGTTGCCACCCACCCCGCTGACCGGATTGACGTACCCGGTCCGGCCGGTGGGGTTGAGTCGACTGGCGACGCTGAGCCCGGCCAGGACGACGGCGAGCGACGCGCTCGCGGCGGGGGTGGGCAGGATGGACGAGTACCGGCCGAGCAGGCAGACGCCGATGTTGCCCGCGTTGTAACCGCCCACGTGCGCCGCGTTGACCATGAGCGGCCGACCGTCGGCGCCGACACCCGGGCCGTAGACCGGCTGCGGCCCCGGGTCGGAGTAGCGACCCTCGTAGACCCGTCCGGCCTCGTCGATCAGCAGGTGGTAGCCGATGTCACCGAACTCCTGCAGTACGCACTGGTCGTAGTAGATGGCGCGAACCGTGGCCGCCGGATCGGGGTCCTCGTTGTGCTGATACACCCCACTGTGGTGGACCGTCAGCGTCTGCACCGGATAGAACTCGGTCGGCCAGAGCTGGCTGCCGTTAGGGGCGAGCCGAAGCGACTCGTCAGCTCCCCAGCCGGACCGGGGCAGGTACGTCGGCGGCCGCCTGGTGCCGGGCGGCAGCGGAAGGCTGTTCGTCTCCGCGCTCGCGACCGTCCGCCGAGCCCCGTCGACCATGTTCAGCTCGACAACGGTGGCCGCCGAGCCGTCCGAGACCTGGACCTCGTACCCGGTGGCGCCGTCGACCACCACGATGTCGGACCGGGCCGAAACCGCCCGACCGTCCCGACCGTTCGGGCACGAGCTGATCTCCAGCCAGTCGCTCCACCCCTTGCCGGTACGGAGGCGCACCGCCGCCGTCGGGCCGCTGTGCGCGACGGACAGGTGGGTCAACGGGATGGCCGGTGACGTCACCACCGTCCTGCTCATCAGCCGACCACGGCGGGCCGCGAGCGGCTCCGTCACGGTGGAGGTGGACGGTGCCGCTGTCGCCGACCCGCCGAACGTACCGGCGGCCGAGAGGCCGACGGCCGCGCCGGCCGCGCCAGACAACAATCGACGTCGAGAAACCAAGGCTCTGCTCCCTTGCTCAGTGGGTCCTGTCCGATGACGTGAACACCTGAGGCCTGACCATCGGACTGTCACCGTCGAGTGGAAAGGGTAGAGCGCAAGGGTGGATCACCGCAGGCCGCTTCCATCTCGGCACGAGCGGCACGTCGGTCGACACCTGGTCCGGCGGCGCCGTTCAGTCCGTTGATCAGGTGATGAGAAGTAGGTCAGAGGACGTCCTGGCACCTACTTTCCATCACTTGATCAAGGTGAGGGCGGGTGGCCGACGCCGGGGCGCTCGATAGGGTCGGGCAGATGAGTGTCGAGACGGCTCCGCGCCGCCGCCGTCTGGAGCCGGACGCCCGGCGCGGGCAGATCCTGGCGTGCGCGGTCCGGCTGTTCGGCGATCGTCCGTACGCGGACGTGTCGACAACCGACGTCGCGCGGGAGGCGGGTGTCGCTCGCGGCCTGGTCAACCACTACTTCGGTGCGAAGAAGGACCTTTACCTGGAGGTCGTCCGGGTCATGGTGACCATTCCGGAGGTCGCCCTCGAACGGCTGCCCAAGGGCGACCTGCGGACCCGGGTCGACGCCAGCGTCTCCTGGTTCCTCGACGTGGTGTCCCGGCACAGCACCTCCTGGCTGGCCGCCGTTACCGCCCGGGGGATGGGCGGCGACGCGGACGTGGAGCGGGTGCTCGCCGAAGCCGAGGAGGTCGCCGCGGACCGCATGCTCGTCGCCGTCGGCCTCGCCGATGAGGCCGAGCACCGGGAGGAGTTGCGGGCCATGGTTCGCGCGTACGGCGGGCTGGCCACGTCGACCGCCCGCGAGTGGCTCCAGCGCGGCGCGTTGACCCGCGCCCAGGTGCACCTGCTGCTCACCACCACCCTGCTGACCATTGTCGAACAGGTCATCCCGCAGGCCGTCGCCAGCCCGACCCGGCCAGCGCCGCCCGCCTGAGCTGACCGACCCTGCTTCGATGGTCGCTGTCACCACCGACGGTCGCGCCATCTTGTCGGAAGCCCTCACGGTGTTGCGCCGGACCGAGGACGACTTCCTCGCTCCCCGCGCCGAGGACGAACGACGCCAGCTTCACCGACAGTTGTCCCTGCTCTACGCCGCCCACGGCCCCCGTTGCCACACCGATGAGACACCGGAACCCAGCCCGCTGCCCGGCACCGGCGTCGCCGGAACGCGCCACAGCGAGGGCCCGACCAAGCGCACGACCTGCGTCCGCCGGGTGGTCGACGCCGCCGGCGATCAGGCGGCGCGGCGTCCGCCGGCCTGCCCGACACCGGTGGAGCGGCCGGCCTGCGCCGCCGGGGCGGCGTGCCGGTCGGCGGCCTGCGCCGGATACGACTCGGGGCCGACCACCCGCAGCGGCCGGTCCACCTCGTCGGTGCCGAACCGCCAGCGTGACGGTGCTGGCTGCCGCTGCGGCGCCGGTCCGCCGGGGCGCAGGCCGGGCCGGGACAGCAACACGGTGATCAGGTAGCCGACCACCAGGAACCCGTGACTGACCAGCCGCTCCCCGCCCACCGAGCCGGTGGCCAGGTCGTTGACCGAGAGCAGCAGCAACGTGCCGACGAACGCGCTGAGCATCGGCAGCAGCCCGGCCGGCGGGCTGCGGCGGACCGCCACGAAGAGGAAGCCGGCACCCACCGCCACGTTCCACGCGGCCGACTCGTGCCACAGGTGCTGGCCGGACGGGTGCAGGTGGTCGGCGGTCGCGCCCCGGCCCACCTGGGCCAGGCCGAGCACCAGCTGCACCGCGCCGAGCAGCCCGAGCGCCGCGCGTAGCCCGGCCACCAGCGGGCCACGGCCGGCCAGCCGCCGCCACCACGACCGGCGGGCCGGCTCGGCCGCGACGGCGGCCAGGATCGCCGCCGTCCGGTCGGGCACATCGGCGACCAACCGGGTACGGACCCGACGCGTCACCGCAGCCGCCGCCGTGAACCAGGCCCGGCACTCGGCACACCCGTCGAGGTGTCCCTGCACCGCCGCCAGTTCGGCGGCGGTCTCCTCCCCGTCCAACTGCGCGGACAGGACCTCCCGCCACTGCTCACACCCCATGTACCGGTAGTCGTTCCGGGGGCCGCTCCGGTTCCCGGCGACCGCGTCGGGTTGTGGAATACTCGCCGGATCATGACTCGTTACGGCCTGCTGATCCTGCCCGCCACCAACCGGGTGTACGCCCGCTCCGCCGTCGACCTGACCCGGGCCGAGCTGGAGATCTTCGGCCGCTCGGCGCTCGACGGCCGGATCGGCGGGCTGGACACCGAGATCGTCGGAGGGGCGTCCTACGTCACCTTCACCGGCGACGGGCTGACCGAGCGGGACCTGGCCGTCCTCGGCAACCTCTCCGCCGGGTACGCGCTGTTCGAGATCGTCGGTGAGCTGCTGCGGCCGATCGAGTGGAGCCGACTGGACCGCTTCGACGACGACCTGATCACCATCCAGAAGTACCCGGGCAAGACCAACGAGCAGTTCACCAAGCTGCTGCTCAACGTCACCCTGCTGGCCTCGGACTGGGCCGGCGAGCTGACCAGCCGGCGGTTCCGGGTGCTCGACCCGCTCTGCGGCCGGGGCACCACCCTCAACCAGGCCCTGATGTACGGGTTCGACGCCGCCGGCATCGAGCGCGACCAGAAGGACGTCGAGGCGTACCGGGCGTTCATCACCACCTGGCTGAAGCAGAAGCGGGTCAAGCACCGGGTGCTGGAGTCGGGGCCGGTGCGGCGGGAGCGCAAGGTGGTCGGCCGGCGGGTGCGCATCGAGCTGGCGCCGACCCGCGAGGAGCACAAGGCCGGCCAGACCCAACTGCTGGACGTGGTCAACGCCGACACGGCCCGCTCGGCGGAGTTCTTCCGCCCGGAGACCGTCGACCTGGTCGTCGCCGATGCCCCGTACGGCGTGCAGCACGGCAGCCGTACCGCCAATCAGGGGTTGACCCGTGACCCGCTGGCGTTGCTCGCGGACGCCGCGCCGGTCTGGGCGCGGTTGCTGCGTCCCGGCGGTGCGCTCGGTATCTCGTGGAACACCCACGTCGCCAGCCGCGAGGACGCGGCGGCGGCGCTGGCCGACGCCGGCCTGACCGTGGTCGACGCGGAGCCCTACCGCGCGCTGCGGCACCGGGTCGACCAGTCGATCATGCGGGACGTGCTGGTGGCCCGCCGCCCGGCCTGACCGGCCTCGCGACTCCGCCCCGCCGGGCCATGCGCCACCCATCCGGGTCGCGCATGGCCTCTCCCGTGCGTCCTTTGCTCTGCACCCGCGGAGGCGACACTCACGGTCTGTAGCTGGTGCCTCCGCGGGTGCAGAGCAAAGGACGGCGGACACCTGGTCTTGACCTCGCGGACCACCGAGGTTCTGTGCCGCATTTCACCTGTTCAGTGGGCAGGTGTGAAAACCACGTCAAGAAAAGGTTCGCCGCCGTCAGTGTCGCGTTATGACCCCTGCCGTCCGGCGGGTGGTGGGGCTTTGATTGCCCGGCGCGACCGGAAGGCGGTCGCGACGAACCTTTCCGGTCTGAGGAGTCAGCGTGTCTGACGTGGTGTTCGTGGTCCTGACGGTGGCGCTGTTCGCAGTGCTCGCCCTGGTGGTCCGGGCGGTGGAGAAGCTGTGAACGCGGTAAACGCCGTCGGTCTGGTGCTCGCGATCGTCCTGGGCGCGTTCCTGGTGTTCGCCCTGCTGTTTCCGGAGCGCTTCTGATGACCATGACAACAGCGGGCGTCATCTTCATCGTGACGCTGGTGGCGGCCCTCGTCGCCGTCTACAAGCCGTTCGGCGACTATATGTTCCGGGCGGTCGCCGGCACGAAGCAGTCCCGGGTCGAGCGGGGAATCTTCCGGCTGGTCGGGGTCAACCCGGCCGCCGAGCAGACCTGGGGCGTGTACGCCCGCAGCGTGCTGGCGTTCTCCGCGGTCTCGATCCTGTTCCTGTACCTGTTCCAGCGGGTGCAGAACCACCTGTGGCTGTCCCTGGGCTTCGACCCGGTGGTGCCGCACGGCGCATGGAACACGGCAGTGTCGTTCGTGACCAACACCAACTGGCAGTCGTACTCGGGTGAGTCGACGATGGGCCACCTGGTGCAGATGGCCGGCCTGGCCGTGCAGAACTTCGTGTCGGCGGCGGTCGGCATCGCGGTGGCGGTGGCGCTGGTACGCGGCTTCGCCCGCAGCCGGACCGGGCAGCTCGGCAACTTCTGGGTCGACCTGACCCGGATCGTGCTGCGGATCCTGCTGCCGATCGCCGTGCTCGGCGCCATCGCGCTGATGATCGGCGGCGTGGTGCAGAACCTGTCCGCCGGCACCGACCTGAGCACGCTGACCGGCGGCGCCCAGACCATCACCGGTGGCCCGGTCGCCAGCCAGGAAGTGATCAAGGAGCTGGGCACCAACGGTGGCGGCTTCTACAACGTCAACAGCGCGCACCCGTTCGAGAACCCCACCTCCTGGACGAACTGGCTGGAGATCTTCCTGATCTTCCTGATCCCGTTCAGCCTGCCCCGGGTCTTCGGCCGGATGGTCGGGCAGAACCGGCAGGGCTACGCCATCGCCGCGGTGATGGGCATCCTCGCGTTCCTCAGCGTCGCCATCACCAACATCTTCGAGCTGGCCGGCCACGGCACGGTGCCGCAGGCGGTCGGCGCGGCGATGGAGGGCAAGGAGGTGCGGTTCGACGTGTCGAACTCGGCCACCTTCGCCGCCGCCACCACGCTCACCTCGACCGGTGCGGTCAACTCGTTCCACGACTCGTTCACCTCGCTCGGCGGCATGATGACGATGGTCAACATGATGCTCGGCGAGGTCGCGCCGGGCGGCACCGGTTCGGGTCTCTACGGCCTGCTCATCCTCGCGGTGATCACGGTCTTCGTGGCCGGCCTGATGGTTGGCCGCACCCCCGAGTACCTGGGCAAGAAGATCGGGTCGCGCGAGATCAAGTTCGCCTCGCTCTACTTCCTGATCACGCCGATCCTGGTGCTCGTCGGTACGGCTGCCGCGTTCGCCACCGGCAACAACTCCACGGCGCTCAACGTCGGCCCGCACGGCCTCTCCGAGGTGCTGTACGCGTTCACCTCGGCCAGCAACAACAACGGCTCCGCCTTCGGCGGCATCACGGTCAACACCACCTGGTGGGACACCGCGCTCGGGTTGTGCATGCTGCTGGGCCGGTTCCTGCCGCTCATCTTCGTGCTCGCGTTGGCCGGCTCGCTGGCCCGCCAGGCACCCACCCCCGCGTCCGAGGGCACCCTGCCGACCCACCGACCGCTGTTCATCGGCATGGTCGTCGGCGTCACGGTGGTCCTCGTCGCGCTGACCTTCCTGCCCGCGCTCGCGCTCGGCCCGCTGGCAGAGGGGCTCTGACCATCATGAGGAACGAGGACATGTCCGTCACGTCCGCCCCAACAGAGCAACTCCCCGGCACGCCCGCCACCCAGGGCAACCGGATCGGCGGGGGCCTGCTCGACCCCCAGCAGCTCGTCCGGTCCCTGCCGGACGCGGTACGCAAGCTCAACCCGACCACGCTGTGGCGCAACCCGGTGATGCTGATCGTCGAGGTCGGCGCGGCCTTCACCACCGTCCTGGCGGTGCTCGACCCGTCGGTGTTCGCCTGGGCGATCACCGTCTGGCTCTGGCTGACAGTGGTCTTCGCCAACCTCGCCGAGGCGGTCGCCGAGGGCCGGGGCAAGGCCCAGGCCGCGACGCTGCGCCAGGCGAAGAAGGACACCATCGCCACCCGGCTGATCGACTGGAAGCCGGGCGCGCGGGCCAACACCTACCGCGACGAGGCGGTGCCCGCGCCGGAGCTGCGCCAGGGCGACGTCGTGCTGGTCGAGGCAGGCGGCATCATCCCGGGCGACGGCGACATCGTCGAGGGCATCGCCAGCGTCGACGAGTCGGCCATCACCGGCGAGTCGGCCCCGGTCATCCGGGAGTCCGGCGGTGACCGCAGCGCGGTCACCGGGGGCACCAAGGTGCTCTCCGACCAGATCATCGTCAAGATCACCCAGAGGCCGGGCGAGAGTTTCATCGACCGGATGATCGCCCTGGTCGAGGGCGCCAACCGGCAGAAGACACCGAACGAGATCGCGCTGAACATCCTGCTCGCCGCGCTCACTGTCATCTTCCTGCTGGCCGTGGTCACGCTCCAGCCGCTGGCGATCTTCTCCAAGGCGTACCAGGCGGCGGCACCGGACAGCGGGGCGATCACCGGTTCCGGTGTCACCGGGGTGGTGCTGGTCTCGCTGCTGGTCTGCCTGATCCCCACCACCATCGGCGCGCTGCTCTCCGCCATCGGCATCGCCGGCATGGACCGCCTCGTCCAGCGCAACGTCCTGGCCATGAGCGGTCGGGCCGTCGAGGCGGCCGGCGACGTCAACACCCTGCTGCTCGACAAGACCGGCACCATCACGCTCGGCAACCGGCAGGCCGCCGAGTTCGTACCGGTCGAGGGGGTCGACGTCGCGACGTTGGCCGACGCCGCACAGATGTCCAGCCTGGCCGACGAGACCCCGGAGGGGCGCTCGGTGGTCGTGCTGGCGAAGAACGAGTTCGGGCTGCGCGAGCGCGAGCCGGGCGTGATGCCGCACGCCACGTTCGTACCGTTCACCGCGCAGACCCGGATGAGCGGCGTCGACCTGACCCCGGACGGCAGCGTGGACGGCGGCGCGGTGGGCACGGCCCGCCGGGTCCGCAAGGGCGCCGCCGCCGCGGTCATGAAGTGGGTACGGGAGAACGGCGGCCACCCGACCGAGCAGGTCGGCGAGATCGTGGACGCGATCAGCGGCACCGGCGGCACCCCGCTGGTGGTCGCCGAGCACGTCGACGGTGAGCCCGCCCGCGCGCTGGGCGTCATCCACCTCAAGGACGTCGTCAAGTCCGGCATGCGGGAGCGGTTCGACGAGATGCGCCGGATGGGCATCCGGACCGTGATGATCACCGGTGACAACCCGCGGACCGCGAAGGCCATCGCCGACGAGGCCGGGGTGGACGACTTCCTGGCCGAGGCGACGCCGGAGGACAAGCTCGCGCTGATCAGGCGGGAGCAGGAGGGCGGTCGGCTGGTCGCGATGACCGGCGACGGCACCAACGACGCGCCGGCACTCGCCCAGGCCGACGTCGGGGTGGCGATGAACACCGGTACGTCGGCCGCCAAGGAGGCCGGCAACATGGTCGACCTCGACTCCGACCCGACCAAACTGATCGAGATCGTGGAGATCGGCAAGCAGTTGCTGATCACCCGGGGCGCGCTGACCACGTTCAGCATCGCCAACGACATCGCGAAGTACTTCGCGATCATCCCGGCCATGTTCGCCGGCCTCTACCCGAGCCTGGACGCGCTGAACATCATGCGGCTGTCCAGTCCGGAGTCGGCGATCCTGTCCGCTGTCATCTTCAACGCCCTGGTGATCATCGCGCTGATCCCGCTCGCCCTGCGGGGCGTGCGGTACCGGCCGGCCGCCGCGTCGAAGCTGCTCGGCCGCAACCTGCTGGTCTACGGCCTGGGCGGCATCATCGTGCCGTTCATCGGGATCAAACTCATCGACCTGCTCATCCAGTTCATCCCGGGGATTTCGTGATGCGCCTACCAACCTGGATCGCCCAACACCTCGCCGCGTTGCGCGCCGTACTCGTCTTCACGGTGCTGCTCGGCCTGGTCTACCCGCTGGCCCTGGTAGCGGTTGGTCAGCTGCCCGGCCTCCACCACAAGGCCGACGGCTCGCTGATCACCTCGGGCGGGACGACTGTCGGCAGCGCGCTGATCGGCCAGTCCTTCACCGACGCGGACGGAAACCCGATCGCCCGCTACTTCCAGTCCCGGCCGTCGGCCGCCGGCGACGGGTACGACCCGACCTCCACCTCGGCCAGCAACCTGGGCCCGGAGAGCGTGGTCGACACCATCGCCACCGACCCGGAGGAGTCCAGCGAGAGCCTGCTCACCCAGGTCTGCGGGCGCAGCAGGTCCATCGGCGAGCTGAACGGTGTGGATGGCCGCCGCCCGTACTGCACCGACGACGGGGTGGGCGCCGTGCTCGCGGTCTTCCGCGCCGACGGTCTGACCGGCCCGGTCACCCGGGTGGTAAGCGTCAACCAGGCCGCCCCGGCCACGCCGTTCGTCGGCTCGTATGAGGGGGTGCCGGTGGAGCCGGCCCAGCCCGGCGAGGACTACGTGGCCGCCGGTGGGGTGGTCACCCCGATCCGCGGCGACGCCCCCGCCGACCCGGCGGTGCCCGCCGACGCGGTCACCGCCAGCGCCAGCGGCCTCGACCCGCAGATCAGCCCGGCGTACGCCGAGGTGCAGGTGAACCGGGTCGCGCGCGAGCGTGGCGCGGACCCGGCGGCGGTCCGCGAACTGGTCAAGGAGCACACCGACGGGCGTGGGCTCGGCTTCCTGGGCGAGCCCGGGGTCAACGTGTTGGAACTCAACATCGCCCTCGACAGGCAGTTCGCCGCACGCTGAGCACCCCTCGCAGGCGGGGCCGTGTCCACCGGGCGCGGCCCCGCCCGCCGATCTGACCAGGGAGGATGGTCCCCGTGCCACGCGGAGAACTGCGCATCTATCTCGGGGCCGCCCCCGGCGTCGGCAAGACGTACGCCATGTTGGAGGAGGCCCAGCGGCGGGCCGCCCGCGGCACCGACGTGGTGATCGGCTTCGTGGAGACCCACGGCCGCCAGCACACCGCCGCGATGCTCGCCGACCTGGAACAGGTGCCCCGCCGGACCATGGACTACCGGGGCGCGGAGTTCACCGAGATGGACCTGGACGCGGTGCTGGCCCGCCGGCCCGAGATCGCGATCGTCGACGAGTTGGCGCACACCAACGTGCCCGGTTCCCGGCACGACAAGCGCTGGCAGGACGTCCAGGAGTTGCTCGACGCGGGGATCGACGTGCTGTCCACTGTCAACGTGCAGCACCTGGAGTCGGTGAACGACGTCGTCGCCCAGATCACCGGCACCACCCAGCGGGAGACAGTGCCGGACGAGATCGTCCGCGCCGCCGAGCAGGTCGAGCTTGTCGACATGACCCCGGAGGCGCTGCGCCGGCGGATGGCGCACGGCAACATCTACCGACCCGACAAGATCGACGCCGCGCTGGGCAACTACTTTCGGGTCGGCAACCTCACGGCGCTGCGTGAGCTGGCGCTGCTCTGGCTGGCCGACAAGGTCGACGAGCAGCTCGACCGCTACCGCAGCCAGCAGGGCATCGCCGCCACCTGGGAGGCCCGGGAACGGGTCGTGGTCGCGTTGACCGGTGGCCCGGAGGGCGAGACGCTGATCCGCCGGGCGGCCCGGGTCGCGGCCCGCAGCAAGGGCGCCGACCTGCTCGCCGTGCACGTGGCCCGCAGCGACGGCCTGGCCGGCGCGGACCCGGCCCAACTGGCCCGCCAGCGGGTCCTCGTCGAGAGCCTGGGCGGCACGTACCACCAGGTGCTCGGCACCGACGTGCCGGCCGCGCTGCTGGACTTCGCCCAGGGCGTGAACGCCACCCAACTGGTGCTCGGCGCGAGCCGGCGGGGTCGCCTCGCGCAGATCTTCGCCCGGGGGGTCGGGGTCACCACCACCGCGCTCTCCGGCTCGATCGACGTGCACCTGGTCACCCACAAGCAGGCCGGCAAGGGTCGCCGGGCGGCAGCCGTGCCGGCGGCGCTGTCCCGGCGTCGCCGGCTGCTCGGCTTCGGCCTGGCGGCGCTGGGCATGCCGCTGCTCACAGTGCTGCTGAAGACGCTGCCCGACCTGACGTTGACAAACGACATCCTGCTGTTCCTCGCCGGGGTCGTCGGGGTCGCGCTGGTCGGCGGGGTGTGGCCGGCCCTGGTCGCCGCGCTCGGCGGGTCGCTGCTGCTCAACTGGTTCTTCACCCCGCCGTACCGGACGCTCACCATCGCCGAGGCGGACAACCTGCTCGCGCTGGCCGTCTTCGTCGGGGTGGCGCTGGCGGTGAGCTGGATCGTCGACGTGGCCGCCCGACGGACCCGGGAGGCCGCGCGGGCCGCCGCCGACGCGCAGACCCTCGCCGCCGTCGCCGGTGGCGTGCTGCGCGGCGAACGCCCGCTGCCCGCCCTGCTGGACCAGCTCCGGGAGACCTTCGGGCTGCGCGCGGTGAGCGTGCTGGAGCTGGCCGAGGAGGCAAGTGGGCGTCCGCAGCGGGCCCGCGAGGAGCACGCCTGGTGTGTGGTGGCCAGCGTCGGCGAGCAGCCGGCCGGCACGCCCGACGCCGGCGAGACGGCGGTACCGGTCGACGAGCGGATCACCGTCGTGCTCAGCGGCCGACGGCTGGAGGCCGCCGACCGGCGGATCGTCGAGGCGTTCGCCGCCCAGGCCGCCGTCGCGCTGCGCCAGGAGCGGCTCGCCGAGGAGGCCGCCACCGCCCGGCCCCTCGCCGCCGCGGACCGGATGCGCACCGCGCTGCTCGCCGCGGTCAGCCACGACCTGCGGACGCCACTGGCGTCGGCGAAGGCCGCCGTGACCAGCCTGCGAAGCCACGACATCGAGTTCGACGAGTCCGACCGCGAGGAGTTGCTGGAGACCGCCGAGGAGTCGCTGGACCGGCTCGCCCGGTTGGTCGGCAACCTGCTGGACATGAGCCGACTCCAGGCCGGCGTCCTCGGCATCACGGCCACCACGATCGGCCTGGAGGACGCCGTACCCCTGGCGCTTGACGAACTTGGCCCGGCGGCCGCGACCGTCGGCACGGACATCCCGGCCGACCTGCCGGCCGCCACCGCCGACCCGGGCCTGCTGGAACGGGTGCTTGTCAACATCGTCGCCAACGCGCTGCGCTACAGCCCGCCCGGCCAGCCGCCCACCATCACCGCCAGCGCGCACGCCGGCCAGGTCGAGCTGCGGGTGATCGACCGGGGACCGGGCATCCCCGAGGACCAGTGGGAGCACGTCTTCCTGCCGTTCCAACGCCTCGGCGACCGGGACAACCAGACCGGTGTCGGTCTCGGGCTTGCCCTGTCCCGGGGGTTGGCCGAGGCGATGGGTGGCAGCATCACCCCGGAGACCACCCCCGGCGGTGGGCTCACCATGGTGTTGCGGCTGCCAGCCGCCGCGCAGACCAGCTCGGAGGGGCCGCAGGAATGACCCGCATCCTGGTCGTCGACGACGAACCGCAGATCCTGCGCGCCCTGCGGATCAACCTGCGCGCCCGCCGGTACGACGTGGACGTCGCCGACACCGGGGCCGCCGCGTTGAAGGCCGCCGCCAGCCACCCGCCCGACCTGGTGGTGCTGGACCTCGGCCTGCCCGACATCGACGGGGTGGAGGTGATCCGCGGCCTGCGCGGCTGGACCAGCGTGCCGATCATCGTGCTCTCCGGCCGGGCCGGCAGTGAGGACAAGGTCGCCGCGCTCGACGCCGGTGCGGACGACTACGTCACCAAACCGTTCGGGGTGGAGGAGCTGCTGGCCCGCATCCGCGCCGTCACCCGCCGCCTCGGCGGCCCCAGCGAGGCGGTGCCGGCGCTGCGGATCGGCAAGCACACCGTCGACCTGGCCGACCACCGCGTACGGCGCGACGACGGCACCGAGGTCAAGCTGACGCCCATCCAGTGGAGTGTGCTGGAGAAGCTGCTGCGCCACCCCGGCAAGCTGGTCAGCCAGCGCCAGCTCCTCCAGGACGTGTGGGGGCCGGAATACCAGAACGAGACCAACTACCTGCGGCAGTACCTGGCCCAGCTGCGGCGCAAACTGGAGGACGACCCGGCCCGCCCCCGCCACCTCATCACCGAGCCGGGAATGGGCTACCGCTACCGCCCTTGAGCCCGTTGACACCCGCTGGCAGACATTGAAGAATCTCGTTCGCAGCGGCAGCGGCGTGCTTCTGTAACCGTCCCCTCCACCGGTTACCCCTCGGGAGCTCGCCGTGCCCCTGCCCCTGTCCCGTCGTCGGCTGCTGACCGCCGGCGGTGCCGGTCTCGTCCTGGCCGGTCTCACCGACCCGTTCCGGGCCGGCACCGCCCGCGCCGCCGTCACCACCGCCGACCTGGTCGTCTACGGCGCCACCTCCGGAGGGTTGGCCGCCGCGATCGCCATGCGCCGGCTCGGCCGCACCGCCGTGGTGGTGGAGCCCACCAGCCACGTCGGCGGGCTGAGCACCGCCGGGCTGGGCGCCACCGACACCGGGGTCCAGGCGTCCATCGGGGGGCTCGCCGCCGAGTTCTACCGCCGGGTGTACGTGAAGTACCACGGCGGAACCCTCACGCCGAGGTCGCCGCTGCGGATGACCTTCGAACCGCACGTCGCCGCCGCCGTCTTCGCCGACCTGCTGGCCGAGGCGGGCGTCCCGGTTGTCGTCGACGCCCGGCTGAGCAGCCTCGGCCGCAGCGGCAACCGGATCACCGAGCTGCGCACCGAGGACGGGTCGATCTACCGGGGCGGGGTGTTCGTCGACGCCACCTACGAGGGCGACCTGCTGGCCATGGCCGGGGTGGGGTTCACCGTCGGGCGGGAGTCCAACGACACCTACGGCGAGACGATCAACGGGGTGCAGTCCGGCAACACCCACCAGTTCGTCTACCCCGTCGACCCGTACGTGACGGCCGGCTCGCCCGGCAGCGGCCTGTTGCCGGGCATCTCGGCCACGCCGCTCGCCCCGCGCGGCAGCGGCGACGACCGGATCCAGGCGTACTGCTTCCGGATGTGCCTCACCCAGGCCGCCAACCGGATCCCGTTCGGCAAGCCCTCCGGTTACGACCCGATCCGGTACGAGCTGCTGTTGCGCCACATCCAGGCCGGCTACACCGGGCCGTACTTCACCACCCACTCGATCGGCGGCGGCAAGACCGACTCCAACAACAACGGCGCGGTCTCCACCGACCACATCGGCTTCAACCACGCGTACCCGACGGCCAGTTGGGCGGTGCGGGAGAGCATCATCGCCGAGCACCGCACCTACCAGCAGGGGCTGATGTGGTTCCTGGCCAACGACAGCCGACTGCCGGCGTCGGTCCGCGACTCGACCGCCAGGTGGGGGCTGCCGGTCGACGAGTTCACAAACACCGGTGGCTGGCCGCCGCTGCTCTACATCCGGGAGGCCCGCCGGATGGTGTCCGCGTACGTGCTGACCGAGGCCGACTGCCGGGGCCGGGTGCGGGCCGCCGACTCGGTGGGGCTGGCCAGCTACACGATGGACTCGCACAACTGTCAACGGGTGGTGGTCGACGGTCGGGTGCGCAACGAGGGGGACGTGCAGATCGGGGTGCCGAACCCCTACCCGGTGAGCTACCGGGCGATCGTGCCGCACCAGGCGCAGTGCGCCAACCTGCTGGTGCCGGTCTGCCTCTCGGCGAGTCACATCGCGTACGGCTCGATCCGGATGGAACCGGTGTTCATGATCCTCGGGCAGGCGGCGGCCACCGCCGCGTCGCTGGCCCTCGCCGGGAACCTCGCCGTGCAGGAGGTGCCGGTGCCCACCCTCCAGGCCCGGCTGCGGCAGGACGGCGCCCTCCTGGAGTGGGGCTCGACCGACGAGGTGATTCTCGACAACGCGGCGGCCAACGGGATCACCCGGGCCGGGACGTGGCTGCGCAGCACAAGCGTCGGCGGCTTCTACGGCCCGGACTACGAGCACGACGGCAACACCGCCAAGGGCGTCAACCGGCTGCGGTTCCGCCCGACGCTGCCCGCCGCCGGGTCCTGGACTGTGCAGTTGCGCTGGACCGCCAACCCGAACCGGGCGACGAACGTGCCAGTGGACATCGAATACTCCGGCGGGCTGGTCACCCGTACCGTCGACCAGCGGCAGGCCGGCGGCCAGTGGGTGCCGCTGGGGACCTACCCGTTCACGGCGGGCAGCGGCGGCAGCGTACTGATCCGCACCGAGGACACCGACGGCCACGTGGTCGCCGACGCGGTGCGCTTCGTCCGTGCCTGACCGGCGGTGCGGTCGCCGACGCTCGGGTCGAGCGGCGGGGCCACCAGCAGCGGGTCGACCTGGATCACGTCGATGCCGAGTGGCCGCAACATGGCGCGCAGCGCCGACTCGCACAACTCCTCCCAGTGCTGGTCGGGGCCCATGGCGGCGAGCAGCAGCTCCGGACGGGTGAAGGCGATGCCCACCCGGTGCCCCTGCGGCGACTGGCCGGTCCGCACCGTCCGCACCGGCCGTCCGGGCAGGTCGCGCACCGGAACCGCGTACGTTGTCGGGGCCTCGTCCATGGTCGGGTCTGTCCTCTCCACACCTGTACCGCGAGGGGCGGTCATCGGCTGAAACGTTCGAGGTCGTGCGCGAAGCGGCGGATCATCGCGGCCCGCGCCCACGGCGGCGCGGGCACCGCGACGACCGGCACGGCCGCCCTCGTCACGCAGTACCTGGTGACGTGGCCGCGCGACCGACCGAACCGGCCGCGTTCCGGGCTGCCGACGACCCGGATGGTCACGTCCCGGGGTGTCCCACCGAGCGCGGCGTCGGCGCTCATGCGGCGGACACCGCCCACGCCGGAGCGTCCTGCCCAGTACGCGGTTCTGCCGACGGGGTCAGGTCGAGCGCGCGCAGGATGTGGTTGGCCACGACCACCTCGACCCCGGCGCGGCGGCGCAGGTCGGCAACGGCCCGGTGCAGCACGCTCATGCTGTCGGCGGAGAGCCGCACCACGGCATCCACGTCGGCGGCGATCCACCACGCGTCGACGGCGCAGGGCTCGTGCCGCAGGTACTCCACCAGGTGACTGCCGGGCGCGGACGGGCCGAGCCGGACGCTGACCAGCGCCTCGTGCCGGCGTTCCGGCCCGTCTGCGCTGGTGGTGGGCTCGCCGAGGTTGCTGTCGGCGCCGGGTGGTAGGTCTCCGCGTTCCCAGCGTGTCATCCGCCAAGGACTCATGGGTCCATCGTCACCACCGGGCGGCGGCGGTGCGCCCGCCGATACGCCGTTTCGACGGGCCACCGCCAATTCTTGACGCCGCGTTCACGCTGGGGCGCCTCCGGCTCAGAACTTGACGCCCACCAGCCGCTCGGAAACCATCCACAGCCGTGCGGCGTCCTCGGTGCCGCGCGCCGAGCGGTAGACGGCCAGCTCGGTCGGTTTGCCGGTGAACTGCCCCAGCCCGTCCGGGCCGTAGAACCGGCCGCCCTGCGCCTGCGGGCTGGTGGCCGCGTAGAGGGCGGGGAGCAGCCCGGCGTCCACCGAGTGCACCAGGACGCCCCAGCGGGCCAGCCGACTCATGATCGCGTGGTGCGGCGAGTGGCGGTTGCGGCCCAGATTGGGGCCGGACGCGTAGAGGTTGGTCATTGTGGTGCCCGGATGGGCGACGTTGCTGACGATGCCCCAGCCGCCGGCCCGACTGCGTCGGTCGAGTTCCAGCCCGAAGTGCAGGGTGGCCAGCTTGGACGTGTTGTACGCCCGGATCGCCGCGTACCGGCGGTTGCTCTGCAGGTCGTCCCAGTCGAGCCGGCCCGAACGGGCGGCGCTGCTCGACATGGTGGTGACCCGGGCGTGGCCGGCCCGCAGCAGCGGCAGTAGCCGTCCGTTCAGCGCGAAGTGGCCGAGGTGGTTGGTGCCGAGTTGCAGCTCGAAGCCCTCGGCGGTGGTGTGCCGGGTGGGAGGTGTCATCACACCCGCGTTGTTGATCATAAGGTGGATCGGTCGACCCTCGCCGAGCAGCGTGTCAGCCAGCGCGGCCACCGAGTCCAGCGAGGCGAGGTCCAACTCCCGCGTGGAGACGACGGCGTCCGGCGCGGCGGCCCGGACGGCCTCCAGCGCGGCGGCCCCCTTGGCCGGGTTGCGGACCGGCAGCACCACCTCGGCGCCGGCACGCGCCAGCCGGGTGGCCAGGCCGAGGCCCAGGCCGTCGCTTCCGCCGGTCACCACAGCGAGTTTTCCAGTCAGATCCGGAACGGTCAGGTCGAGCACAACGACTCCCAGGTCGGCGGTGTCCCTCATCGGTCACGGACAAGCCTGGATCCGTCGCCGACCGCCACCCAGGGTCGTCCTATCCAGGGATCGACGGTCCCCGGGTGTCGGACCGGGCCGGCTGCCCGGCGAGTAGCGTTCTTGACGATCAAGGACTTTCGTACGAGGAGGCGCGATGCGGACGACGACGGTGGACATCCCGACCGACGACGGGGTCGCGGACGCGTCAGTGACCCGACCGGACGGCAACGGCCCGTTCCCGGCGGTGCTGCTCTTCATGGACGCCATCGGGCCGCGCCCGCGCCTGGTGGAGATGGCGGCGCGGATCGCCTCCCGGGGCTACCTGGTGCTGACGCCCCACCTGCTCTACCGCGGCGGCCGGGCACCGCTGTTCGACCTGTCCCGCCTTGGTGAGGCCGACGGGCGCGCCGCTCTCTTCGAGAAGGCCATGCCGCTGATCCACGCGTTGACCGCCGACGTGATCAGCCGGGACACCCAGGCCTACCTCGATTTTCTGGCCGCGCGGGACGACGTCCGGCCGGGTCCGGTGGTGATCACCGGTTACTGCATGGGCGGCACGAACGCGTTGCGGGCGATCGAGGCGTATCCGGACCGGATCGCCGCGATCGCCAGCTTCCACGGCGGCCGCATCGTCACGGACGCGCCGGACAGCCCGCACCTGGGCGTCGGTTCGATCAGCGGCGAGCTGTACTTCGGGCACGCCGACGCCGACCAGTCGATGACGCCCGAGCAGATCGCCACGCTGGAGAAGACGCTCGACGTCGCCGGGGTGCGCTACCGCTCCGAGGTCTACGAGGGCGCCCACCACGGCTTCACCATGGCCGACACCCCGGCCTACGACGAGCAGGCCACCGAGCGCCACTGGGTCGCCCTGTTCGACCTCCTGGACCGCACCCTGCCGACGACCTGACGGCGCTGGCTCATCACCTGATCATGGTGGAGCGGTGGAGCGGTGGAGCGGGTCCCTGGCTCAGCGCAGTAGCACCGGGCCGGCGTCGATGCGGGTGCGGAACAGCGCGTACGGCTTGCGCCGCAGGTCCTTGCCCCGCTGGTACTGCGCCTGCCGGTGCAGTTGGTTGGCGGTGACGTAGAGGTACCCGTCGGTGGCCACCGACATGGTGTCGGGCCAGAGCAGCCGCGGGTCGTGGACCAGGGTCTCGTAGTCGCCGTCGGGCAGCCGGCGCAGCACCGCGTTGTGCTCGTACGAGGTGAGGTAGAGCCGCCCCGCGTCGTCGCTCTCCAACCCGTCCGAGGCGGTGCCCCGGTCTCCCTCGTCGACGACGGTCGCGGCCACCGCCTCCTGGGTGACGCCCGGGTCGGCAAGCGCCTCGGTGGAGACGCTGTGCAGGCGCCGCGACGCCAGCGGGCAGTAGTAGAGCCGGCTGCCGTCGGCCGAGATGGCGATGCCGTCGGAGCCCATGCTCACCGGCTTCGGTGGCCCGTCCGCCGGCCGTTCGAGGAACGGCCGGCCCTCGACCACCGGGCGGAACGTGGCCAGCGGCTCCGCCTTGGTGGACGGGTGGTCGTGCAGCCGCCGCCAGGAAGCACCACTGGCCAGGTCCACCACGATGATGCCGTTCGGCCCGGAGTCCGCCGAGTCGGTGATGTACGCGACCCCCGCCTCGCCCCGCCGCAGGTCGAAGCGGACGTCATTGAGGTACGTCGTCGGCAGCGCCACGTCCGCCGGAAAGGTGATCACCTGGGCGACCGTGTCGGTGTCCAGGTCGACCCGGACCAGCTTCGGGCCGCCCGGCTTC
Organism: Micromonospora sp. NPDC005215; assembly: GCF_040607915.1. Lineage (NCBI taxonomy): Bacteria > Bacillati > Actinomycetota > Actinomycetes > Micromonosporales > Micromonosporaceae > Micromonospora > Micromonospora sp. NPDC005215. The sequence goes on along the minus strand of NZ_JBEXHQ010000001.1, from coordinate 156,706 downwards.
GTGGGCTGGAACATCGGGCTGCCGGTGTCCAGCACCCAGAGCCGGTCGGCCGGGTCCACCACGATGCTCTGCACCGAGACGAACGCGCCCGCGTCGTCGTCGCCCGACGGTTCGTTCCACGCCTGGTCGGGGTAGGGCACCTCCCGGCCGTCGCGCAGCTCGACGACGGTGGCCGGCACCTCGTCGCCCCATTTCGGGAAGTTCACGAAGATCCGCCCCCGGTGCGAGACGCTCACTCCGGTCGGCATCGGTCCGGTGAAGGTGTGCACCAGCTCCAGCTCGCCAACCGGTTCGTCGCCGACCGGCCCGTTCATGACGCCCGTCCCACGGTGCTCATCGTCGTGCCCCCTGTCGGTTCGTTGCCGCTCTCCGACACGGCTATTCCCGCCCGGGCGTCCGGTATGCCTCGCCGTGGTGCGGCTCGTCGGTCCGCGAGCCGGGAAGGCGTCAGTTCACCGGCGCGGCGGCGTACGCGGCGGGCAGGCCGGGGACCTCGACGTCGACCGCGAGCAGCGCTCCGTCCTCCGGGCCGGGCGTGGTCAGCCCCACCCGGGCGGTGCCGATGAAGAGGCGGCGCAGGCCGGGGCCGCCCAGGCAGATGCCGGCGGGCTGCTTCGCCGGCAGCCGGATCTCCCGGTCCAGGGTGCCGTCGGGCCGGTAGCGGCGGACCGCCGAGCCGCCCCAGAACGCGACCCAGAGGTGGCCCGCAGCGTCGACAGTCATGCCGTCCGGACCTCCGTCGTCGGGGGAGAGCCGCAGGAACGGCTCCCGCCCGTGCAGGTCGCCGGTGCCCGGGTCGACGGTGAACCTATCGATCTCGCCGCGCGGTGTGTCGGCCAGGTACATGGTGGTGCCGGCGGCGTCGAACGCCGGCCCGTTCGGGATGGTCAGCCCGGTCACCGCGGGGACCGGCTCGGCGCCCGGGGTGAGGCGGAACAGCGTGCCCCCGCCAGGCACCATCGCGTACGTCATGCTGCCGGCCCAGAAGTGGCCGTGCGGGTCGGCGACCGCGTCGTTCATCCGGGTCGGCTCGGGTGCGTCACCGACCAGGTCGGCGACCGGTCGGGGGTCGCCGCCGGCGGGCAGCACTGTGATGCCGGTCCCGGCGGCGGCCAGCCAATCGCCGGGTCGGTCGGCCACCGGGGCGACCGCGCCGAGCGGAACGTCGAGGTGGCGCACCTCCCGCAGTGGACCCGGTGCGTCGCCGCCGGTCTCCAGCAGTCGGCCGGCCAGCAGGTCGACGAGGACCAGGCGGTCGTCGACCCAGCGCAGCCCTTCGCCCAGCTCCAGCCGGTCGGTGCTCCAGACGGTCGGTTCGGTCAGCTCCATGGTGCTCCTCCAGAGGATCGTCAGCGGACCGTACCGCCCGGGCCGTGGTCGAGCAGCGTCAGCTCGGCTCGGTCGGGCAGGCCCTCCCAGTCGCCCCGGGTGGCCACCGCGAACGCGCCGGTGGTCACCGCCCGGTCCAGCCGAGCCGGCGCGTCGGCACCGTCGAGCCAGCCGGAGAGCAGCCCGGCCACGAACGCGTCGCCCGCGCCGACGGTGTCCACCACCGGCACGGTACGGGCCGGACGGTGCACAGTGCCGGTCGTGCGGTGGCTTGTCGCCCCGTCGGCGCCGTGCTTGACCACGACCTCGGCCACGCCGGCCGAGAGCAGCGCCGCGACCGGGTCGGACGCGTCGGTCAGCACGGCCAACTCGTCGTCGGAGGCGACCACAAGATCGATCGAGGGCAGCAGCGGTCGCAACGCGTCGGCCGCCTCGGCGACCGACCAGAGCCGTTGCCGGTGGTTGACGTCCAGGCAGACGGTGGTGCCGGCGGCGCGGGCGCGCCGTACCGCCGTCATCACCGCCTGGTACGGCTCGACGCCCAGCGCGCAGGTGATGCCGGTGACGTGCAGCAGCCGGGGCGGCGACCCGGGCGCGTCGAAGGCACGGGTCACGTCGGCCGGGCGCAGCCGGGAGCCCGCGGAACCCGCGCGGTGGTAGGTGACCCGGTTGATGTCGGCGACCCGGTTCTCGAAGACGATCAGCCCGGTGGGCGCGCTCGGGTCGATCCGGGACCAGGTCAGGTCGACACCCTCGGCGCGCAGCGTACGGCGGACCAGCTCGCCGGGCTCGTCGGCGCCGGTGACCCCGACCCAGGCGGCCCGGTGGCCGAGCCGGGCCAGCCCGATGGCCACCGTCGACTCGGCCCCGGCGACGGAGATCCCGGCGGTGCCGCCCAGCCGCAGCGGGCCGCTGCTGCGAAAAGCCGCCATCGTCTCGCCGAGCGTGAGCAGGTCGGTCACCGCTGGACCGCCGTGCGGAAGCTGGCCGCGCGTTCGCGTAGCGCCGACAGGTCGCCGCCGCGGACGGCGTCCCCGAGCAGTGGGGAGCCGACGCCCACCGCGACCGCGCCCCGGTCGAGGTAACGCCGCGCGCCGTCCGCGTCGACCCCACCGACCGGCACGAACGCGGTGCCGGGGAACGGGTCCCGCAACGCGCCGAGGTAGTCGGGTCCGCCGAGGGAGGCCGGGAAGAGCTTGACGGCGGTGGCCCCGGCACCGCTGGCCTGCACCACCTCGGTGGGGGTGAGCGCTCCGGCGAGCACCGGCAGCCCGAGCCGGCCACCCTCGGCGAGGCTCGGCGCGAACGCCGGGGTGACCAGGAAGCCGGCGCCCGCGTCGGCTGCGGCGCGGGCGTCCTCGGCGGTGAGCACGGTGCCCGCGCCCAGGGCGTAGTCCGCCCCGAGGGCGGCCCGAGCCCGGCGGATGGTGCCGAGCGCGTCGGCGCTGGTCAGGGAGACCTCGACCAGGGCGACGCCACTCTCGGCCAGGGTGAGTACGGCGGTCAGCGCGGCGGCCGGGTCCGGGCCGCGCACGATGGCCAGCAGCCGGTGGGTACGCAGCTCGTCGAGCAGGTTCATCGCGGGTGTCCTCAGTGGATGCGGTGGGCGGAGATGGTGAGTCGCCAGCTGACCTCGCCAGCGGGCGGAACGACCGCCACGTCGGCGGGGCCGGCATCGGTCAGGTCGAAGGCCGCGCCGAGCATCGGTTCGACGCCGACGCTGCGGTAGGGGCGGTCGGCCGGCCAGCCGCCCAGGTTGCGCCAGAGGGCGGTGCTGCGGGGCTGGCCCGCGCACTCCAGCTCCAGGGTCAGCCGGTCGACGCCGTCGGTCACCTGGACCCGGGGGCAGTCGAGCAGCACCGCGCCGAGCGCGGTCCCGTCGTCCGGGCCGAGGGTGTCCAGCGTCAGCCCGGCGGGGGCCGGCCACTCCCCGGTGAGCCACGGGGCGTCGGTGGGCCAGGTGCCCGGCGGCAGGAGCGCGGCGGCCTCCGGGTGCAGCCGGGTGGGCGTGCCGGCGGGCGCGTCGAGGTGGGCTGCGGGGGAGAGGTCGAGCAGGGCGTGCGCGGCCCAGACGAACCGGTGGCCGGGGTCGGCGGCCAGCCGGTAGTCGGCCACCACCACGCCGCCGTCGTCGCTGATCCGGCGGGTCAGCACGAACGTCGGGCGCTGGATGACAAGCGTGCCGGGGCCGGCGCTGCGCCAGGGGCGTGACCACATCTCCCCGTGGTCGGGCTCGCCGCGCACTGTGGGTAGGCACTCCTCCAGCCCGCCGGCGTCGACGAACGCGTCGTCGGGGCGTACCTCGTGCCGGCCGGGTTCCGGGCCGCGCCAGAGCCACTCCCGGCCGCCACCGTGCAGGCTGGTCCACCGGCCGCCGTGCGCCGCGTCGTAGGCCACCTGCAGCGGCACCGGCGTCGCGCCGGTCACCATTCCGCGAACGACCCGTCGGCGTGCTGCCAGACCGGGTTACGCCAGGTGTGCGGTGTCTGCGCCGCCTTGCGGACGGCCGCCTCGTCCACAGTGATGCCCAGGCCGGGTCGGTCGAGGCGGGCGATGTGCCCGTCCACGAACCGGAACGGTTCCGGGTCGACCAGGTAGTCCAGCAACTCGGAGCCGACGTTGTAGTGGATGCCGATGCTCTGCTCCTGGATCAGGAAGTTCGGCGTCGCGAAGGCCACCTGGAGGCTGGCCGCCAGGGAGATCGGGCCGAGCGGGCAGTGCGGGGCGAGCAGCGCGCCGTACGTCTCGGCCAGCGCGGCGATCCGGCGGACCTCGGAGATCCCGCCGGCGTGCGACAGGTCTGGCTGGACCACTGTGACGCCGGCCTGCAACGGGCCGAGAAACTCGGAGCGGCCGTAGAGCCGCTCGCCGGTGGCCACCGGGATCGGGGTGCTGGCGACGATGTCGCGCAGGTGGTGGGCCTGGTCGGGCAGGACCGGCTCCTCCACGAAGAACGGGCGCAGGGGTGCCAGTTCGGGCAGGATCCGGCGTACCGCGGCCAGCCCGGCCCGACCGTGGAAGTCCAGCGCGATGTCCCGGTCGGGGCCGAGCACCTCGCGGGCGGCGGCGACCCGGCCGATCACCTCGTCCACCTCGGCGGAGGTGGGAATGGGGGAGAGTCGCCCGCACGCGTTCATCTTGACGCCGGTGAGGCCGGCGGCGACCTGCGCGGCGGCGGCGTCGGCGACCTCGCCGGGCTCGTCCCCGCCGATCCAGGAGTAGATCCGCACCTTCTCGCGCACCGGCCCGCCGAGGAGGGCGTGCACCGGCGCGCCGTACGCCTGCCCGGCGATGTCCCAGAGTGCCTGGTCGAGGCCGGCGACCGCGCTGGAGAGGATCGGGCCGCCGCGGTAGAAGCCGCCCTTGGTGAGCACCTGCCAGTGCTGCTCGATCCGCAGCGGATCGGCGCCGATCAGGTATTCGGCGAGCACCTCGACGGCACTGCGCACCACTTCGGCGCGCCCCTCCACCACCGGTTCACCCCATCCGACCAGCCCGTCGTCGGTCTCCACCCGGCAGAACAACCACCGTGGCGCGACCAGGAAGGTCTCGATGCGCTCGATCTTCACTGACTGCCCCTTCGTCCCCGTGCCTTCTCGACGTCGCGGACGGCCTTGTCCAGCAACTCACGCATGGCGGTCTCGGCCGCCGTCTCGTTCCGCTCGCGCAGCGCGTCGACGACGGCACGGTGGCTGGGCACCGGGTCGTCGTGCGCGGCGCCGCCGTGCACCAGGCGGTCCCGTTCGGCGAGTCCGGTCTCCATCACCACCTCCATCCGTTCCAGCAGCTCGTTGTGCGTGGCGGTGAGCAGCGCGCGGTGGAAGGCGAGGTCGGCGGCGACGGCGGCGGCGGGATCACCGTCGGCCTCGGCCATCTCGGCCAGCGCCTGGTCGAGGGCGGCCAGGTCGTCCTCGGTCGCCCGGGTGGCGGCCAGCCGTGCGGCGGCCGGCTCGATGATCGCGCGCACCTCGTGCAGCTTCTCGAGCAGGCGCTCGTCGGGGCCCTCGGCGAACTGCCAGCGGATCACGTCGCCGTCGAGCAGGTTCCAGTCGGCGCGCGGCCGGACGAACGTGCCGCGTTTCTGCCGGGCGTCGACGATGCCCTTGGCCGAGAGGACCTTCAGCGCCTCGCGGAGCGCGGTCAGGCTGACGTCGAACTCCTCCTGAAGGGCGACGATGTTCAGTGTCGCGCCGGCAGGGATCTCACCGGTGAGGATGCGACGGGCGATCGCTTCGACGGTCTGCCCGTGGACGCCGCGGCGTGCGTACTGTGCCAATGCTCCTGGCCTTTTCGCTTGTCGGATCGATCTCTCAGGCCGAGGCTTTCACCGCTGTCCAGCCACCGTCCACCACGAGGCTCGCGCCGGTGATGTAGGCGGCGTCCGGTGAGGCGAGGAAGGCGACAGTCGCGGCCACCTCGTCCGGGGTGCCGAAGCGTTTCGCCACCGTCTCGGCGACGCTGCGCTCGCGGTCCTCTTCGGACACGTCGGCCCAGGCGGCGGTGAGGATCGGGCCGGGCAGCACGGTGTTGACCCGCACCTGTGGGCCGTACTCCACGGCGAGTTGGCGGCCGAGCGCGACCAGGCCGCCCTTGGCCGCGGCGTACGCGGGGCGGCCCGGTAACCCGACCAGCGCGTGCACCGAGGAGATCAGCACCACCGCGCCGGAGCGGGCCCGCAGGTCGTCCAGGCAGGCGCGGACGCCGAGGAACGCGCCGGTGAGGCTGACGCCGAGCTGCTGGTCCCAGGATTGCCGACTGGTTTCGTGGGCGGGGGCGACCCGCACGGAGTACGCGGTGCTGACCAGGATGTCGATCGGGCCGAGGCTGGCGCGTGCGGCGGACACCGCAGCCGTCCAGTCGCTCTCCTCACTGACATCGGCCACTACGGACAGTGCTCGTCCGCCGTGAGCGGTCAGTTCGTCGGCCAGCGGGGTCGGGTCGTGGACGTCGAGCAGCGCGACGGCCGCGCCCTCGGCGGCGAGCCGCCGGGCCGTGGCGGCGCCGATCCCGCCCATCGCACCGGTGACCAGCGCGTTCATGCCTTCAAGCCGGCGCATAAGCTGATCCACCTGACCCTCGTCTTGATCTCAACTAATCATTAATTACGAAGATATCTTGACAGCCGGCGACGTCCGATGCAACCTTCTCGGCACAGCATTCACATGGACGACACACTGCGCGGTAACGCTACGTGTCGTAGAGGAAGGGACACCTCCGTGAGCGACTTCGACAGCGGTCGCCGGCGATTCCTTGGCCATCTCGGGCTCGCCGGCCTGGGTGCCATCGGCGCCAGCTCGTTCCTCAGCGCATGCGCCAGCTCTGCCAGCGGACCGACGACGAGCAACGGCTCGGGCGCGGTCACCATCCAGTCCAACCTCTCCTCGCCGCAGGCCAAGGCCGCGATGGAGAAGCTGATCGAGACCTTCAACGGGCAGGGCAAGGGCAGGGCGAGCCTCAACACGATCGCCTCGGAGACCTTCCGGACCCAACTGCCGACGTACCTGACCTCGGCGAACCCGCCGGACCTCTACACCTGGTACGCGGGCTCGGTCGCCAACGACTACGCCAGCAAGAACCTGCTGCTGGACGTCTCCGACGTGTGGAAGTCGCTTGGCGACTACCCCCAGTCGCTGCGCACCCTCTCCACCGACGCCAGCGGCAAGCAGGTCTTCGTGCCGATGAACAACTACTGGTGGGGCTTCTTCTACCGCAAGTCCAACTTCGCCAAGTGGGGCGTGCAGGAGCCGAAGACCTGGACCGAGTTCCTGGCGGTCTGCGAGACGCTGAAGAGCAAGGGCGTTCCGCCCATCGGCATCGGTCTCGGCGACACCCCGTGGGTCGCCTCGGCCTGGTTCGACTACCTCAACATCCGGATCAACGGCGCGCCGTTCCACCGCGAACTGCTCGCGGGCAAGCAGCGCTTCGACGACCCGAAGGTCAAGGCGGTCTTCACCCGCTGGCGCGAGGCCCTGCCCTACTTCGACCCCAAGGGCAAGGCGTACCCGTTCCAGGAGGCGACCACCGCGCTGCTGGCCGGCAAGACCGGCATGTTCCTGATCGGCACGTTCTTCGCCGACGCCGCACCCAAGGACGCCCTCGGTGACCTGGACTTCTTCCGGTTCCCGATCATCGACCCGGCGGTGCCGTTGGCCGAGGAGGCCCCCACGGACGGCTTCTTCGCCAGCGCGAAGACCGCCAACCCGACCGGCACCAGGGCCCTGCTCAGCTACCTCTCCGGGGTCGAGGCCCAGGAGGCGTACGTCAAGGCCAGCTCCGGCATCGTGCTGCCGGCCAACCCGAAGGCCAAGGCGTCCGACTCGCCGCTGGTGGTCAAGGGCAAGGCGATGCTCGACGAGGCCAAGGAGCTGACCCAGTTCTTCAACCGCGACTCCAGCGACGCACTCCAGCCGACCGCGGACACCGCACTTACCAAGTTCATCGACAAGCCGGACCAGATCGACGCGATCCTGCGGGAGTGGCAGGCCGGCGCCGAGAAGGTCTTCAAGGGCTGACGTGACAGCAACGATCTCCACGACCTCGGTCACCCCCACCCGGCGGCGGCGACGGTCGGCTCGACTGTCGCCGCTGCTTGTGGCGTTCGTCCTGGTGCCGTTCGCGGTCGAGAGCATCTGGGTGTTCTGGCCGGCGCTCCAGGGCTTCTGGTTCTCGCTCACCCGCTGGGACGGGATGTCGTCGCCGGCCTTCGTCGGCACCGACAACTACGTCGAGCTGGCCGGTGACGCCACCTTCCGCGGCGCGCTCGTCAACACGGTGATCTGGCTGGTGCTCTTCGGTGGCCTCTCCGTGCTGGGCGGCTTCGGCATGGCGCTGGTCCTGCAGAAGGAACGGCGGGGGGTCGGCTTCTACCGGGCCGCGCTGTTCACCCCTGTGGTGTTCTCGCTGGTGGTGACCGCGCTGGTCTGGCGGGTGTTCTACCAGCCCGACGGCATCGCCGACACGCTGCTGCGGGCCGTCGGGCTGGAGAGCCTGATCCGGCCCTGGCTCGCCGACCCGCAGACCGCCCTGTACGCGGTGATCCTGCCCGCGCTGTGGCGGCAGATCGGCTACGTGATGGTGCTGTTCCTGGCCGGGTTGAAGGCGATCGACCCGGCGCTGCACGAGGCGGCCCGGATGGACGGCGCCAACTCCTGGCAGCGGCTGCGGCACGTCACGATTCCCCAGCTCAAGGGGGTCAACGCCGTGGTGCTGTCGGTCATCGTGATCGACTCGCTGCGCTCGTTCGACATCGTCTGGTCGCTGACCAGGGGCGGCCCGTACCACTCGTCGGAGCTGCTCAGCACCTACATGTACTCGACAGCGTTCCAGAGCCTGCGGCTGGGCTACGCCTCGGCCATCGCCGTCGTGATCTTCGTGCTCGCGCTGGCCGTCATCCTCGGCTACCTGGTCCGCGCGTTCCGGGAGGAAGCCTGATGAACAAGCTCCGTACCGGGGCCTTCCACACCGGCATGATCCTGCTCTCGCTGCTCTGGCTCGGGCCGGTGATCTGGGTCGTGGTGATGTCCACCCGGTCGTTCGACGACATCGCCGCGCACGGCGTGGGCAGCCTGCCCCGGTCGTTCACGCTTGACACCTACCGGCAGGCGTGGACCGACGGCGGCGAGCTGCGCGCCTTGATCAACAGCATGCTGGTCACCGTCCCGTCGGTGGCGTTGAGCCTCGGGCTCGCGGCGATGGCAGCGTTCGCGCTGAGCCGCTTCCGGATCCCGGGCCGGCGCACGATCCTGCTGCTGATGCTCGCCGGCAACCTGCTGCCACCGCAGATCCTGCTCATCCCGGTGGCCAAGTTCAGCGAGCTGACCGGCCTGTACGACACGCTCTGGGCGTTGATCGCGGTGCAGGTCGGCTTCGGGCTCGGCTTCTACACCTTCGTGCTGCACGGCTTCATGCGGGACCTGCCGGGCGAGATCCAGGAGGCGGCCACCATCGACGGCGCCGGCACGGGGCAGATCTTCACGAAGGTGATGCTGCCGCTGACCCGCCCCGCGCTGGCCGCTCTCGGCGCGTTGTCCTTCACCTGGATCTTCAACGACCTGCTTTGGGCGATCACCGTGCTGCGGACCGACGACAACATGCCGGTCACCCCGGCGCTGCTCGGCCTCCAGGGGCAGTTCGTGTCGTCCTGGAACGTCATCGCCGCCGGCACTGTCATCGCGGCCGTCCCCACCGTCGCGGTCTTCCTGCGCTTCCAACGGCACTTCGTCTCCGGCCTGGCGCTCGGAGCGGTCAAGTGACCGCCGGGACCGGGCAGCGCTGGACGCTGCGCGGCACGCACACCGAGTACACAGTGACGGTGCCGACGCACGGCCGCTGGCTGGAACTTGTCGCGTGGGGCCCGCACGGCGTCTCCGACGGGCCCTCACCGGTCGCCTACGACGGCCCGGTGCCGTTCCTCACCGCCGGGGACGCCGCCCCCATCGAGTACGCCACCGACGCCGACCGCCCGTTCACCGGTGCGGATCTGGTGGTGGAGACCTCGGACGGGCAGCGCCGGGTCGGCTTCCTGCACACCGAGGCGCGGATCGACGCCGACCAGCGGGAGCTGGCCGTCGGATTCGCCGACCCGGTGACCGGGCTGCGTGCCACAGTGCACTACCTGGTGCCCACCGGCACCGACGTGGTGCAGCGGTGGGTCGAGCTGAGCAACGACGGCGCCGGCCCGCTGCGGGTGGTCCGGGCCGGATCGGGCGGGTTCTGCGTACCGACGCCACACGGCGCGCTGCTCAGCCACCAGTGGGGGCAGTGGGCGCAGGAGTTCCAGCTCGCCCACGTCGAGCTGGGCCACGGCACGTTCAGCATCGGCAGCTCCCAGGGCGTACCCGGGCATCTGCACGTGCCCTGGTTGGCCGTGCGGGACACCGCCGACCCGGCCGGCGCGGCCTGGGGGATGGCGTTGGCCTGGACCGGTTCGTGGGAGATCAGCGCCGAACGGGACACCGGCGGGTTGACCCGGGTGCGGGCCGGCCGTCAGCTTGTCGACGGCCCGTTGGACCTGGCCCCCGGCGACCGGCTGACCCTGCCGGTGGTCACCGGCGCGTACAGCCCGGAGGGCCTGGACGGGCTGGCCCGGGTCTGGCACACCCACCAGCGGTTGCTCGCCGCCGACCGGCTCACCCCGCGCCCGGTGCTCTACAACTCCTGGGAGGCCACCTACTTCGCCGTCGAGGCGCAGAGCCAGCTGGCGCTCGCCCGGATCGCCGCCGAGTTGGGCGTGGAGACGTTCGTTGTGGACGACGGCTGGTTCGTCGGTCGCGACGACGACACCGCCGGGCTGGGTGACTGGACGCCCGACCCGGCGAAGTTCCCGGCCGGGTTCGACGCGTTCATCGCCGACGTCCGCGCACTCGGGCTGAACTTCGGCCTCTGGGTCGAGCCGGAGTGCGTCAACCCGAAGTCGACCCTGTACGCCGAGCACCCGGACTGGGTCTACGCCGTCGACGGCCGGCCGCTCACCCCGGTCCGCAACCAGTACCTGCTCGACCTGGGCCGGCCGGAGGTCGCCGAGTTCGTCCACTCCACAGTGGATGGTCTGCTGCGCCGGTACGACATCGACTACCTGAAGTGGGACTTCAACCGGCCGCGTACCGAACCGGGTCGGCCCGGTGGGGTCGGCCCGCTCGACCTGGACGGCGCGCACGTCGCCAACCTGCACCGGATCTACGAGCGGCTGCGCCGGGACCACCCCGGCGTGCTGATCGAGGCGTGTGCCGGCGGCGGCGGGCGCACCGACCTGGCGATGGCCGCCCGCGCCGACGTCTTCTGGCCCAGCGACAACACCGGCCCACTGGACCGGCTGGCCATCCAGTACGGCTTCCTGCACGCCAACGCCCCACACCTGCTCAGCTCCTGGGTCACCGACGCGCCCGGCCTGTTCGACAGCCGCCCCCGCTCGCTGGCGTTCCGGTTCGTCCTCGCGATGGCCGGCGTTCTCGGCGTCGGCGCGGACATCCGGGCCTGGACCCCCGCCGAGCGGGCCGAGGCGGCCGACTGGATCGCCCGCTACAAGGAGATCCGGGACGTCGTCACAGGCGGCGAGGTGCACCTGATCGGCGGCCCCGACCAGGCCCGCTGCGCCGTGCAGTACACGGCTCCCGACCAGCGCCGGGTGGTCGTCCTGGCCTGGCACACCGGCCGGCTCGACGGGACCGGCCTGCTCCCGTCCCGCCCGGTCCGGCTGCCCCTGCGCGGCCTCGACCCGGCGGCCCGCTACTCCCACGGCGACCGCCACTACTCCGGCAGCCACCTCGGCGCGGTCGGCCTGCCCGTGCAGTGGAGCGCGACCCACGACGCCGACCTCATCGTGCTGACCCGCGACTGAGGCCGGAGCACCACCACCCCCACCCCCGAGGGACAGGAGTACCCCCATGCGCCTGAACCGACAGCTGACCGCTGCCCTGGCCGTGCTCGGCCTGGGCCTGGCCAGCCCCGCGCCGGCCATGGCCGGCCCGCCACCGGCTGGCCCATCGCAGCCCGGCAAGCCCCAAGCCGTCCCGGCGCAGCCCGGCAAGCCCCACGCCGTCCCGGCGCAGCCCGGTCACGGGCCTGGCCGTCCCGGCCACGCCCCGGCCGGCACCGGCGCCGAGGACCAGGGCGCGCCCACGTTCTTCAACAGTGGGCTCGCACCGACGCCCTACCAGGGCTGGAACACCTACTTCGGCCTCGGTGGCGATCCCACCGAGGCCGAAGTCAGGTCGGTCACCGACCACATGGTCCACAGTGGCCTGCGCGACGCCGGCTACACCTACGTCTGGATCGACGGCAACTGGGCCGCGCCCACCCCGCGTAACGAGGCCGGCCAACTCGTCGCCGACCCCGCCCGCTTCCCCGGCGGGATGGCCGCGCTGGCCGCGTACATCCACAGCAGGGGCATGAAGGCCGGCATCTACACCGACGCCGGGCCGTACCTGCCGGGCCAGTGCGGGTTGGGCAGCAATGGCCACTACCAGGCCGACATCGCCCAGTTCGCCGGCTGGGGCTTCGACGCGCTCAAGGCCGACTGGCTCTGCGGCCGGGCCGCCGGCCTCGACCCGGAGGCCACCTTCCGGGAACTGGCCGAGGCGGTACGCCAGTCACCCCGTCCGATGCTGCTCAACATCTGCAACCCGGTCAGCTCCGACTGGGGCGGCGGCCCGTACACTTCGGAACAGCTCTCCACCTGGAGCTACACGTACGCGCCCACCATCGCCGACTCCTGGCGGACGTACACCGACGTGGGTCTCACCGACCCGAGCCCGCAGTGGGCGTACCCGTGGGTGCTGCGCAACATGGACGTCAACGCGTACCACCCGGCGGCCACCGGGCCGGGGCACTACAACGACCCGGACTACCTGCTGCCGATGCGCCCACTGCCCGACGGTGGGTACGAGCTGAGCCTGGAGGAGTCCAAGACGCAGCTCGGCATGTGGGCCATCATGGCCGCGCCGCTGGTGATCGGCTCCGACCCGCGCGGCCTGCCAGCGGAGATGATCTCGGCGTTGACCAACCCGGAGATCGTCGCGGTGGACCAGGACCCGCTGGTCCGACAGGGTGTCAAGGTCGCCGACACCGGCACCGACGCGCAGGTCTGGAGCAAGGTGCTCACCGGCTCCGGCAAGCGGGCCGTCGCGCTGCTCAACCGGCACGACACCGCCCAGCAGATCACTGTGACCTTCGCCGACGTCGCGCTCGGCGAGTCGGTGCGCGTCCGTGACCTGTGGTCCCGCGCTGACGTGGACGCCCAGCCCGGCACCGCCGGTGTCCAACCGTTCACCGGCTCGTACACCGTCGAGGTGCCGGCGCACGGGGTGGCGATGCTCGGTCTGACCGGCACCGACCAGGCCGCCGGCGCCAGCCTCGGCGGCACCGCCAGCGCCAGCCCCGCGCTGGTCCGGGTGGACGACACGCACGCCGTCGCCTTCGTCCGTGACGCCTCCGGTGCGCTGGCGGTCAACACGCGCTCCGGCGCGACGTGGGGGACCCAGTGGACCTCGCTCGGCGGCCCGGTCGGCGGCCGGATCCTCGGCCAGCCGGCCGCGTACGGCTCCGCCGGTGGGCGGCTCGACGTCTTCGTGCGGGGCACCGACAACGCCGCCTGGCAGCGCAGTTACACCGCCGGGCAGTGGGGACCGTGGCGCAGCCTCGGTGGCACGCTGACCGACGCGCCCACTGTCGCCTGGACCAGCCCGACCCAGTGGACCCTGGTGGCGCGCGGAGCCGACGGCAAGCTCTGGTCGCGTACGCCCAGCACCGGCTGGGCGGGCATCGGCGCGCCGGAGAACCGGCCGTTCTACGGTCGGCCGAGCGCTGTCGTCGACGACGCGGGCGTGCTGCACGTGGCGGTGCGCAGCCGCACCGACGAGGTGTGGTGGAGCAGCCGGACCGGCACCACCTGGTCGGCCTGGACCAGCCTGGGCGGCACCACCAGCGGCAGCCCGACGTTGCTCGCCACGGCCGGGCGGGTCTACCTGTTCTCGCTGGCCGCCGACAACCGGCTCTGGCAGCGCAACCTGACCGATGGTGCCTGGGGCGGCTGGTTCCAGCGTGGTGAGTTCGCCACCGACGCGTTCCGCGGCGCACCGGGGGCGGCCGCGGGTGCCAACGGCAGTGCCTGGCTGGCGGTACGCGGCGTGGACGACCGGGTGCACCAGATCGTCCTCTGATGCACTGTGGCGGGCCGTCGACCGGCGGCCCGCCACCCATCAGCCCTGCTCAGACCGGGGCGAGTTCCCGGCATCGGCGCAGGACGGTCCGGGCCAGCGGCAAGGTGCGAGTCTGCGACCGCGCCGACGTGGAAGCGTGGATCAAGGCCCACCGGCCGCACCAAGCGCGCGACGAGAGCTGACACGGCCTGGAACCACGTGCGGATGTACTGCCCGGCGCGAGCGTCTCGGCGTCGGCTGACCGCGCCTACGTTCGTCGGTGGAAGTGGTTGCGGCGGGGGATCTGTTCGGGGTCGAGCCAGGCGGGTGGGATGAACTGAGGGTGGCCGTCGGCCGCCAGCTGCACAGTCCAGTCGCTGTGGTGCAGGTGACGGTGGTGGTGGCCGCAGAGCAGGACGGCGTTGTCCAGGCTGGTGGTGCCGCCGTCGGCCCAGTGGTGGATGTGGTGGGCGTCGCACCAGCGTGGTGGCCGGTCGCAGCCGGGGAAGGCGCAGCCGCTGTCGCGCAGCACCAGCGCCCGGCGGAGCGGGCCGGTGATGAGGCGGCGTTGCCGACCGACGTCAAGGACCTGCCCGCCGCCGCCGAGAACCGCAGGAAGCACGGCGGCGTCGCAGGCGAGCCGACGCACCGTCTCGGCGGTGAGCTGCTGGCCGATGTCGAGGGCGCCGGCGGTCAACTGCCGTGTCAGCCCGTCGTAGCCGGTGGTGACGACGATCTGGGCGGGGTCGCCGCCGTTTTCGGGCAACTCACCAGTGCGCAGAGCGAGCCGGCAGACGTCGGTGAGGGCGTCATGCCGGCGTTGCCCGGGGGAGCGGGCGTCGTCGGGGCCTGCGGGTGCGGTGAGCGGGTCGATGGCGGCGCGGAGCAGGCCGGCGGTCTCGGCGTCGAGGGTGCCGGTCAGTCGGAGCCGCCCGTCGGTTTGTTCGGAAAGAGTGAGGTGCCGGTCGCGGGTGGCGCGGCGGGCGTCGGCTTCCAGGGCGGCTCGGGCGGCGGCGTCGGCGATGTCGGGGGCGACGTGGTCGAGGATGCGGGTGCCGAGTTTGCGCAGCAGGGTGCTGTCGAACTGCCCGGCCCACTCGATCAGCACACCCACTGCCTTGTCGGCGGCCTCCGACCCGGCGGTGTTCTGCACGGTGTCGACGGTGTCGGCGATGACCCGGGCCTGATCCAGGCTGATGTCCGCGTTGGCGAGTGCCTGTCGTACGCCGGGATTGCCGGCGTCGAGGGCGGCGGCGAGGTCGACGAGGCGGCGGGCGGCGGGCACGGTCAGCCGCAGCCGTTCGCGGAGCCAGACCGAGGTGGAGGACGCGCCCTGCGCGGTGGGTGTGCCCCGGCCGTCGAGCTCGCGGATCACTGTCAGCTTGACCGCGGCGAGGCGCTGCTCCAGACGGTGCGCGGCGTCGAGAGCGGTGACGAGATCGTGCTCGGCCAGAGCCCAGGAAGCCGTGTCAGCGCAGGCCGCGACCGCGGCTTCTGCCTGCGCCAACTCCTCAACCATGACCCGAGACTAGAACAGACGTACGACACTTTTCAGTTGTCATGATCGATCGATTCGGCGGTGCCCAGCGTCGATTTCGCAAGGCTGTGCCGCGGCCTGAGCACCCGGCTGGCCGTGCCGCTCTGGCTCAAGGCCGCCCGTCAGGCGAGGAACGCTGCCAAGGACGCCACGGGGCCGGTGACGCAGAGCCGCCGGTGACGCAGAGCCGCCTGTGACGCGGAGCCGCCGGTGGCGCGGAGCCGCCGGTGGCACTGCTGGTCAGTCGCGCCGGATGAGGCCCGGACCGGCGGCGATGTCGATGTCGCCGTCCGCCATCTCGTGGCCGGCCGCGCAGCGGAGCACCGCGCGGACCGGTTGGCCGCAGTCGTGGTGGGTGGCGACGATGGACGGGCCGGCGTCGTCGGCGGCCCAGGTGTCGCCCCAGTTGCGCAGTGCGGTGATGACGGGCAGGAGTTCGCGGCCCTTGCGGGTGAGCTGGTACTCGTGGCGGGTGCGCTGGCCCGGCTCCCGGTACGGGATCCGTTCGAGCAGGTCGGCGGCGACCATGTCCTTGAGCCGGGCGGCCATGGCGGGTTCGCCGACGCCGACCCGGCGGACGAAGTCGTCGAAGCGACGCGTGCCGAGCAGGGCCTCGCGCATGATCAGGACCGTTGACCTGCTGCCCACGATGTCCATCGCCCGGGCCACCGAGCAGTTCTCACTCGACCAGGAGTCGCGGTCGTCCCGTAGGTCCTCCATGCCGTCCAGCCTACCTGACTTGCGTTGCAATTAGTCAGGTGCTTCACTGGGGCGTGCTGACTTCAGCATAAGCAAGTCAGCTCGACCAGCCCCTGAGGAAGCCTCGTGACCAGCAACACCGCAGCCCCACCCGGGCCCGGACCGGCCGGCGCCGTCCGTTCATCCGTCCGCGGCTCCCGTTCGGTGACCCTGATCGCCATGTGTCTGGGCGCGATGATCACGTTCCTCCAGATCACCGCGACGGTGTCCGCGCTGACCACGATCCAGCAGGACCTGCGGGTCGACCCGACCACCCTGATCTGGATCCCCAGCGCCTACACGCTGATGGTGGCGAGCGTGGTGCTGTCCGCCGCCACCCTCGGCAACCGCTACGGGCGCAGGCGCATGTTCGGTGCCGGAGTCATCGCGATGATCGTTGGTGCCGCCGTCGTGGCCAGTGCCCCGACAGTGGCCTGGGTGATCGTCGGGCAGTTGGTCGCCGGCCTCGGCGGTGCCCTGATCCTGCCGAACAGCCTGGCGATCCTCGGCGCGACCTTCACCGACCCGCACCGACGTACCGAGGTCATCACCGCGTGGTCGGCGGCCTCCGGCATCGGGCTCGCGATCGGCCCACTCATCGCCGGCACGCTGCTACAGCACTACCGGTGGCACAGCGTCTACCTGTCGACGATCGTGCTCGGCGTGATCACCCTCGTCGTCGCCGTCGTCGGGGTGGCCGAGTCCCGACCGAGCGCCGCCCGACTCGACGTGCGAGGCCTGTTGCTGGGCACCGTCGCCATCGCCGCCGCCGTCTACGCGATGATCCAGGGTGGCAAGGCCGGCTACGCCAGCCCGGTGGTGCTGGTGGCCTGGATCGTCGCGCTTGTCGCACTGGTCGGGTTCGTGCTTGTCGAACTGCGGGCCAGCGCGCCCATGCTCGACGTACGGCTGTTCCGGTCCGCGTCGTTCAGCGCCGTCATGGTCGTTGCGGCGGTCTCGCTGTTCGGCTTCACCGGCGTGGCGATCCTGCTTGTCCTCTTCCACGAACGTGCCCAGGCGCTCAGCCCGCTGGACACCGGCTGGCGGATGCTTGTGCTCTTCGGCGCCTACGTGCTCGCCGCCTTCGGCGCCGGGCGGGTGATCCGTCGTACCGGCTTCAAGGCGCCGATCGCCCTCGGCCTGGTCCTGGGTGCGGTGGCCAGCTTCGCGCTGGCGACCCAGGGTCCCACCGCGTCGTTCGGTAATCGCTGGGCGCTGTTCGCGTTGTTCGGTGCCGCCAGTGCTCTGGTGGTGGCCCCGGCGACGGCGGCGGCCCTGGCCAGCGTCGCGCCCGCCCAGGCCGGCATGGCCGCCGGTGCGGTGAACGCCGCCCGCCAGGTCGGCTCCGTGCTCGGCTCGTCCCTGCTGGGCACGCTCCTGACCACCACGATGCTGGCTGACCTGCCCGATCGGCTGGCCGCGCACCAGGTCGGCGAACCCACCCGGACCGCCGTGCAGGCCGCGGTGGCCGCCGGTGCCACCGGCGACCAACCACTGCCCGATCCGGTACGAGCGGCGCTGGCCGAGGCGCTGACCTCCGGCGTCCAGGCCGGGTTGCGCAGCACCGGGATCGTCTTCCTCGTCACCGCCGTGCTCACGCTCACCCTGGTCCGCAACCGCCCGCACAGGCTCTAGGAACCGATGGCGTCCAACTCCTCGATCGCGTCGACCGGCAGCTTCAGGTCGGCCGCCGCGAGGTTCTCCCGCAGGTGCGCCAGCGTCGAGGTGCCCGGGATCAGCACGGTGGTGGGGGAGCGCTGCAGGAGCCAGGCGAGGGCGACCTGCTGCGGCGAGGCACCCACCCGGGCGGCCACGTCGTCGAGGGTGTCGGACTGCAACGGCGTGAACCCGCCGAGCGGGAAGAACGCGGCGAACGCGATGTTCTCCGCCGCGCACCGGTCCACCAGGGCGTCGTCCTGCCGGTTGGCGAGGTTGTAGAGGTTCTGGACGGTGACCACCGGGGCGATGGCCTGGGCCTCGGTGAGCTGGTTGAGCGTGACGTTGCTGAGCCCGAGGTGCCGGATCAGTCCCTCCTGCCGCAGGTCGGCGAGAGCGCCGAACTGCTCGGAGAGGGGAGCGTCGCCGGTGCCCTCCGCCACACCGACCCGCAGGTTGACCACGTCGAGGACGTCCAGGCCGAGATGCTGGAGGTTGTCCCGGACCTGGGCCTTCAGTTCGTCCGGCTCCAGGGCCGGGATCCAGGAGCGGTCGGCGCCGCGCCGCACGCCGACCTTGGTGACCAGGAGCAGATCCTCGGGGTACGGGTGCAGCGCCTCGCGGATCAGCTCGTTCACCACCACCGGGCCGTAGAAGTCGCTGGTGTCGATGTGCCGGACACCTCGGTCGACGGCCTCGCGCAGCACGGCGAGCGCCTGCTCGCGGTCGCGGGGAGGGCCGAAGACACCCGGGCCGGCCAACTGCATCGCCCCGTAGCCCATCCGGCTCAGGGTGAGGCCGTCAGCCAGGGTCAGGGACCCGCCGGGAAGGTTCTCGCTCATGTCGTCCTCTGTCCGTGACGGGAGTGGGTACGCCTCTACTGTGCGCCGACGGCCTGGCCGGCCGGCAGGGCGAGCTGTTCCTGGTAGTGACACGGCCAGTCACCGGGGGGCCGGGCGATCTACCGTCGGTGGCATGGACGCGACGAACCCGCTCGGCGACTTTCTGCGTGCCCGTCGGGAGCAGACCCGGCCCGAGGACGTCGGGCTCGGTCCGGGCGTGGGCCTGCGCCGGGTGCCGGGGCTGCGGCGCGAGGAGGTGGCGATGCTGGCCGGCATCAGCGCCGACTACTACCTGCGGTTGGAGCAGGGGCGCGAACGGCATCCCTCGGTGCAGGTCCTCGATGCCCTGGCCGGGGTGCTGCGGTTGGACCCGGAGGCGACCGCGTACCTGATCGGGCTGAGCCGTGCGCGGTCGCGCCGGGCAGTCCGACCGGCCGCTGAGCGGGTGCCGGCCAGCATCCTGCACCTGCTGCGGCAGCTCGACATGCCGGCCTTCGTGCAGAACCGCTACCTCGACATCCTCGCCTCGAACCCGATGGCGAGGGCACTGTCGCCGAATCTCGCCCCGGGCGCGAACCGACTCCGCGCGGTGTTCCTGGACCCGGCCGAGCAGGAGCTGTTCCGCGACTGGCGGCAGGCGATGCAGAGCGTGGTGGGGCAGATGCGCGCCGACTCGGGCGGGGCCACCGACGACCCCCGGTTGACGGCGCTGGTGGGGGAGTTGTCACTCAAGAGCGACTGCTTCCGCCGGTTGTGGGCGCGTCACGAGGTGCGTCGGCGGGAGGGTGTGGTCAGCCGGCTGTGTCATCCGGAGGTGGGTGACCTCGACCTGTACTGCGACAAACTCGCAGTGGCGGGCGCCGACGGGCAGCTGCTGGTGATCTACCACGCCGAGCCGGGTACGGAGTCCGCCCGCTCCCTGGCGCTGCTCGGTTCGATTGCCGCCAGCACCCGGGATGACGTCCCGGACAGCCTCCGACCCGGTGACCCGGCCCGGCTCTATCCGTCCGAGTGAGCTGCGTGAACGGGGATGTGCTCGTAGCGCTTGCGCATGGTCTCGCTGGCGGCCGGGCCGGCGGCGAAGACGAAGTCGGGGTCGTCGAGCGGACGGCCGGTGGCGCGGTCCACGATCACCGGGTCGGCCTCCACTCCGGTGCTGCGGTCGACCAGGATCATGCTGCGTTCGCTGGGGTCGAGGCGTGAGTTGCCCCAGGCGGCGAGGGCGACGACTACCGGCCGCAGGCTGCGGCCGAGGTCGGTGAGGACGTACTCGTAGCGGTCGGGTCTGGTCTGGTAGCGGCGTCGTTCGAGCAGGCCCTGGCCGGTGAGAGTTCTGAGTCGGCTGGTCAGGATGCTGGACGACACGCCCAGGTTGGCCTGGAACTGGTCGAACCGGGTGTAGCCGTCGAAGGCGTCGTGCAGGATCAGCAGCGTCCACCACTCGCCCACGTGGCCCAGCGCACTGGACAGCGGGCGACGTTCCGAAGGGACTCCCAGTCATGACCGCAGACCAGGCAGCGCCGGCTGTCGTTCGCCGATACTTCGAGCTTGCCGGGCAGCCGGACTCCGAGGACTATTTCGCCCTGTTCGCCGAGGACGCCGTGGTGGAGGACGAGTCGACCGAGTATCGCGGCATCGCGGCCATCCGCGAGTGGCGCCGTGCCGTGCCGCTGGTCTCGTACGAGATCACCGACGTGGTGGACACGCCGGCCGGCACGGTAGTGACCGCCACGATCAGCGGCGATTTTCCCGGCAGTCCGTTCGCCGGGCTGCGGTACCGCTTCAGCGACCACGACGAGAACGCGATCCGGGTCCTGCGTATCGCGCCCTGACCGGAGGGCCGGTCGGCTTGACGTTCCTTGTTTGTGAGTGCACACTTACAAACATGCGATCGACTGCCGAGGCCCGCCGGATCACCGTTCTGAACGCCGCCGTGTCGGCGTTCGCGCGCACCGGCTTCCACGCCACCCCGGTCACCACCGTGGCCGCCGCCGCCGGCATCTCCGAGGCGTACGTCTTCCGGCTCTTCTCCGGCAAGCTCGGGTTGTTCGTGGCGGCGGCCGGAGCGTGTTTCGACCGGATCGCCGCGGCGATCGAGGCGGGGGCGGAGCAGGCCACGGGCGGCACCCCTCAGGAGATTCTCGACGCCATGGGCGCCGCCTACGCGGAGCTGATAGCCGACCGCGATCTGCTCCTCTTCCAGGTGCAGGCGCAGGCCGTCACGGACATCCCCGAGGTCGCCGAGGCGGTGCGCGCCGGCTACCGGCAGGTCGCGACCTTCGTGCAGGACCGGGCCGGCGCCAACGACGCGCAGGTGCAGCAGTTCTTCGCGTACGGCCAGCTCTGCCATCTGATCGTCACCGCCGGCCTGGAGCAGGTCTCCGAGCCGTGGGCCCGCGCACTGACCGCCGGCATCCGCCACCCCTGAACTCCCAACCCCGACCCCTGGGCCGCGACAGTGGCCCACTTTTTTCACGCCGACAAGTGTGTGAGTGCACACTTACAAACAAGGAGAATCCGATGACCACCGAAGCGATGATCACCGAAGTGGTGCTGCCCGGCGTGGTGGAGCCCGACGGACTCCAGCTGCGCCAACGCGCCATGCCCGTCCCCGCCCGGGGGCAGGCGCTCGTCCAGGTCGAGGCCACCGGCATCTCGTTCGCCGAACAGCAGATGCGCCACGACCGCTACCCCGGCCAGCCGAAGTTTCCGTTCGTGCCCGGCTACGACCTCGTCGGCACGGTCCGGGCGGTCGGCCCCGGCGCGGACGACTCGCTGGTCGGCACCCGGGTCGCGGCGGTCACCAAGACCGACGGCTGGGCCTCCCACGCGCTTGTCGACATCGACGCCCTGACCCCCGTACCCGCTGAACTGGACCCCGCCGCCGCCGAGACCGTCGTCGTCAACGGCGTGACGGCCTGGCAGATGCTGCGGAGTGCCCGGCTGCGGGCCGGGCAGACCATCCTCGTGCACGGCGCGAACGGTGGCGTCGGAACGGTGCTCGTCCAACTCGGACGCCACCTCGGCCTGCGGGTCATCGGCACCGCCGCCGCGCGGCATCACGCCGCGCTGCGCGAACTCGGCGTCGAACCGCTGGACTACCGTGACCCGGACCTGGCCGCGCGCGTACGTGAGCTGTCGCCGGGCGGTGTCGACGCCGTCTTCGACCCGGTGGGCGGCCCGGGTGTACGCACCTCGTACGGCCTGCTCGCCCCCGGCGGCTCGCTTGTCGTCTACGGCAACGCCGCCGCCGTGAACTCCGGCCAGTCGGTCGTGTGGGTCTTCGTGAAGCTGCTGTCGCGCCTCTACACCTGGAACGCGCTGCCAAACGGCCACCGGGCCGGCTTCTACAACTTCTGGGCCGGTCACCTCACCCGCCGTACCGCGTTCCGGCGTCGCCTGCGCACCGACCTGGGCATCGTGCTCGACCTGCTGCGGCAAGGGGTGATCGTGCCGCAGATCGCCGCCCGCTACCCGCTCAGCGAGGTCTCCACCGCGCTGGTGTTCGCCGAGACGCGCAGCCGGGCGGGCAAGGTGGTGCTGGAGCCCTGACCAGTCGATCCGGTGCGCCGGGTGGCGCGTCCCGACCGGCCTGGCGGCCGGTGCAGGTGCGGTCGCGCATCGCGAGGGCGTACGGTGAACGCGTCGCCCGGGATCCCGGTGGCCGCCGGACGCGTCCGCCACCAGCCCAGACAGGGCGTAACCGATCGTCATCCCCATCGCCGCGCCGGCTGGTCGTGTTGTTGACCGCCGACCCCGTCCCGGCTGTCGGGTTCGCTGGTCAGCACCGCCGGGACGGCGGTGGTCCGGACCACCGCCGTCCGTGCGAATGATCGTTCTGAACGCCTAACAGGGGAGCACCAGATGAGAATCGCCAGGCACCGGATCGTCACCGCGCTTCGCGACCGGGGTCAGCAGGCCAGGGCCGACTGGGTCGAGCGCGAGCTGCCGGAGCAGGTGGACCCGGCGAAGCACTCCGGGTTGCTCGCCACCCTGCACCTCGACCCGGCCGACCTCGCCGATGTCCCAACTCCCTGAGGGCGAGGTAGCCTCACGGTCGCACCACGTGCTCCAGCGGTCGGGGAGAACTCGGGGAGGTGGGAGCTTGGGCGACGTCGGCGAGATGGTGCGTTGGCTTCACCTCAACGCACCCCGACGCGGCCCGGACGAGCTGTCTCAGCTCGTCGCCCGGGCGGCTCCCGCCATCGACGCCACCGAGATCGTGATCTACCTGGCCGACTACACGCAGTCCCTGCTCGTGCCGCTGCTCGGCGCGGGTCTGGTCCGGGACGAGTTGTCGGTCGAGACGACCCTCGCCGGCCGGGCCTTCACCAGTCTCGACATCCAGCGTGCGCCCGACAACCCGGATCGGGTCTGGGTGCCACTGCTGCTCGGGTGCGAACGGATGGGCGTGCTGGAGATCGTCTCGCCGGCGGCCGCCGACGCGGCCATGGATGAGCCGGCCTGGGAGGTGGCGGTCAACATCGCCCAGATCCTGGTCAACCGCCGGCTCTACGGTGACGTGGTCGAGCGGATGCGGCGGCGTCTGCCGATGCAGGTCGCGGCCGAGATCGTGTGGGGGCTGCTGCCGCCGCTGACCTTCGCCACCGACGACCTGGTGATCACCGCCATCCTCGAACCCTGTTACGACGTCGGCGGCGACATCTTCGACTACGCGCTGAACGGCGACGTGCTCAGTGTCGGGCTCTTCGACACCTGTGGGCACGGCATCAAGGCGAGCACGTTGGCCTCGCTGGTGGTCAGCGCGTACCGCAACGCGCGCCGGTGTGGTCTCGACCTGGTCGACACGGCGATCAGCATCGACCGGTGGGTGCGTTCCGAGCACCCGAACTTCTTCGCGACCGGACTGCTCATCGAGTTGGACCATCGGACCGGCCGACTGAGCATGATCAACGCGGGTCACCCCGGTGCGATGTTGCTGCGCGACGGCAAGGCCATTCGGGAGCTGCCGGGGCCGACCGCGTTGCCGCTCGGCCTGGGCCACCTGTCGGCCCGCCGCCCGCGGGTGCACGTGGAGGAGTTGCACCCGGGCGACCGCATCCTGGCCTACACCGACGGCATCACCGACGCGCGGAGTGCGGACGGGGAACAGTTCGGCCTGGATCGGCTCGTCGACTTCGTCAACCGCGCCCTCAACGACAGGCTGCCCAGCCCGGAGACGATGCGTCGCCTGGTCCGCGCCGTCGTGGGCTACCAGGACGACCGGCTTGAGGACGACGCGACCGCCCTCTTCCTGGAGTGGCGACCGCCGCACCTGCCGCTCGCACACCTCCGCGAC
The DNA here is from genome assembly GCF_040607915.1 of Micromonospora sp. NPDC005215. NCBI lineage: Bacteria > Bacillati > Actinomycetota > Actinomycetes > Micromonosporales > Micromonosporaceae > Micromonospora > Micromonospora sp. NPDC005215. The sequence goes on along the minus strand of NZ_JBEXHQ010000001.1, from coordinate 132,670 downwards.
CTCGCCGCGTCCCGATCCTGACCGAGCGCAGTGGGATTTTGCACTCCCAGTGCACTTGTCTGGTTCGGGAGGGGTGTCTAGCGTCACCTCATGGCCGACTCATGGACCTTCGCCGTGGCGCGTGCCGACCTCGGGCAGACCACGCTCGTCGATGGCACCCCGCCCACTGTGGCCGAGGGCGAGGCGCTGCTGCGGGTGGACCGGGTCGGCCTCACCGCCAACAACGTGACCTATGCGGTGCTCGGCGACGCGATGCGGTACTGGCAGTTCTTCCCGCCGGTCGGGCTCGGGCCACAGTGGGGCCTGCCGCCGCTCTGGGGCTTCGCCGAGGTGGTCACGTCGACGGTGGCGGGCATCGAGGCGGGGCAGCGGGTCTACGGCTATCTCCCGCCGGCGGGCCACCTGCTGGTGCGGCCGGACCGGGTGGACGCGTCCGGGTTCCGTGACGCGAGCCCGCACCGGGCCGAGTTGCCGTCACCGTACAACGCGTACCGGTTGACCACCGGCGACCCGGCGTACCGGCCCGACCAGGAGGATCTCCTGATCCTGTTCCGGCCGCTCTTCTTCACCTCGTTCATGCTGGCCGACCAGGTTGTCGACAACGACTGCTACGGCGCCGAGTCGCTGTTGCTGTCGTCGGCGTCGAGCAAGACCGCGTATGCCGCCGCGTTCGAGCTGCGTGGGCGGGGGCCACGCCTGGTCGGGCTCACCTCGCCCGGCAACCTGGCCTTCACCCGCTCGCTCGGCTGCTATGACGAGGTCGTCTCGTACGACGAGATCGGTGCCCTGGACGCCGTGGCGTCCGTCTACCTCGACCTGTCCGGCGCACCCACGACCCGGGCCGCCCTGCGTCGGCACCTCGGCGACCGGCTCGTCCGGGACATCGCGGTGGGCCTCACCAACCAGACGCCGAACGCCGACGCCGCCGGAGAGGTGTTCTTCGCGCCGGTTCAGATGCGCAAGCGCAGCCAGGACTGGGGCCGTGCTGGGCTCGACAAGCGGTTCACCGAGGCCTGGCAACGCTTCACCGCCGTCGTGGGCGGGTGGCTCGACGTCCAGGTCGGTGCCGGGCCGGAGGCCCTCCAGCGCGCCTGGCTCGACGTCCTCGCCGGTCGTACCCCGCCACGGGTGGGTCACGTCATCCAGTTGTGAGGCGGTCAGCCGCGCCGATCGCCGTCGTCGCCAGCGGTCGGGCTCTGCGGGTCAGGCTGCACCGCGAACGGATGGCGCAGCCGGCGCATGGCCTCCGCGCTGCCGTCGACGGTCACCGCCGACCCGTCGGGCCCGTCGGCGTTCGACGTGGCGAGGAACAGGGCCGGTCGACCGTTGTCGTTCGATGTCATGCAGGATCCTGTCTTCGGTTGAGGAGTGCGTCCGGGTCAGGGCAACTCGCGCCGTGTGACCTCGTGACGGTTCGGCGCTTCACAGCGGCGCCCGATCAGGGTGTCTCGTGCACGGGCGAACGCCCGGCGACACCGTCACCCCGCACCATACCCGCCGCCGTCGATCCGCACGCGCCGCCGGCGGTCCCCGGTCGCGGCCGGCCCGCCGACGACGGAGGATTCTGTAATCCAACCTGCCGGTGCCAGTCTCCGAACGTGAGGGCGGTCAGCGCACACAGCGCGGGTCCGCGCGGATCAGCACCCGAGGAGTGACAGCCATGCCGTCAGCCGGTCGAGCACTACCCGATGTCGGGTTGGTCGTCGCGGCCCGACAGGGCGACCAGCGCGCCCTCGATGACGTCGTCGCGGCCTCGCTCCCGCTGGTCTACAACATCGTCGGGCGTGCGCTGCGCGGTCACGCCGACGTCGACGACGTCGTCCAGGAGACGTTGGTACGGGTGATCCGGCACCTGCCCGCGCTCAACGACCCGGCGGCGTACCGGTCCTGGCTGGTGGCGATCGCCATCCGCCAGGTGCGTGACTGGGAACAGCGCCGACGGGTCGCGCTCAACCGGGACGCCGGGCTCGACGCGATCCAGAACGTGCCCGACCCCGCCTCGGACTTCGCCGGCATGACCATCCTGCGGCTCGGCCTCACCGACCAACGACGTGAGGTCGCCGAGGCGACCCGCTGGCTCGACCCGGACGACCAGGAGTTGCTCTCGCTGTGGTGGCTGGAGGAGACCGGCGAGATCACCCGGAACGAGGTCGCCGACGCGCTCGGCCTGCCGCCCGGGCACGTCGCGGTGCGGATCCACCGGATGAAGGAGCAGATCCAGAGCGCCCGCGGCGTCGTCCGCGCACTGCGTGCCCGCCCTGGTTGTGCGGACCTTGAGACCGTGACCGTCGACTGGGACGGCACTCCCAGCCCGCTGTGGCGCAAGCGACTGGCCCGACACGTCCGCGACTGCGCGTTCTGTGCGCGGCTGGGCTCCACCCTGCTGCCGATCGACCGGTTGCTCGCCGGACTGCCGATGCTGCCGTTGCCGGTTGGTCTCAGCGCCCACTTCCCGAGCGCGGCGGTGCCTCCCGGGGCGCAGGCCGTCGGGCACCAGTCCCCGACGGCCGGGCACGCCGCCGGGCAGAGTCCAGCCGGTGGTGTGCCCACCGACGCGGGCGGCGGCCCGAGCGCTGTGGACCTCGCGGTGAGCCGGCCTCGTGGCCTGCTCCCATCCCTCGCCGCCGGGGTGGCCGCGGCCGTCCTCGCCATCACCACGGTGGTGGTGACAGTGCCGGAGGATCCACCCGCACCCTCGTGGGCCGCGCCGCCGTCCGCGGCGCCCACCGCCGTCGCCTCGCCGAGCGGCACGCCGTCGCCGAGCGCACGACCCTCGTCGAAGGCTCCGGTCGCCCCGGCGGTCAGCGCCGCCCGCAAGGGCGTCGGGGTGTGGAACTTCGCCGGTGCCAGTCAGGCGTTGGCGAACTCGAAGGCCGGCTGGTACTACACCTGGGGCACCCAGCACCCGGGGATCAGCACGCCGCGGGGCGTGACGTTCGTGCCCATGATCCGTGGCGCGGAGAACGTCACCGCCGCCGAGTTGGCCCGGGCGAAGGCGGCGGGGCCGGAGCTGCTCACCTTCAACGAACCGGACCTGCCCGAGCAGGCGAACATGACCGTCGAGCAGGCGTTGGACCTGTGGCCGCAGCTGATGGCGACGGGCAGCAGGCTGGGTAGCCCGGCGGTCGCCTGGGGCGGGCCGGATCCGCAGGGTTGGCTGGACCGGTTCATGACCGGCGCCCAGGCCCGGGGCCACCGGGTGGACTTCGTCACGCTGCACTGGTTCGGTGCCGACTTCACCAGCGCCACAGCTGTCGACCAGCTCCGGCAGTACCTGCAGGCTGTCTACCAGCGGTACCGGAAACCGATCTGGCTGACCGAGTTCGCACTGATCCGCTTCGACGGGGGCCGTCAACAGTTCCCGAGCCAGGAGCAGCAGGCGGCCTTCCTCACCGCGGCCACCGCCATGCTCGGCCGCCTGTCCTACGTGCAGCGTTACGCCTGGTTCGGCCTGCCCGCCACCGACCAGGACCGCTCCGGGTTGTTCAGCGACGGCACCGAGGCGACAGTGGTCGGCCGCGCGTTCCAAGCCGCCCGTTGAGCGGGGGCGGACGGATGGACGAGCACCAGCTGAGCGCTCTGGACCGTCAGGCCGGCGTCGGGTGATTCGCCTCGAAGCGGGCGCGGGTGAGGAACGCGAGTTGGGCCCGCTTGTCCGGCATGTCGATCTCCGAGTCGAAGGTGAAGCCCTCGATCTCCAGTCGGCGCAGGGCGAGGTGGTTGCGGACGTCCGGCTCGACGACGATCCGCTGGGCGGCCGGGTCGCGGAACAGGAAACGGGCAAGGGCCGGCCCGACGGCGTTGGTGAGGCCGCGGACGATCCGCCGGTCGGGACTGAGCAGCAGGTGCATCCCGACGTCCCCGGGCTGCACGCGGTAGCGCTCGCCGACCGGGTCCGCCTCGGGCTGGTAGGTCTGGAAGAGACCGACCGGCTCCGCGTCAACCATGATCAGGTACGCGTGGTGGGTCCGCAGGCTGTTCACGAAGGCGTAGATGTCGCGGACCTCGTCGAGGGTGTGTGAGCCCATGCCCCAGAAGGAGTTGCGGGGCTGGGTGACCCAGTCGTGCAGGAGGGCGGCGTGCCGGTCGGGGGCCACTGTCAGCAACGACAACTCACCGAGACCGGCGACTTTCTCCAGGTGCGTCATCGGGTGCTGTCCTCTGTTCCATCCGGGGCGCGACTTAGGTTAACCTCCCCTAACCAAGGATGACCTTACCTGGAGGGGTGCGTGAAACGGAACTGGGAGGCCCTGGTCCTCAAGGCCATGGGCGGCCGGGACTTTCGGTTGACCGTGCTGGGCACCGAGTCGATCGACGGGCACTACCAGCGGCTGCTCCTCGACGGAGGCGGTCTGCTGGAGGCGTGCGGAATGCACCCCACGATGTGGATCCGGCTGTGGTTCGACAACGACGGGCGGGCCCACCAGCGCGCGTACACGCTTGTCGACCCCGATCCGGCCACCGGTCGGTTCACGCTCGAATTCGCCATCCACGACGGCTGCGCCGCCCGCTGGGCCACCACGGCCCGGGTCGGCGACACCATCACCGCGACCGTCCAGGGCACCGCGTTCGAACTGCCCGACCCCGCACCCGAGCACCTCTACCTCGTCGGCGACGCCGCGTCCCTGCCCGCGGTGAACAGCCTGCTCGACGCCGGCGCCGACATCCCGGCCACGGTCTGGTTGGAGTACGCCCACGAGGGCGAGAAGGCGCTCGCGCTGCGCACCCGCGAGCACCACGACGTCACCTGGGTGCCTCGGCGCGACGATGGTCAACACCTCGTCGACACTGTGTGCGCGGCTCTGCCGGCCAGCGGCGCGGCCCACTACTGGGTGGCCTGCGAGGCCGCCAGCACCCGTGGCATCACTCGACACATCCGGCGGACGTTGGGCGTCGACAAGGACCGGCTGACCTCCCTCGGCTACTGGAAAGCCGCATGAGGGGTCGGTTCGGCACGCTTACCGCGCTGTACGTCACGCAGTACCTCGGCGTCGGCTTCATCACCGTCGGGTTGACCGCCATCCTGCGTGACGGCGGCACCTCACTGGACACCCTGGCGCTGTTGCAGATCGTCGGTCTGATCTGGCCCGTCAAGTTCCTCTGGGCGCCGATCCTCGACCGGTACGGCTCGCGGCACCGCGGCCACTACCGATCCTGGTTGCTGGTGCTCCAGAGCGCCCTGGTGCTCGCCCTGTTGGCGCTGCTGCCGTTCGCCGACCCGGCCGACGCGCTCGGGCCGATCATCGCGATCTGCGCCGCGTACGTCTTCTTCTCCGCCACCCAGGACATCGCAGTGGACGCCGTGGCCGTCCGGATGCTCGCCGAGTCGGCCCGGGGCACCGGCAACGGCATCCAGGTCGCGGCCAGCTACCTCGGCAACCTGCTCGGCGGAGGTGCCTGCGTCCTGGTCTACGACAGGTTCGGCTGGGCGTCGGCGATCGGTCTGCTGGCCGCGATGACGGCTGTCGGCCTGCTTGTGGTGTGGCGGTTCCGGGAGCCTCCGCGTACCGATCGGGTGGCCCGGGTGGGCACTGCCTACCGGGCGTTGCTGTCGGTGTTCGGCCAGCCGGGCTGCCGGTGGTGGACCTTCGGTGTGGTGCCGCTTGTCTACGTCGGCGCGGGAATGGCGTACTCCCTGGTGTCGCCGGCCCTGGTCGACGCGGGCTGGTCGTTGGGTCGGATCGGCGTCGTCACGGGCGTGGTGACCAGCGCTCCGGCCATCGTGGCGGGGCTGGTCGCGGGGCTCGGGGTCAGTCGCTTCGGGCGCAGCGGTGTGCTCGTGGTCGGCGGTGTGGCCCTCACGGTGTCGACGTTCCTGCTGTTGCCGCTGATGAACGGACGTGCGCCACTGGCGGCGACGGTCGCCGCGCTCTGCTGCTTCATGGTGGCCTACACCGTCGCCAACGTCGTGCTCTACACGGTCAACATGGACTACTCGCGCCCGGACACCGGCGGCACCGACTTCACCGTCCTGTCATCGTTCGGCCTGGTCTGCTCGTTCGTGGCGGCGTCCGTCGGTCTCGCGGCGGCCGACCGGGTCGGTTACCCGGCGGTCGCGGTCGCGGCCATCGTGCTGGTGGCCGCCGGGGTCGCCCTCGGGCTCGCGCACCAGCGGCGGTTCCCGCACCAGCCCGGTCCCGTCGCCGACCCGGTGGCGGAGCAGCCGGCGGCGGACGGTGTGCGAGCGGTGGCGTGACAGCACCCTGAGCACGACATCGGGTAGTCGACGGAGGCGGTATGAAGATCTACCTGACCGCGCTCAACCCCACCGACGCCGTCCTGGAAGGGTTCCTCCCGGCGGCGGCGTCGCTGGGGCTGTCGGCCACCGTGCTGACCGACCGGCCCACGGAATGGCCGGCGGACGCCCCGGTGACGCGCTGTGCGGTCCGGGACGTCGCCGCGGTGGTCGCGGCGACGGCACCGAACCGACCGGTGGCGCTACTGTCCAACAGCGACCATCTCCAGGAGGCCACCGCGATCGCCGCCGGAAAGCTCGGCCTGCCCGGCAAGGACCCGGACGCCGCCCGTCTCTGCAAGGACAAGGCCGCGGCCCGGCGGGCGATCGCGGCTGCCGGCCTCGATCTGGTACGCACCGTCACCATCGACCCCGGAAGCACGCCGGAGGCGCCGGCCGGGATGTTCCCGGCGGTGGTCAAACCCCGCGAGGGGGTGGCCAGCGAGGACGCGTACCTGGTGGTCGACCGGACCGAGCTGGTCGCCCGGGTCGCCGAGATCCGGGGCCGGCGGCCGGAGGTGGCCCTGGTGGTGGAGGAGTATCTCGCCGGAGAGCTGCGGACCTTCGAAACCCTCGGCGACGGCACCGATCTCGCCTCCCTCGGCGGGTGGCGCACCGGTCTCGGGCCGCCACCGACCTTCACCGAGGAGAGCCTCGCCTGGTCGCCCCCGACCGAGCCGGCGAGCACCCAACTGCGGGCGTGCCTCGACGCGCTCGGGGTCGGCTTCGGCGCCTGCCACACCGAGTACGTCGTCTCCGACGACGGCCGGGTCCGGCTCATCGAGGTGAACTACCGCCTCATCGGCGACCGGATGGACCTGATCCTCGCCGAGCTGCTCGGCGTGCCGCTGTTCGAACACGTCATCCGGCTGCACCTCGGCGAGCCGGTGGCCGCCCTCGGCCTACCCAGCACCGTCGACCGGTACGCCCAGGTCGAGTACGTCTGCGCGGACCGGCCGGGCCGGCTCACCGCCGCACCGGGTCCGCTGGACACCGGGGATGGCGCGGTCCGGCTGGGCTGCCGTCCGCTGCGCGCGGTGGGCCGCTTCGCCGAGCACACCGGCACGAACCGCGACTACCTGGCCGTGCTGCACGCGATCGGCCCGGACCAGGACAGCGTCCGGACGTCGTTGGCCGCCTTCCGGGGCGACCTCCAGTGGACCATCGTCGAGTGAGCGACGACTGCGAGCGGGAGGTGTTCACCCGGGTGCTCGACGCCCTGCTGCGCGAGGATCACCTCGGTCTGCTCAGCACCGGCCGCCCGGACGGACTCGACTGGTGGCAGGTGCCGCACCCCGCCGGCCTGCTGCGCATCCCGGTGCGGGTGGACGGCTTCCAGCAGGCCCTGCGCAGCGCCGCGCCGACGGTACTGGTGCTGGCCGACGGCGCCACCCACCGGACGGACACCCTGGCCGGGCTGTTGACGTTGCTCGCCCCACGGGACAACGCCGAGGCGGCTGCCGGCTGGCGGGACTTCGGCGCCGAGTGCCGTGCCGACCTCCGGGCCCGGCGGCTCGCGGCCCGGCATCGACCACGGGTCTTCGCCGAGCTGGCCGACGCGCGCGCGAGCACCCCGACCGGTCTGCCGGCGGCGCTCCTGGACGACGTGCTCGCCGCCCACCACGGCCACCCCGTCTACCCCACCGACCGGTGCCGGCACGGTCTCACCGACGACGAACTGCTCCGGTACGCCCCGGAGCACGCCCCGCGTTTCACGCTGCGCTGGCACGCCGCACCCGCCCAGGACGTCCGGCTCACCGGTGAGCTGCCATCCTGGTGGCCGCGCGCACCGCGACCGGATCAGCTGATGCTGCCCGTGCATCCGATCACCGCCGCCCGCGACGCGCTACCGGTGACGGACCGGCCGGCGATCTCCGTGCGGCCCACCCTCTCCATGCGGACGGTGGCGCTCGACCACGACCCGTACCTGCACCTCAAGCTGCCGCTACCAACCGCGAGCCTCGGCGCCCGCAACCGACGCACCCTGCACCCCGGCTCGCTGGCCGACGGCGCGACCGTCGCCGCGCTGCTCGACCGGACCGCCAACGCCGAACCCGCCTTCGCCGGGCGGATCCGGCACGCCGACGAGAGCACCTGGGCGCACGTCGGCGGCGACGAGCGGCGCAGCTTCCTGCTGCGCCGGTTTCCGCGCGACCTGGCCGGGGTCCAGGTGGTGCCGGTCGCGGCCCTCGCCGCCACCGACCCGGTCGCGGGCACGGTGCTGGCCCGGATCAGCCCCGAACGGCCCGAAGAGCTGCTGGAGTCCTACCTGGACCTGCTGCTCGACTGGCACGTCTTCCTGTGGTTACGCCACGGCATCGCCCTTGAGGCGCACCCGCAGAACATCCACCTGCTGGTGCACCCCGACGGCACTGTCGGCCTGCTCTACAAGGACAACGACGGCGCTCGACTCGACACCCGGTACGGTGGCCCGAGCGGGCTCGCCCTGCACGACGACCGGATGTGGGCGCGCGATCCGCAGGAGCTGGCCGACGTGTTCATCACCATCACCCTGCACCTGGCCGCCGCCGCGCCGCTTGTCGCCCTGGCCGCCCGAGGGCTGCCCGTGCCGTCCCCCGCCGAGGCGCTGGCGCCCCGGCTCGCCGCCGCCCGGGACCGGTGGGGCGACGGGCCGGTGGCACGGACCCTCACCGAACAGGTCCTGCGCGCCGCCCAGCTGCCCATCAAGGCGATGCTCACCGCCGGCACCCTGCTGCCCAAGCAGCGGCTGGGCTGCACCGACATCAACAAGTACTACCTGCGTACCGGCCCGAACTACCTCCGGGAGACACGATGACGAGCGTGCGGTTGCGCTCCCGGCCGGCCACCGCCCCCGGCCAGCTCGCCGACCTGGCCGCCGCCCACGCCGTCTTTGGCTGCCTGATCCGCGAACTCGCCCCGCCGGACGGTGCCCCGATCACTGTCGACGGTGCCGCCCGGGTGCTGCTGCGACACCTCCACGTCACGCTGCGCTGCGCCGTCGCGCGGGCCGGACCGCTCGGCGCGCACCGCTACGCCGGCCCGGTGCAGCGGATGACCGACGCTGGACGCTGGGAGGACCTGGACGCCGACGGGCTGGCCGCGCTGGTCGCGGCGGAACTCACCACTCGTACCGGCCTGGCGAACGACGAGTTCGTCGAGCAGGTCCGGGCCAGCCGGGACACAGTGGCCCGGCTGCTGACCGAACGACCGGCCGCGGACCCCGCCCCCACCGGCGAGCCCGCCATCGACGCGTACGTCGACTCGGAGCAGTCACTGGTCTTCGGCCACCCGCACCACCCCACCCCGAAGTGGCGCAGCGGCGACCCGGAGCGCTGGCGGGCGTACGCGCCGGAGCTGCGCACCTCGTTCCGGCTGCACTGGCTCGCCGTACCGGAAGACCTGGTCGCCGGCGCCGGGCCGTTCGATCCGCTCGTGGCCGCCCTCGATCCGCCCCAACCGCCGCGCGGGCACCGCGTCCTGCCGGTGCATCCCTGGCAGCTGTCACTGCTCCCGCCCACCCATCCACGGCTGCGCGACCTGGGGGAGGCCGGCGTACCGGTGCGGCCGACGGCGAGCGTCCGCACCCTCTACGCCCCGGCGGCCGACCTGTTCGTCAAGACCAGCCTGCACGTGCGGATCACCAACTGCCTGCGCAAGAACGCCCGGTACGAACTGACCGGCGCGGTCGCCCTGACCGACCTGCTGGCCCGGGTGCCGCTGCCGGACGGGGTCGGGCTGCTCGCCGAGCCCGCCTACCGCACCGTCGACGTTCCCGGCCCGGACGAGGCGTACGGGACGATCCTGCGTACCGGCCTGCGCCCGCACCTGCGACCCGGGGACACCCCGATCCTGGCGGCGGCGCTGGCTGCCGAGCCGCTTGTGACACCGGACCCGGTGGCCTGGTGGCGGGCGTACGTCGAGCTGCTGGTGCCGGCGGTGCTGCGCTGCTGGCTCGGCCACGGTGTGGTGCACGAGGCGCACCTGCAGAACGTTGTCGTCGTGCTCGACAGCGACCGCCGCCCGGTACGCATGCTGCTGCGCGACCTGGAGGGGGTGAAGCTCGCCGCCGACCGGTGGGCCACCTGGCCGGACGGCGTCCCGGCGCAGGTCCGCTACTCCCCTCGGGACGCCCGTCGCCGGATCGTCTACTGCCTGTTCGTCAACCACCTCGGTGGTATCTGCGGGGCCCTCTCCGACGCGCGGCCGGGCGTCGAACGGCGGCTGTGGCAGGAGCTGCGGACCGTCGTCGAGGCGGTCGCCGCCGACCTCGACGATCCGCCCGAGCTGCGCGCGCTGCTCAACGGCGAGCCGCTGGTGGCCAAGGCCAACCTCCTGGTCCGGTGGCGGCGCGACGCGGACCGGGCCGCACCGTTCGTGCCGGTGCCCAACCCGTTGGGCCGGCCACGGTGACCCGACCGGTCTACGTCCACGACCTCGACGCGCTGGCCGCACACGCCGGAGCCATCCGGGCGGCGCTGCCCCGCCCGGTCGAGGTGCTCTACGCGGTCAAGGCCAACCCGGACCGCGGCGTACTGCGGACCCTCGCCCCGGTCGTCGACGGGTTCGAGGCCGCGAGCCGGGGCGAGCTGCGGAGACTGGCCGAGGTGCTGCCGGGTCGCGCCCCGGCCGCGTACGCCGGTCCGGGTAAGACCGACGCGGACCTCGCCGCCGCGCTGGCCGCCGGGGTGCGGCGCATCCACGTCGAATCGCCCGCCGAGCTTCGGCGACTCGGCGCGCTGGCCACTGCGTCCGGCCGGTCCGCCCAGGTGCTGCTGCGGGTGAACCTGCCGGTCGACGCGCCCGGCGCGAGCCTGCTCATGGGTGGCGGGCCCAGCCCGTTCGGCATGGATCCGGCCGACGCTGTGGAGTGCGCCCGCCGACCGCCCGCCGGCATCGACGTACGCGGAGTCCACGCTCATCTGGCCAGCGGGCTGGACGCCCCGCTGGCCGCTGCGGTCGCCGCCGCCGTGGTTCGTTGGGCGGCAGCCGAGGTCGGTGCCGTCGAGGTCGACGTCGGCGGGGGCATGGCCGTCGACTACGCCGACCCGGCCGCCCGATTCGACTGGGTTGGCTACGGCGGAGCACTGGCCGACGTCCTCGACGCGCACCCGGGGGTGCGGCTGCGGATCGAGCCGGGCCGGTCGGTCACCGCCTACTGCGGGGCGTACCTCACCGAGGTGATCGACGTGAAGCGCTCCTACGGCGAGTGGTTCGTGGTGGTGGCCGGCGGCACCCACCACCTGCGCACACCGGCGGCGAAGGGACACCCGCAGCCGTTCACAGTGCATCGGCGCCGCGGGTCCGGGCCGGAGCGCACCGACGGCGGGCCGGTCACCGTGGTCGGGCAGCTCTGCACCCCGAAGGACGTGCTGTCCTCCTCGGCCACCGCCGGGCCGATCGGCGTGGGTGACGTGCTGGCCTTCGCCATGGCCGGCGCGTACGCCTGGAACATCAGTCACCGCGACTTCCTGCTGCACGAACCGCCGCTCTTCCGCACCGGTGACCCGCTCCGGGTGGCCGCCGAATGGGCTGCCCGACCCGAGGCGGTCGTGTTGCGAAGTCCGTAGCGCCCCGCCGGTGGGGGAACGCCTCGACGAGCGATCGCGGCTCATTTCTGGCACCGTGGGTGTAGCGCGTGGCGCGACGTGTCGCCGAGTTGCCGGCGACGCCGTATCGAGGGGGTTTCGTGGACTTCACACTGTCGACGCGACAGGGGCGGATTGGGACCGTGGTGGAGGTCACCGGCGACCTGGACATGAGCACCACGCCCGAGCTACGGGACCAGTTGCGCCAGCTGGTGGAGAGCGGTGCCCAGGTGGTGGTCGTCGACCTGACCGGCGTCCCGTTCATGGACTCCAGCGGCCTGGGCGCGCTTGTGGTCGCCTACCGGGACCTGCGGGAGCGGGGCGGCTCGCTCGCCCTGGCCGGGGTCAAACGCTCGGTCCGCACGGTGTTCTCGATCACCTCGGTCGACCGGGTCATCGATCTGTTCGACACGGTGGACGACGCCGAGGAGGCGGCACGGAGGGTGGCGTGACCACCCTCGCTAGGGGGAGGTGCTGACTCGGGCGGTGTCCGCGCCAGCGGTGCTCGACCGTGAGCCCTGGCCCCCGTACCAGTCGATGATGAGCAGGGTCGCGTCGTCGGCCAGGACCGGCCCGGCGATTGCCAGCACCTCGTCGGACAGCGCCCGGACCGCCTCGCGTGGATGCAGGTGGGAGATGCGCAGCAGGGCGGCGGGCAGGTCCAGGTCGGCGGCGTTACGATCGCGCATCCCGTCGGTGACGATGACCAGCCGGTCACCGGGCAGCAGGGACACCTCGCCGCTGCGGAAGCCCTCGTCGGGAAACAGACCCAACGGGAAGTTGGCGGGCAGTTCCACCGGCGTGGCCCGGCCGTCCCGGACCAGCATTGGCGGAACGTGGCCGGCGTTGAGCAGCTCACAACGCCCGGTGGTCAGTTCGATGCGGCCCAGCACGGCAGTCACGTAGGCGCCGCGTACGTTGGCGTGCTCGGTGAGGGCCTGGTTGGCCACCTCGGCCTGGGTTACGAGGTTGTCGCCGCGCCGGCGGATGTTGCGCAGGCTGCCCACCCCGAGCGTGGCGGTCAGCGCGCTGGCCACGCCGTGGCCCATGGCGTCGGTGACGCTGACGTGCAGCACGTCGCGGGCCACGCTGTAGTCGAAGGTGTCCCCGCCGACGCTGGCGGCGGGCTCCAGCCAGCCGGAGAGCGCGAATGTGCTGGCCTCGCAGGTGAACGAGGCGGGCAGCAGGCGGCGTTGGATCTCGGCGGAGAGGGTGAACGGGGTGCTGCGTTGTCCCCACTCGAACAGGTCGGTGTGCCGGCGGTTGGCGATGACCACGAACGCCAGCGCGTGCGCGGTGCGGGCGATCCGCGCGAGCATCGCCGCGTCCGGCTCGTCCGGCAGGTCGATCTCCAGCAGGCCGATGGCCTCGCCGCGTTCGGTGATGGGTGCGAGCACCGTGCACCCCTCATCGCCGCCGGGAAGTACCCGGACGGCCTGCTGGCGCAGCGTCTGTTCGTGGGGCCCGCCATCGAAGGGTAGGACCTCGGCCGCCTCCGCACCCTGACGCCGGCCGGGGTGGCCGGTAGTTGCGTGGTGCGTCAGCCGAACCAGCGCTCGACCGCTGAGATCGGCGATGAGCAGCGAGACGCCGAGGGCGTTCAACGCCTTGCTGATCTTGCCGGTGACGGCCTGCACCGCCTCGACCGGCGCGGCTTCCTCGGCCGACTGCAGCATCCCGGTCAGCACGGCCTCCTCGTTGTCGTCCACCGGTCGAGCATAGGCAACCACCGGAAATCCCGACATCTTCCACCTCAGTCGGCCCCCACCGTCGCGGCCACCTTCTCGTCGCCCGGCTGCCGCTCGTCGGACGGCAGCAGCGACTCCGCCAGCAGGATCAGCAACGAGGCTGCGGTCAGCGCACCACCCAGCAGGAACCCGGCCCGCGCGTCGAACGGCCCCAGCAGCAGGCCACCGAAGAGAGCGCCGAGCGCCACGCCGATGTTGAACGCGGCCGAGTTGGCCGCGAACCCGATCTCGGTGCGTCCGGGTGCCACCCGGAGGATCCGTGCCTGCGTGGCCATGAAGACCGGCGCCGCGGAGCAACCCAGCACGGCCAGCAGGATCACGACCGCGACCTGGTTTTCGGCGAGAACGCCCAGACTGAGCAGGGCGACCGCCTGCACGCCGACCGTCAGGAGCAGTGACCCCCGTGGCATCCGGTCCAGCAGTGGTCCCACCGCCACCACACCCGCGGTGCCCGCCGCACCGAAGACGAACAGCATCGTCCCGACGTTGTTCGCACTGAATCCGGACAGGTTGGTGAGGAAGTCCGTGATGTAGGTGAAGCCGGCGAACATGCCGGTCACGGAGAGGGCGGTGGTGGCGATGACGATGCCGAATCGACGGCCGTCCGGGTGGGAGCCGAAGGCCCCGTGGCTCTCCTCCGGCCGGCTGGTCGGCAGCAGTGTCGCGACGACGACAAGGGCCACCAGGGCCAGCGCGCTGAGCACGAAGAACGGCACCTGCCAGCGGCTGTGCTGGCCGAGCCAGGTGCCGGCGGGAACGCCCAGCACCGTGGCCAGCGACCCGAAGACCGACATCACCGCGATGACGCGGCCACGGCGCTCCGGGGAGAAGAGTCCCACCGCCGTCGGGCCGAGGACCGCCCAGAACAGCGCCTGCGCGATGGCCGTCGTCACGCGGGTCCCGAACAGAATCGGGTACGACTCGACAAGCACCGAGGCGAGTGTGCTGAGCACCAGGACGACAAGCAGTGCGCTGAGGACGTGCCGACGCGGCATCCGCCGGGTCAGGAATGCCAGGGGCAGGGAGAACAGTGCGACGGTGAGGCCGTAGCCGGTGACGAGGAAGCCCGCCGACGGCAGTGACACGTCCAGATCCGCCGAGATGAGGCTCAGCAGACCAATGGGCAGGTTCTCCGTTGTGTTGAAGACGAAAGCCGACAGGGCCAGGGCTGCCAGGACTGTGACCCGGCTCCAGAGCGTGGACCGCATACGGTGGGAACTCCTCTCGAGTTTCTGATTCACGTGCCGTTCACCTGTTGACCGTCGTCGAGTCCACGCTGGATCAGCGCACCCATTGCCGCCAATGCCAAACCATGCCAGATCGTATAGTGATCTCCCTTTATCGTGCAGTCGTCGAGGCTGTTGACGATCGCGCGCCACCGGACGGCATCCGCCGACGACTCCGTCGCCCGGATGAGCGTCACCGGCCCGGGATAGCGGCCGGTCGGACGGTAGGAGCCGAGGGCGCGCAGGTGGGCGTCGAAGGGACCGTACCGGCCGTGCAGGAACTCGGCGTCACACTCCGGTGGCAGCACGCCGCCACGGACCACCGCCGCGAAGACCTCGCCGACGTCCGCGTCCTCGGGGATCTGCGCCAGGGCGGCCCGGACCGACTCGCGCGGACCGCCGCCGAGCGCGACGAGGTCCTGCACCAGCAGACGCGCCGCGGTCCCCCGGGCCGGGACGGCGAGCGGGCCGGGTGCCGGCGGGTCGACGAGGATCAGGCGCGGCACGACGGCCCCGGCCGCGACCAGGCGACATGCCAGGTCGTACGCGACGACAGCCCCCATCGACCAGCCCAGCAGCGCCACCGGACGACCCTCGCGGTGCCGGTGCAGCGCGGCCAGATAGCGCTCCGAGTGCGCCGGCACCGAGTCGAGCGGGCTCTCCTCGTTGTCGAAGCCGGGCGCCTCCAGGGCGTAGACGGGCTGCTCGGGATGCAACAGCGGCACCAGGGGCCGGTAGCCGTGCGGCGACCCGGAGATCGGCGGTGCGCAGAAGAGCGGCGCCCGGGAGCCGCCCTGGCGCAGGGGCAGCACCGGGTCGAAGCTGTCCGTCACGACGGGCCCCCGCCCGTCGCCGCCGCGCCGCCGTCGATGCGTTCGGCGATGGCCCGGACGGTCGACGTTCCGTAGAGCTGCCGCAGGTTCAGCTTGACGCCGAACTCGCGGGTGATCCGGGTGATGACACGCATCGCCTGTAGCGACGAGCCGCCGAGGTCGAACAGGTTCGCGTCGGCCCCCACGTCGGCCCGGCCGAGCACGTCGGCGAAGATCCCGACGAGTGCCGCCTCGGTCGCGGTGGCCGGGGGAGTGACAGTGTCCGCGACGTGATCGTCGGCGTCCGGGTCCGGCAGGGCAGCCCGGTCCACCTTCGCCGAGGACGTCATGGGCAGCTCGTCGCAGAACACCCACGCGGAGGGGATCATCGGCTGCGGCAGGGTCCCCCCGAGGAACTCCCGCAGTTGGCTCGGCGTCGGGCGCTCCCGCCCCTCGGGGACGAGGTAGCCGACCAGGCGCTGACCGCCGTCGCGGTCCGGGCGTACGGCCACCACGGCCAGCCGAATCCCCGGGTGAGCCAGCAGGGCGGACTCGATCTCGCCGGGCTCGACGCGGATGCCGCGCAGCTTCACCTGCGTGTCGATCCGACCGAGGTACTCCAGGTCCCCGTCGGCGTTCCACCGGACGAGGTCGCCACTGCGGTAGATCCGGCCGTCGGGACGCAGCGGGTCGGTCTGGAACCGGTCGGCAGTGAGTTCCGGTTGGTTGAGGTATCCACGCGCCAGTCCCGCGCCGCCGATGAGCAGTTCCCCGGGCGCGCCGCGCGGCACGAGGCGTCCGGCCGGGTTCACCACGTACAGCCGGCGGCCCGGGTGCGGCCGGCCGATCGGCGGTGGTGTTCGCCACGTACCCGACCCGCAGTCGTGATCGGTGCAGCCCACGGCGACCTCGGTCGGGCCGTAGAGGTTGAACAGGGTGCGCCCGGGACGGATCCAGGCGTTCGCCAACTCCGCCGACAGCGCCTCGCCGAGGCTCACGACGCGAGTCAGCGTGGGGTACGGGTCGGTCTCCAGCAGGCTCAGCATTGTCGGTGTCAGCGCCGCGCAGGTGACCTCCTCGCGGCGTACCAGCGCTGCCACCTCGGTGGGTGACGCGCCCTCCTCGGGTGCCACCAGCACGAGCGTGGCCCCGGCCAGCAGGCTGGCGAAGATCTCCCCCCAGGACACGTCGAAGGTGAGCGCCGCGAACTGGAGGACCCGGTCGCCCGGCCCCAGACCGAGCAACTGCTGGTAGTGCTCCGCGTACAGCCCGATCGCGCCGTGCTCGACCTGGACGCCCTTCGGGCGGCCCGTGGAGCCCGAGGTGTAGAGCAGGTAGGCCAGGGACTCGGGGCCGGCCTGGTCCGGTAGCGCGGTGTCCTCCGGCTCCGCGGCGGGCGGCTCGTCGAGCAGCAGGACGCGCCACCCGTCGGGTTCGGGCAACCGGTCGGCGAGCGCACGGCGGCTGACCACGACGCGGGCGTCGGCGTCGTTGATGAGGTACGACATCCGTTCCACCGGATCGCCCGGGTCGAGCGGGGCGATGGCACCGCCGGCCCGCAACACCCCGAGCATGGCGGGCAGGACGTCGAGGTCGCGGTCCAGGACCAGCGCCACGACGTCCTGATGGCGTACGCCCTGGGCGCGCAGCCGCCCGGCCACCCGTTCGGCCTGCGCCCACAGCTCGCCGTAGGTCAGTTCCCGACCGCGGCAGATCGCCGCCACGGCGTCCGGGGCGACCGCGGCGGCTGCCGCGATGCCCGCGTGCAGCGGTCGCTGCCCAACGGTGGCGGGACCGCCGTCGCCCAGCTGGAGCAACGCCTGCTGCTCCGCCTCCGACAGCAACGGCAGGCAGGACAGCGGCGTGGACAACTCGTCGGGCAGGACCCGCAGGACCCGTTCGATCTGGTCGGCCAGGGCTTCGATGCGCCAGCGGTCGAACAGGTCGGTCGCGTAGTCGACGTGCAACGACAGGCGGTCGCCGCTCAGCGTGAAGTCGAGCGAGAGGTCGAACGGGGCGCGGCCGGAGGGGGGCACGAGTCGCGCGGCGGCGATGCCGGGCAGATCGAGGCCGTCTCCGGTGGTGCCGTCGCCGAGCAGTTGGGTGACGACCTGGAAGAGCGGGTTACGCGATCCGTCGCGCACCGGGCGCACCCGCTCCACGACCTTCTCAAACGGGACGTCCTCGTGGCCGTACAGCCCGAAGCTGGCGTCGACGACCCGCTCCAGCAGCCCGCCGAGGGTGAGGTCACCGCTGAGGTCCAGCCGCAGCACCACCATGTTCACGAACAGGCCGACGGTGTCCTCCAGGTCGGGGTCGGCACGACCGAGCATGGGTACGCCGAGCGGGATGTCCTCCTGCCGGGAGTGCGCGTGCAGCACCGCGGCCAGTCCGGTGTTGAGCACCATGAACAGCGAGGCGTTTGCCGCACCGGCCACCGTGCGCAGCGCGGTCAGCAGCGCGTCGTCGAAGTGGCGTACCACAGTGCCGCCCCGCTGGCTGGGCACCGGCGGTCGCGGGCGGTCGGCGGGCAGCTCCAGGGTGGGCAGCCCGCGCAGTGCCTCCTCCCAGTGCTGGAGCCCTTCCTCCAGCGCGTCGTCGGTCAGCCGCTCGGCCTGCTCGCGCAGGTAGCTGGCAAAGTCGGATCGCGGGACCGGCAGGCGCGGCACCTCCCCGTCGACGAGGGCACGGTAGGCCGTGGAGAGGTCCCGCTTGACGATTCCGGTCGACCAACCGTCGGTGACCACGTGGTGGAACGCGAGCACCAGGATGTGGTCGGACTCGTCGACCCGGATCAACCGGAACCGGTACAGCGGGCCGACGTGCAGGTCGAAGGGCGTGGTGACCTCCGCGTGCAGCGCGTCGGTGATCGCCTCGTCGCGGTCGCCGGACGCGGGCAGGTCGACGATGTCCAGCTCGACGTCCTCCGGTGGCGGACCGAGCACCTGGTACGGCACGCCGTCGCTGACGGCGAACCGGGTGCGCAGGCCGTCGTGCCGGCGCAGCAACGCGGTCAACGCGGCGCGCAGCGCCCCGATGTCGAGCGCGCCACGCAGTCGATAGATCAGCGGGCTGTTGTAGGTGGACTCACCCGGGCTGAGCTGGTCGATGAGCCACAGCTGGCGCTGCGCGTGGGACAGCGGCAGCCGAACCTCACTGGATGGCGTCGTCATGGCGGTCCTCCATCGGTATTTTTAGCGATGTCGATATTGCGCGGTGCTCGGGTGCTTGCCGACCCAGGGCATCGGAGCATCGTGATCGGGGAGGCGGGGGAATGGTGCGGGAACCAATAGCGGAGATCGCGGCCTTGTTCGACGTGTACCAGAGCGGGCTGGTCTTCCACTGCCTGTGCGCTGTCACCCGGCTGGGCGTACCGGACCAGCTCGGTGAGGAGCCCCGGCCGGTGACCGAGGTCGCGGCGGCGGTGGGCGCCGACACCGACGCGTTGCGGCGGGTGCTGCGGTTGCTGGCCGGACACCAGCTTGTCGACTTCGACCCCGGGACCGACGCGGTGACCCTGACCCAACGTGGTGTGCTGCTGCGCGGCGACCATCCGCTGTCGCTGGCCGCGACCTTCGCCACGCTGGGTGTGTCCGATGTGGCGCACCGGACGGCTGACGCCCTGCGTACCGGCCGGGCGGCCGCGCCGGTGGCGCTGGGCGAGGATTTCTGGTCCTTCCTCGCCGCGCGCCCGCAGCGGCAGGCCGTCTTCAGCCAGGCCATGGCCGAACAGGCGCGGCTGCTGTCGCTGCCCTGCGTCGACCTCGTCGACTGGCCCACCGAGGGGGTGGTGGTGGACCTGGGCGGCGGTACGGGCGCCCTGCTGGCAGCGGTGCTGAACACCGCACCGCAGCTGCGTGGGTTGCTTGTGGACCAGCCGCAGGTGCTCGACAGGTCCCGTGCCGCCGTCGCCGAGCGGGGCCTTGCGGATCGTTGTGAGGTGCGAGCGGGGGATCTGTTCGGCCCGGCGCCGGCCGGCGACGTGTACGTGTTGTCGCGGGTGCTGCACGACTGGGACGACGAGGCGGTGGTGCGCATCCTGACCGCCGCGGCGACAAACGCTCCGGCCGATGCGCGTCTGGTCATCTTCGAGGACGTGCTGCCCGAGGACGGTTCGGCCACGGCCGCCCAGGCGTGGGCCGACATCGCGATGATGCTGCTGTACGAGGGTGCCCGGGA
The DNA here is from genome assembly GCF_040607915.1 of Micromonospora sp. NPDC005215. Lineage (NCBI taxonomy): Bacteria > Bacillati > Actinomycetota > Actinomycetes > Micromonosporales > Micromonosporaceae > Micromonospora > Micromonospora sp. NPDC005215. Next base: position 112,903 of record NZ_JBEXHQ010000001.1, on the reverse strand, counting down.
GCGCACCGCCGAGCAGTACCGGATCCTGCTGGACCGCGGCGGCTGGCAGCTTCGGGAGACGGTGCCCGGACCGCCCGGCATGCACGTCATCGACGCGACCCGCCGGCTGGCGTGACGGTGGTGACCGCCGGGTCGAGGACCACGTCCAGTCGTCGCAGGCCGTTCAGGAAGTTGGAGGCCTGCCGGGCCGGCCGGGCCGTCTCGTGGATCTCCGCGACGGTGCCGAGCATGCTCTCCAGCACGCAGCGCAGCTCCAGCCGGGCCAGGGCCGCGCCGACGCAGTAGTGCGGCCCGCCGCCGAATCCCAGGTGCTTGTTGGGTCGTCGGTCGACGAGGAACCGGTCCGGCTCCGGGAACACGTCCTCGTCCCGGTTGCAGGAGGGCAGCCAGACGACGACGCGGTCGCCCTCGGCGATGTTCGCGGCGCCGAGGGCGACGGGCCTGGTCGCGGTGCGCATCGCGTGTCCCGGTGGGGAGGTGTAGCGCAGGATCTCCTCGACCGCGGTGTCCAGCAGTCCTGGGTCGGCGCGCAGCCGACGCCACTGCTCGGGGTGGCGCGCGAAGGCCAGGATCGCGCCGGAGATCGCGTGCGGGGTCGTCTCCAACCCACCGTTGAGCAGGCCGTCGCAGTTGAGCACGATCTCCTCGTCGGTCAGTGGTCGGCCGCCGTAGTCCGCGGTCGCCAGGGTGGAGACGATGTCGTCCCCCGGATCGGCGCGACGCTGCTCCAACAGGTCGAAGAAGTAGGCGAAGATCGCCGAGTGCGCGGCGGTCCGCTCCGCCGCCGCGGCCGGTGCGGTGTCGGCGTCGTCGAACCCGGCAGCGGTCAGTTCAGCCAGCTCGTCCCAGTCCTCCCGGGGCACGCCCATCATTGTGAACAGCACCCAGGACGGCACGGGCAGCGCCAGTTCCGCGACGACGTCCACCGGCCCGCCGCGGCCGACCAGGTCACGCAGTCGGTGCTCGACGGTGTCGCGCAGGCCCGACGCCAGGTCCGCGAGCCCTCGACTGGAGAACCATCGGGCGTGCGCGGGACGCAACCGCTGGTGGTCGGCCCCGTCCGAGACGACAAGCATCCGGCCGCTGGCGGCCGCCACCGAGTCGCCACCGCCACCGAGGCGCATACCCCGGGTCGAGGTGAAGGTTTCCGGCTGCCGCAACACCTCCCGGGCCGGGCGGTACGCGGTGACCGACCAGAAACCGTCGCGGCCCGGGTTGGTCCAGGCGACCGGGTGCCGGCGGCGGGCCTCGCCGGCGACGTCCAGGAAGCGGTCCCCGGTGAAGAACTGTGGGTCCGCCAGGTCCACGTCCGACCCACCGGCGACGAATAGTGGAGTGCGATCGGTCACAACCATCCTCCGATAATTCCTGCATTTGGGTCACGCAATTATTACCGCTGCCGAAAGGCATCGGAAACGGTCTTTCCTCAGTCCTGTTCTTTTGAAACTCTGGCAATTTCGCAGAGGCCCCCTACAATTGATTCATCCGGCCATCCAGCAGTCCGGGAGACCACGGGCACCCGCAGCGTCGCCCGACGTCCGGCATCGTCACGCCGATATTTCCAGCGTGCTGACGACCGCTTTCCGGGCGTACCGCGCATTCAACTCGGCCGATACGCCGTGGTGTCTGACCGCAACGGGCGCAGCGCGCGTGGTCGCCACCGCACCGACGCACGATCGACAAGTGGGAGAGGGAAGCCACCATGTTCGAAGAAGCCACCGTCTACTCACCGGTGATCCGGCAGGAGAACGGGACAGTCTCGGTGATATTCGCCCGCGAACATCCCGGCTTCGAGGATGCCGACTATCAGCGCCACCGCGCGCGGATCGCGGAGCTGGCTCTGACGTACCAGCTCGGCGATCCGGTGCCCGAGGTCGAGTACACGGCCGAGGAGGTCGACCTCTGGCGGCAGGTCGTCGCCGACCTTCAGGAGAAGCACCGCCGGTACGCCGCGCCGGAGTTCCTCGACGGATCGCGACGCCTCGACATTCCGACGGACCGACTGCCGCAACTGCGCGAGATCTCCGGCCGGCTGCGCACCCTTACCGGGTTCCACTTCACGCCGGCGGCCGGCATCGTCGGCCTCCGCGACTTCTACGGCTCCCTGAACGAGAGCCGGTTCCAGGCCACGCAGTACATCCGGCACTGCTCGATGCCGTACTTCTCGCCCGAGCCGGACATGATGCACGAGGTGGTCGGGCACGGAAACGCCCTGGCCAACGACCGACTGGCGGCGCTCTACCGCCGGGTCGGCCGGGCCGCGAGTCGCGCGGGCAGCAAGAAGGCGCTCGAGGTCCTCTCGCAGGTCTTCTGGTTCACCCTGGAGTACGGGCTGGTGCTCTCCGACGGTGAGCCCAAGGTGTACGGCGCCAGCCTGCTGTCGTCGGTCGGCGAGCTGGAGCAGTTCCGCAGCGCCGCGGAGGTGCGCCCGCTGGACGTCACGGCGATGGTCCAGCAGAGCTACACGGTGCAGAACTTCCAGCCGGTGCTCTTCTGCGCCGAGTCGTTCGACCAGCTGGAGGCGTTCTACGAAGAGTTCCTGTCCTCCATCGAGGCCGGCGAGCCGGTGCTTACCGGCTCCTGAGCGGCGTGCGCGGCCCCGGCGGCCGGCCGGTGTGCGGCACCGGTCCGGCCGGCCGGACCGGGCATCGGCCGAGTCGCCGGGCGTCCTGCTCATGCCGTCGCTCCCGAACGCTGGCGGCCGGGGGTCGGCCCGGCGGCGGCAGCGCTCGCCGGCGACAGCACCCGCAGCAGGTTCTCCCGCAGGATGAGGTCCTGGTCGCGCTGGGAGACCCCGGCGAACACCTCGCCGCCGTCGCGGATCTCGCCGACGAGTCCCTGCAGGCCGCCGGTGAGCTGGTTGAGTGGCCAGTCCGTACCGAAAATGATCTTGTGGTTGATGCCGAGCCGGAACAGCCGGTTCAGGTGCGCGACCCAGCCGCCGACCACCGGGGAGCCGGCGAAGCCACCGGTGTCGACGTAGATGTTGGGCCGGTGCGCCGCCAGGTACGAGCTGACCTCGACGTCGGTGACCCCGCCATGGCCGAGTACGAAGGGCACGTCCGGAAAGTCCCGGGCGGCACGGTCCACCAGGATGGCCTCGCTGGTGGTGAATGTCAGCGACTGCGCGGTCGGTCCGGTGTGGACGAAGACCGGCAGGCGGCGGCTTCGGCACACCTCGTAGTAGGGGTAGAGCGACCGGTCCGAGGGCGAGTAACCGCACGGCGGGTAGAGCTTCATCCCGTCGAGCCCGAAGCGGTCCACGAGATCGGCGAAGGCGCGCGCGCCCGCCTCACCCCGGCGCGGGTCGGCGCCCAGGTACACCCAGAACCGGCCGGGGTGGCGCAGCCTGATCTCGTGGTGCCGCTGGGCCATCGCGGCGAGGTCCGGCTGACCCGGCATGACGTACCCGAAGTCGGGCACCAGCAGCACCGACCGGGCGATGCCGGCGGCGTCCATCTCCGCGACCAGCCGGTCGGCGTCGTGATCCCGGTGCTGCGCGCGGTAGCTCTCGTGCAGCCGGTCCAGTGGGGGACCGGCCGCCACCAGGTCCAACCGCCGGTGCATGCCGTAGGCGACGTCGCCGAGGAACGCGTCCGGGATGAAGTCCGTCGAGGCCACGTGGCAGTGACCGTCGTAGATCATGGCTTCAGGCAGTGCTCGACCGTCTGACGGATGGTCGCGGCGCGGCCGGCGTTGAACGTCATGAGGTTGAACTTGCGGCCGGTGCGGTCCTCCAGGAACGACAGGTAGGCCACCATCCCCATCGAGTCCAGGAGCCCGGTGGTGAGCAGTGGGGTGTCGGCCGTCACCGCGGCCGTCGTCTCACCGTCGTTCCAGTTCTCGATCCACTCGATCAGCTCCTGGTGCAGGGTCGTGGTGTCGACTTCCATCGGTGCCTCCCGAGGCGACGGTGGCCGACGCCTCGCCGTACAGGCGAAGGGCGTTGCCACTCATGATCAACTGGCGGTCCCGGCGCTTGACGCCGGCGAAGAGCGCGTCCCCGGTGAACTCCTCAAGCACCGCGGAGAGCGACAGGGACATGCGGAACGAGGGCCAGCACGTCCCGAAGAGGATCTTGTGGTTGATCCCCCTGCGGAACAGCCGGTTGAGGTGCGCCACCCAACCGTCGGCGCTGAGCATCGACGGGAACTGGCTGATGTCCAGGTGGATGTTCGGCCGGTGGGCGCACAGGTACGACGCCTCGTCGACGTGGGTCACCCCGCCGTGACCGAGGACGAAGTCCACTGTCGGGAAGTCCCGTGCGGCGTGGTCCACAAGCAGCGGTCGCCCGAGCGTGAAGTCGAGCGGACCCCAACCCGGTCCGGTGTGCGTGAGAACCGGAAGTCCCAGTGCCGCGCACACCTCGAAGTAGGGATACAGCCGGCGGTCGCTCGGCGAGTAGCCGGTGAGCGGATAGAGCTTCATCCCGGCGAACCCGTACTCCGTCACGTACCGCTCGAACAGCTCCACGCCCTGCGTGCCAGCCCGGGGATCGACGCCCCACAGCACCCGGAACCGGCCCGGGTGGCGGGCACAGACCCGGTGGTGCAGCACTGCCAACTCCGCCGGGGCGACAGCGTGCGGGCTCGCCCACGAGTAGTCGGCGGCGACAAGCACCGCCTGGTCGACCCCTGCATCGTCGAGTTCGGCGACCAGCCGGTCACCGTCATGGTCCTGATAGCCGGCGAGCAACTGGTCCAGGACAGCGTCGGAGCGGTCCCCGACACCGTAGGCGGCGAGCCGGGCCGCGACGTTTGCCGCCTGCGCCGCGAGGAAGTCCCGTGGTGTGGCCCGGTCGCTGGCCAGCGTGACGTGCGCGTCGACGATCATGCGATGGGGACGGCCGAGTCCCGCCGCTCGGCGTAGTAGGCGGCAGCGGCCGCCCGGCTCAGCTTGAGGTTCGCGGTCAGGAACGCCGGATCGCTGCGCAGCGGCTTCGCGCTGAACAACACAGCGGTGAGACGGTACTGGCCGTCCAACTGCTCGTTGACCTTGGCGATTCCCTCGACGATCGCGGCGCGCTGGCCGTCGCCGTCGTCAGTGGGCGTGCCGATGGCGGCGAGACCGTGCGAGTTCGGGGTGGGCACGACGATCAGGTCCGCGAGGCCGGGCACCCCCGCGAAGTGCGACTCCACCTCGCCGGGATGCACCTTGCGTCCGCTGGCCAGCGCGATGACATCCTTCTTGCGACCCAGCAGGGTGAGGTAGCCGTCCTCGTCCAGGCGCCCGTAGTCACCAGTGACGATGGTGCCGTCGGACCGGAACGTCTCCTCCGCCACCTGCTGGTCCAGCCCGAAGTAGCCGATGCTCAGCGGTGCCGGCCGGTGGATCAGAAGCTCGCCGTCCGCCAGCAGGGTCACCGCGTCCGGGTCGATGAGCTTGCCGACAGTGCCCGGACGGTTCTCCGCCAGGGTGTTCCAGCCGATCATGCCGCTCTCGGTCATCCCGTACGCCTCGAGCAGCGGGACGTCCTGGGACCAGTAGGCATCCATCGTCTTGCGTCCGATGGGCGCCATGCCGGTGATCGCGAACCGCAACCGCCCACCGAGGAACTCGCCGAGTGGCATTCCGGCGCCCGAGGTGGCCGCGAGCTGCAGCACGGCGTCGTAGAAGATCGGCGGCCCGATCAGGAAGGTGGGCCGCTCGGCCCGCAGCGCGGCGAAGACCCGCTGGTACGGCGCGAGCACCAGGTCCGCACCGGTCCACAGGCAGCAGTAGACCGACAGTCGCTGCTGGTAGTTGGCCAGCGGCAGGAAGATCAGGTGCCGGTCCCGGGAGGTGACGTCGAAGCTGTCGATGAACCGCTGGATGACGTACTCGGTGCCCTTGGCGCTGATCCGCAGGCCCTTCAGCAGCCCGCTGGTGCCCGAGGAGTAGACCAGGCTGTGCAGGTCCGGGTTGTTGTGCCGGGCCGGACGCCCGGGATCCCCCGGGTAGGTCTCCTCGCCGAGGACCAGCAGCGCGAGACCGTGCTGCTGGGTGAACGCCGGCACGTCGTCGATGGGGAAGTCGTCCGGGAACGCCTGGAGCACGGCGCCGACGAGCAGTGCGCCGAGATCCCAGGTCAACCAGTCGATGCTGTTGGGCGCGCGCAGCCCCACCACGTCACCCGGTCGGACCCCGGCGGCACGTAACTCCGCGGCCCGACGCTCGGCAAGATTCGCCAGCTCGGCGTGGCTGATCTCCCGGCGGTCGCCGGCGGCGTCGATCTCGACGACCACCGAGTCGGCGTTGTCGCGGTAGTGCTCGATCAGACTGGACAGCTTCACGATCGTCCCTTCGCGTCGGTGGCGCCGGGCGGGCTGGCGCAGCTGGGTGAGCAGGTTGTCCAGGCGGTCGTGTGCGAGTCGGCCGAGGTGGCCGCCCAGCATCGGCTCGTACGGGCCGGTGCCGGCGTCCCAGTCGAGCCGGATGGTGAGCGCGCTGCCGCCCGCCTCGTCGGGCCGCCACCGGACCGAGCGCTCAAGGGAGTTCCAGAGCCAGTCGGGATCGGCGCGGAGCACGACTCCGTCCGGGGTCAGCTCGACGCGGTCGGTCCAGTGCGCCGACCGGCCGCCGAGCGTTCCGGCGAAGTCCGGCTCGACGGTCGCCCCGGTGGCCGCCGGATCGGCGGCGAACGGGTCCAGCAGGTGCGGCCGCTCGTGCAGCAGCGCAGCCAACTCGTCGGGGCTCAGCCCCACGGACACCGTCCGCGTCAGCGGGGGTAGCCGGACCGGAACTGGACCGCCGGCGCCGTCCAGGGTGTCCAGCACCTCGTCGAGCACCGTCAGGCCCGCGACCAGGTCGTCGGTGGAGATCACCATGGGCGGCTGCACCCGCAGGACCCGGTTGTTGTAGAGCGAGTACGTCGAGGTGACACGGCGGCCCAGGAGTTCCCCGAGAACCATCCCGCCCAGCGACTCGTCGTGGAACTCCAGGCCGTGCATCATGCCGACGCCGCGGTGCGCGCTGAGCAGCCGCGGATGGCGGGCCACCATCGCGGCCAGCCGCTCGGTGATCAGCGCTCCCTTGGCGACCACGGACTCGACGAAGCCGTCCGCGGTGGCGATCTCCAGCACCTCCAGGCCCACCCGGGAGGCCAGCGGGTTGCCGCCGAGGCTGGAACCGAACGTCGACGGTTGGTCGCGCAGCGACTCCCAGACCCGCGCGGTGCCCAGGACCGCGGAGATCGGCACGATGCCGCCGCCGAACGCCTTGCCGATGCAGACCAGGTCGGGAGCCACGTCGAAGAGTTGGTGCGCGAACAGGGCGCCGCACCGGCCGAACGCGGTCTGCATCTCGTCGAGGATCAGCAGCGCCCCGCGCTCGTCGCAGAGCCGCCGCACCTCGGCGAGGTATCCCTCGGGTGGCAGCACCACCCCGGCCTCCGCCTGCACCGGCTCCAGCAACACCGCCGCCGTGTCGGTGCCGACCGCGCGGTCGAGGGCGTCCAGGTCACCGAACGGCACCTGCTGGAAGCCGTCCATGAACGGCCGGAACAGCGCGGCGTGCTCCGGGCGCCCGGACGCGCTGAGGGTGGCGAACGTCTTGCCGTGGAAGCAGTCGACAGCTGTGACGAAGCCCGGCCGTCGGGTCGCCGCCCGAGCCAGCTTCAACGCGTTGTCGATGCTCTCGCCGCCCCCGTTTGCGAGGTACGCGTACGGCAGCCGACCGCCGGTGACCTCGGCCAGGCGGGCGGTCAGCCGGATCTGCACCTCCTCGAACATGATCTTCGTGCTGTTGAGGCGGCGACTTCTCAGCTGCTCCTCGATCGCCTCGATCAGCCGCGGGTGCGAGTAGCCGAACGACTGGTTGCCGTACTGGTCGAACAGGGCCAGCAGCTGGGCGCCGTCCTCGTCGGCGACGAAGCTGTCCGACCCTTCGCCCTGGACGCCACAGCCCATGACGAACGACATCGTGGCGTAGGTGGGATGGTTGTGCGCCGCCTTGGACTCGGCCAGCCGCTGTCGTTGTGATCGCACGATGCCCCCGTTCCCCCCGCCGTTGTCAGGCCGCGGCTACGTACGCGTCGTAGTCGGCGAAGAAGTACTGCAGAAGGCGGTTGGTCCGGCCCTGCTCGGTGTGGCACCGGCGGGCGGCATCCTCGACGTCGAGGACCCCCACGATGCTCAGTGGCGCGCTGTGGAACCGCTCGTCCGCGTACGGCGGGGACAGCGCCACGAAGCCGATCTCCAGGTAGAAGGGCCGCAGCCCGCCGGTGTCATCGACGAAGAAGTCCCCGAGCACGTGGGTGGCGCGGTACCGCGCGACGCTGTGGACAAGCGCCTCCCGCATCAGAGCCATGCCGACCGACCGCTGCCGGATCCGCGGCAGCGTCATCAGGTGGCCGAACTCCACAAGCCGGTTCCCGGGCCGACGCAGGGCGCTGAGGTCCACGACGTCGTCACAGGGCAGGCCGATCTCCGCGTCGGGCACCACCTTGATGGTGCCCACCGCGTCGGGTCCGTCCTCGGCGAGGATGTAACTGGCGTACCCGTCGAAGCGGTCGAACGTGTCGGCCGTGTCGGCGACGTCCGCGAGCCGGGACTGCTCGTGCACGTACACCGCCTCACGCAGCCGTCTCACCGCGCTCCAGTCCTCCGCCGACCGCGCCACCCGGAAGCACGTCACGTCCGCCATCAGCCCCGCACCACCTTTCGGAAGAAGTCCACGTAACCGGTGTGGAAGTGCTTCAGCCGAGGCCGCACCTCGTCGTGCAGGGCCGGCAGCCGTTCGATCGGCAGGTTGGGCATGAGGTGGTGCTCGACGTGGAAGTTGTTTCCGTTCGTGAACCACGTCATCAGGCGGTTCGACCGGATGGTGCGGGTGTTGGCGAACGCGTCCTGGCTGAGGGTTTCGCAGCGGAAGTGCTCCGGCAGCTCGATGAGCGCGTGCACCGGGCCGGCGACCAGCAGCAGCGGAAGGAGCCACACCCACAGCACGACCGGCTCGCGCAGCACGACGGAGAGCAGAGTGAACGCCAGCAGGGCGGTGAGGATGAGGTAGTGGTCGCGTCGGATGCGCCGGGACGTGGTCGCCGACTCACCGTCGTAGTCCCGGCGCAGCACCGCTCGGGCGGCGCAGGCCAGGAACTGCACGTAGAAGTGCAGCATCGTGAACCGGATGGTCCAGGTCAGTGCGGTACGCCACCGGGAACCGCCGCCGTCCACGCCGTACTGGTCGCCGTAGTCGAAGAACTCCCGGTTCTCGGGGGTCCCCAGGTCACGGTGGTGACGCATGTGCGTAGCCCGGTAGGCGGCGAACGAGATCAGCATGGGGATGCCGAGAACGATGCCGGCGACAGTGTTGGCACGCCGGTTCCGGAACCCGAGACTGTGCAGCGTCTGATGCTGCAACTCGGCGGCGTGCGCGAACATGCACCCGAGCAGCAACATCCCGGCGGCGCGGCTCCAGAGCGCCGGCTGCCCGGCAAGCGCCGCGCCGGCACCGGTCAACGCAGCCCAGAGAGCCAGCTTGGCGGCGAAGGTGCGGTCACTGATTCTGGTACGCAGATGCCGGAACTCACCCCGTACGTCCGCCGGGGTGACCGGCTCGGCGCTGCCCAGCGACTGTCGGTCGTCGATCATCTTCATGTGCTCGTCACTTTCTGCCGCTGGCCGGTCTCCTGATGCGGAAGGTCGGCGGCGGTCGCGGTCAGGCGGTTCGGAACGGCGTGCAGGATCGCCCCGAGGCGGGCCAGCGGCTCCGGATCGAACGGCTCCGCCGAGTGGGGGCCGAGATCCTGCCCGCTGACGACGACGGTCTCGCCGCGGTACGCGGGTGCACCGAGACCCGCCGGCTGTACCAGCACCAGGGTTCCCGCTGGTGTGCCGTCGGCCGACAGTGCGGCGGCGAGCCGGCGGGCGAGGTCGGCCGCTTCGCCCACGCCGACGAGGTGGTACGGGCCGGGCAACCCGGTAGCGCGGATGCGTTGGACGTGCGCCGCGATCTGGTCGTCGGTCACCGGGAGCGGCGTGGACAGGCCGTACAGCGGACGATCTGGCAGATGCGGGGCCAGGCGTAGGTGGATCCACGGGTCCGCACCGGGCGCCGCGACGCAGAACAGGGGCTCCCGGCCGCCGGCGGGCCGCAGCGGCACCAGCGGATCCCGACCCCAGACCGCACCGACCACGGCGGCGACCCTCTCGGCCACCGCCTCGACGGTCAGGTTCCGGAACAGTTCCCGGACGTCGAGTCGTACCCCGAACCGGTTGCGGAGCCGGCCGACGAGCCGCGTCGCCGACAGCGAGTGACCACCCAACTCGAAGAAGCTGTCCCGGAGGGCGACAGTGGGGATCTGGAGAACCTCGCGGAAGGCGGCGGCGACCGCCTCCTGCACCGGCCCGCGCGGCAGCCGATCGGCCGGCTCGGTGGAGCCGCGCAGGTCGGGCAGAGCCCGGCGGTCCAGCTTTCCGCTGCGGGTCAACGGCAGTTCGTCGAGCACGCCAAGCAGTTGGGGCACGAGGTGGGACGGGAGATCCGCGCTCAGCGCCCGGCGTAGGTCACGTGGGTCGACCCGGGCGCCGGGGACCGGCACGACGTAGCCGAGCAACCGCCGTTCGCCGGTCGGGTCCTCGTGGACCGTGGCCGCTGCCCGCGCCACACCGGGCAGCCGGACCAGCGCCGCCTCCACCTCGCCAAGCTCGATCCGGAATCCGTTGACCTTCGCCTGCCCGTCGTCCCGGCCGACGAACAGGAGTTGGTTGTCGGCGTTCCACCGCACCAGATCCCCACTGCGGTACATCCGCGCGTCGGATCCGGCGAAGGGGTCGGGCAGGAAGCGGTTGTCGGTCAGCTCGGGCCTGTTCAGGTAGCCCAGCGCGACGCCCGCGCCGCCGATGTACAGCTCTCCCACCGCGCCGACCGGGACCGGGCGTAGCTGGTCGTCGAGCACGTGGACGCGCAGGTTGCGCAGGGGCGTGCCGATCGGCGGAGCGGTGGCGTCGGCCGGCGACAGCGGCGGACTCATCGCGGTCGAGATGGTGCCCTCGGTCGGGCCGTAGCCGTTGATGAGCCGGCAGGCCGGGGCGAAGCGCTCGATGACGGTGGGCGCCGCCGCCTCCCCGACGATGGAGACCGTCGTGCCGGGTGGCAGGTCCGCCGGGGTGAGCTGAGCGAGGACCGACGGCACGAGCACGACATCGTTGACCCGGTGCTCGTGCAGCAGTTTCGACAGGTCGGGACCCGGGGCGAGCCGATCCTGCGAGGCAACCACCAGCGTCCCGCCCAGGAAGATCGACTGGGTCATCTCCCCGACGAAGGCGTCGAAACTCGGTGAGGCGAACTGCAGCGTCCGTCGGCCCGGCCCCGGCCCGAGCCGGTCGACCATCGCGTGTGTCACGTTCACCACGCCCCGGTGTGCCACCAGGACCGCCTTCGGGGTGCCGGTGGAACCGGAGGTGTAGATCAGGTACGCGGGCGACCGGGGCGAGAACGGGGCGAGCCGGTCGGCATCGGTGAGCAGCGTCGGCGGCTGCGCGGCCCACGCCGCGCTGGTCTCCGGCGCGTCCAGCACCAGGCGCTCGACGGTCTCTCCCACCACGTCGGCGGTTTCCTCGTGCACCAGGACGACGCCCACCTCGGCATCGGCCACCATGAACGCGATCCGCGCGGCGGGGTAGGTGGTGTCCAGGGAGAGGAAGGCCGCACCCGTCTTCAGGACCGCCAACACCGACACGACGAGGTCCGGGCAACGGGGCAGCGCGATGCCGACGGTCCGCCCCGGTCCGATGCCGCGAGCGACAAGGAGACGCGCCAACCGGTTTGCGCGTTCGTCCAGGTCCCGGTACGCCACGACGGTGTCCGCGTAGTGCAGAGCCGGGGCATCCGGCGTGCGGTCCGCCCACTCCTCAACCAGCTGGTGCACGCCGATGTCCGGAATCGGGTGACTCGGTCCGCTGCCGAGGTCTCGCAGGCGGCGCGACTCCGCCTCGTCCACCAGCGGGACGTCGACCACCGCGGTCGCCGGGCCGGCGTTCGCGGCACCCTCGAAGAAGAAGAGCAGCCGCCGCAGGTGGGCACGAAGCTCGGTGGTCGAATAACCGCCGGCGTCGACATCGATAATCAGTTCGACGTCGCCGCCCGGCAGGTGGAAGAAAATCGCGGAAAAATCCTCGATGTCGGGCTTGGATATCGTTCTGAGCTCGGATCTCTGGCCGGCGAAATTTAATAGTGCGTCCGAGCCCATCACGTTGACAATCGGACCCCACAGGGCGCGTCCCGTGCCGGTCAGGCCCAGGTCAGCAATCATGCTGGGAGTGGGATAACGGCTGTGCGACAGCGCCTCACGCAATTCCAGGGCAACCGAGGTCAGAAATTCACCGAGCGTTACCCGCGAGGTCAGCCGCAGCCGTAGCGGCATCCCGTTCGTCGTCATGCCGGGGGTGGCTCGCTCGGCGCGGCTGATCCGGGCGGTCACCGGCATTCCGACCACCAGGTCGTCCGCACCGGTCATCCGCGCCACGTACGCGGTCACCAACCCGACGGCCAGTTCGGACCAGCCGACACCGAAGCGGTCCGCGGTCGCCCGCAACCGGGCCAGGAGGTCGGCGGGGATGACGGCGCGCTGCCGCAGGACGGTGCCGGAGGGCGCGTACCGGCGACCGGCGAGCCGGACCGGCTCCGGCAGGTCACGCAGGTGCTCGCTCCAGAAGAGCCGATCCTGCGCGTGCCTGGGGCTGGCGCGATAGGCGACGTCGGCGTCGACGAGGACCCGGTAGGGCGGGAACGGCCGGCCAACCTCGGCCGGCTCGGTGGCGGGTGCCGAGACGAAGGCGCCGTAGAGCTCGGCGGTGCGGCGGTGCAGCGCGGCCAGACTCCAGCCATCGACCACCAGGTGGTGGACCCGGCGGTAGAGCACGTGGTGCCGTGGCCCGAGCCGGAGCAGCGCGGCGGTGCACAGCGAGGATCCGAGAGCATCGACCGGAGCGGCGGTGTCCGCCTCCATCCAGTCCGCCGCGGCGCGCTCCGGATCGGCCTCGCCACTGACGTCCACGAACCGCAGCGGTGTGCTCGCCGCGGCATCCACGTACTGCACGGGCCCGTCAGCAGTGGCCCGGAAACGCAGACGTAGCGCCTCCGCCTCCCGCTCGACCTGCCGATGCGCTGCGCTCATGGCCCCACGGTCCAGAGCGCCGAAGAGATCGATGCGGTCGCTGATGCTGCTCGACGCGCCGCCGGAGCCGAGCGCCTCGGCCAGCCACACCCCCGACTGCGCGGGCAGCAGCGGCCAATGCTCCGGTTCGTTCGTAGACACGGTTGAGTCCTCCCCGTTGCACGCCGCTCCCTCCGACCGACTGTCCAACCAATTAGCACGGGCCGAAAGGTGTGGACCACCCACATTTACTTGCGCGACTGGCAAACATCAAAGGGGTCCACTATTCAGTAGTGCAGATTGTGCTAACGGCGATTGTGCGAGGTAATAACTTGTCGCCTTGTTCCACGGACGCCGATGTCTCGGCTACGCTTCGAGGAGATGGCATTCACCGGGGGAGGGTGCCGTGGTCGATGAGTGAGCTGCCCGAAAGTTTCGCCAAGGAGTTCCGCCTCCTGGCGCCGCATCTGGACGAGCGTCAGCGCCGCCTCGTACTGGCCGCCCGCGCCGTGTCCCTTGGGCAGGGCGGAGCCCGCCGCATCGCCCGGGCCGTCGGGGTGCACCCACACACCGTGTCCAAAGGCATCCAGGAACTCCAGGGACCCGAGGAGAACGGCGGCAACCTGCGCCGGCCGGGTGGCGGGCGTAAGAAGATCACGGAAAGCAACCCGGAAGTGCTGCCGGCCCTCCTCGACCTGATGGAGCCGGGCCGCGCCACCGCCCCGCACCTGCAGTGGACGACCTCGTCCACCCGTGCGCTCGCGGCGGCCCTCAAGCGTCGCGGCCACCGCATCTCGGCCTGGTCGGTGGCGAGCCTGTTGCGGCAGAACGGCTTCCGACTCTTTCCCGGCTCCCGTCCGACGGATCAGCACCGGCGGCTCGACCAGCGCGAGCAGTACGAGCGGGTGAACGACCGGGTGGGTCAGTGGTTGGCCGCGGAGCTGCCGGTGGTGACCGTGAGTATTCGCCGCGACCGCCTCGGCTCGCTGCCCGCCGACCCGGATCCGGCCAGGCGGAGCACGGACCGGCCGCCCCGCGGCGCCCCGGCGGCCGTCGCCGGACCGGGTCGCCACGCCGATGACGCGAGGTTGATGCTGGCCTCCGGCACCATCCGCGCCTGGTGGGAACGGCAACCGGAGTGGAAGGGCCAACTTCTGGTGGTGGCCGACAGCACACTGTGGACCGCTGGCAGCCGGTCCCTGCGTCGGGCCATGACGAAGCTCGCGGGCGAGACGAGGCTGGCCATCTCCATCTGCTACCTACCGCCACTCACCATGCGGTGGACGTGGATCAACGAATGCATCCGCTCCAGCATCGTGGTGCAGCGGCCCGGTCGGGAGGCCGACCGCCACGAGGTCGAGCTCGGCGTCATGGCCGGCGCCGGCCGGGGTGCCCAGTCGGCCGCCCCGGTCGTCGACGGCCCTCCGGCGTGGAACTACACGGTCGGCTCGGCGGCCTGAGCCCGGCTCAGCTGGTCGACCAGTTCGGCGAGCGGGTGGTTGACCGAGGGTCGGTGGGAACTGGAGCCTGGTGTGGAACGCAGGCCGCGGTGGCGGCCCACACGGACGACTGCCGGCCGCTCAGGTGAGCGGCCGGCAGCCACGAATCGGGTACGAGTCCTCGTGCGGACGCCAACCGATCAGCCGCGGATCCACTGCTGGTTGCTGCCACCGGTGCAGGTCCAGAGTTGGACGGCGGTGCCGTTGGCGGTGCCCGCACCGTTGACGTCCAGGCAGAGCCCCGAGCCGACCCCGGAGATGGTGCCGTCGGTGTTGACCCGCCACTGTTGGCCACTGCCGCCGTTGCAGGTCATGATCCGTGCGCGGCCTCCCGACGCGGTGCCCGACACGTCGAGGCACTTGTTGCCGTAGATGGTCAGTTGGTTGCTCGAGGTGAGCGTCCACTGTTGGTTGGCGCCGCCGTTGCAGTCCCAGATCTGCACTACCGAACCGTCGGCCTGGCTGGCTCCGTTGACGTCCAGGCACCGGTTGGAGCCCGCGCCCCGGATCGCTGTGGTCGCGCCCGGCTCCCCGGAGTTGCCGACCGGGGTGATGGAGAGATTGTCGAACTGGGCGGAGACTCCCTGACCCGTGCCGTACCCGATCTGGCCGGCGACCCAGGTCGAGTCGGAGGCCGTGCCGACGGTGTTGCCGTCGATGGCCGCGGTCAGGGTGCTCCCGTTGAGCGTCAGCGCCAGGGTGTGCCAGCGCCCGGTGCCCAGCGCCGAGGTGTTCCCGCTGGCCAGCGTGCGCCAGTTGCCACTGGTGTTGTTGCTCCGGATGGACCACGCGCCACCGTCGGTCACCCGGAAGTAGTAACCGTTCAGGTTCTGTGGCCCCTGGTGGTTGTACGTGTTGGCGCGCCCGATGAGCTGCGCGTAGCCGGACTTCTCCAGCAGCACGTCAGAGGAGACCGTGTAGTTGCGCCAGGACAGGTCACCCAACAGCGTGTACGGCTCGGCCTGGCCGGACGTCCAGAAGATCGGCGTCTGCTCCGACATCTGGCGTACGCACCGGCCAGCGCGACCACCCCCGCAGCCGGCGATCTCGAACGAGCCCTGCTGGTCCATCAGATACCGGGCCTCGCGCCCCACGTCGTAGCTGTCGAAGGTGTCGTTGTACGGCAGCTTCAGGTTGCCCTGCGCCGGGCTGACCGCGGTGCCCTTACCCTGGCCGGTGGTGGTGGTGATGCTGTAGACGTAGCCGGGCTGGACGGTGAGCGAGAAACGCCCCCCGCTCGGCGTGATGTCGTTGCCCCGGACGAAGTGGTCGGCGGTGTTGTTCGACCGGACGTTCGTCGACCAGACGTGCACGGCGCCGGTGGACAACCCGCCGGTGACGGTGAAGTCGAGGGTCTGCGCGGAGCCGGCGTCCATCGTCTCGATGACGGTGCTGTAGTCGCTGTTGTTCGTCGACTTCAGCGAGACGTAGCTGCCGTTGTTGCGGTTGCCGCCGAGGTAGCCGCTCGACCCGTCGAGGTAGCGCCAGCCCGGGGCGGTGAACTGCGTGGTCTGCGCCATCACCCACGCGTTCTTGCCGATCGAGTAGGCGCCTGACCAGGGCTGCTGGGCCACCGCCACGCCCGTGGTCGCCCAGGGGATGTTGGGGGTGATGGCGGCGATGGCGGGCCAGTTGATGTAGCCGGTCATCTTGCCGTCGATGTAGCCACGGTTGATGCCCCGGGCGAGGGCCTGCGCCCCGGCGTTGTAGTCGTCGGAGCCGTTCTCGCTGGCCCACAGCGACTTGCCGGTGGACACCGCGTTGCCGGAGCTGGGGCAGCTGGTCTGGGCGCTGCGGTATCCGCAGACGTAGTGGCTGCCGAAGACCTGCACGGCGTTGGCGAACGCCGGATCCCGCAGTGACTCGTCGGCGGCGCCCCAGCCGAAGTCGTCCGAGGCGACGATCTTCACGCTGCTGTAGCCGTGCGAGTTGAGGGCGGAGCGCAGGTTCTTGTACCAGGTGGCGTTGTAGCCCTTCTCGTTCCACCCGCCGAGATAGTTGATGGTCAGCCCGTGGGTACCCGCGCAGTCCAGCCAGGCCACCAGGTAGTCGATCGAGTCGTTGGACCAGAAGTTGCCGTTCCCGATCCAGCCCGGGGCTCCCCAGGACAGGCCCGCCAGGGCGATGTTGGCGTTACGCGCCCTCGCCTGCTCCATCAGCCACCACTCGTAGCCCCGGTTGCAGTTCACGTTGCCCCGGGTGTGTTCGTGGCTGGGCTCCGCGCCGGAGGTGGAGTTGGTGTCCCCGCCGATCTCCACCTTCAGCAGCTGCATCGCGGCGCCGCGACCCGGCTTGAACAGGTAGTCCAGGATGTCGCTGCGTTGCGGTTCCGGGTAGTCGATCAGCAGTCTGCTGTTGCCACCGCCACCACTGACCGCGCCGATCCCGTCGAGCGCCCGTCCACCGGACCCACCGTTGATCGTGATGGCGGTTGCCGCCTGGGCCGGGGAGGCGAAGCCGGTCAGCACAGCTGCCGCCGTCACCACCGCCCCCACCACCGAAGCGGTCAACCGACGCGGACGCCATGTGCTCCGCCACGACAGTCCGCGTGGCCCAACTTCGCCAGCACCGCGCCGACGACTCTCTCGATCGAACATCTGACCCGCCTCCCCAGCCGGTTTCGACCGCGAAGCCGTACGTCACACATCGAGCTGGCGTACTGCACGCAGTCGCTTCAATCGAAGATCACTAATGAGCAGACGTCGTATGTTAGGCACCGGATCGATCGGCGGTCAACCGTGTTGACCAGGTATGCGTCGCTGGTCGGTGCCGGTGACGTGGGGCACCGGGGCGCGGAGATATCCGATGAATGCGCCGCGTCGCCCGCCGGCGGAGCCGGTTGGTTCGGCGGCGAAACCGGGTGGTTCCGCCGCCGAACCGGACCTACCGTTGCCCTCCCGAGACGTTCGCCGGAATCAGCTGCGACTCCATCGTTGGTTGGCCGCGCCGTTGCAGTCCCAGATCTGGATACGCGTGCCGTTGGCTGTGCCGTTGCTGACCACGTCCAGGCACCGGCCCGAGCCAACGCCGGTGATCGAGCCGTCGGCGTTGAGCCGCCACCGCTGGTTGGACTGGCCGTTGCAGTCCCAAATGATCACCGAGCTACCGTTCGCGGTGCCGCCGCCGTTGACGTCGAGACACTTCCCGCCGAAGACGCGCAGCTCCTGGGCGGCGGTCGAGGTCCAGCTCTGGTTGCTCTGGCCGTGGCAGTCCCAGATGATCGCCGCCGCGCCGTTGGTCTGCGCGGCGCCGTTGACGTCCAGGCACCGTCCGGAGGCCGTGTTGCGCAGGGCCGACGTGCCACTCGGTGGCGGGGTGCTGGTCGGGCTGGCGGTGGGCGACGTCGTCGGGGTCGGCGTGGGGTCGGTGCTGCCGAACTGGGTGAAGAACCTCCACACCTCGCCCTTGGTCCAGGTCCTGGCTCCGCTGTCCCCGCCGCCGTCCACCGGACCGGGGGTGTGCCCGCCGTCGAAGGCCGCCCACACCACCGGATAGCCGGATCGGCAGCCGGAGTAGGTGGTGGTGATGTGGGTCAGGCTCCCCGCCCTCGGCTCGGGCGGGCTCTGTGCGGTGCACCCGTTGTTCCGGACGAACGTGTCCCGCAGGGACCGTCCGGCGGAGACGTTCAGCACCGGGTCCCCGATGCCGTGGATTCCCATGTACGCGATCGGCTGGGTGCCGCCGCCGCACCCGCTGAGCTGCCCGCCGGAGTAGACCGCGACAGCGCGGAAGACACCCGCCCGCGAGCAGGCCAGCGAATAACTCATGCCTCCGCCGTAACTGAAGCCGAGCGCGAAGAGCTGCGTGGTGTCGACACACAGGTCTGCCTCGATCAGCGCGATCATGTTGTCGACGAAGGTGACGTCCTGGCCGCCGGGGTTGGCCCAGCCGTTGCCGTTGCCCTGGGGGGCGACGAAAATGGTGCTGTTGTTCGCCTGCTGCCGCAGCCCGTAGTAGGACCAGGCCGCCCCGTCCGCCCCGCCGCCGTCGACGTCGTTGGCGGTGCCGCCGTTCCAGTGGAATCCGAAGATCAACCGGTAGGGGTGACTCCTGTCGTAGTTGTCAGGAATCCGCAGGATGAAACTACGGTTCTGGCCGCCGCTCTGGATGGATCGTGAACCGCTGGTCAGCGTGGGCGCCTTGCCGCACCCGGCGGTCGCTGCGGCCGGTGCGACGTCCGCGGCCGACGCGGTGGTGCCCAGACCGCCGGCCAGTGCCGCAGCGCTCACGGTGACGACGACAGCCGCCGCCGTGGCCAGAAAACCAAGGATGGGTCTACGTCTTGTCATGATGGGGCTCCCGCCACTCGACACGAACTGACTCAGGTGCGGGGATCCACGGCGACACCCACACCGCTACGACTCGCCACTCCCGGTCACCCCGCCGACCACACTCGTCGCGGAGGAAACCTCAGAGACGCGATGTGCCCACGGCGTCCGGCCGGCTCATCGCCACAGGGTCCTGCGGCTGGCCTCGCCGCCCACGCGGGACCAGTTGGTCGTCGAATCGTTGACGGCCGACACCGTGCGCGCCCGAACACCAACGACTGACCGTCGGACGGTCCCCGAGCACCCGGCTCGACGTCGAATCGATTCGCTCCGACGCTAGATCGCGCAGTGAAGTATGTCAATGCTGTGTCCGGCAGGTTGCGGCCTGGTCCCGAGCCTGTCGGCGCGATCGGCCCCCGGTGTCGAGGTCACTCGCGGATCAGCCCCGGTGGCAGCGCGTCCTCGTCGGGCCGGACCCGGCGGGCGTTGGCCAGCGGGTCGCGTTCGAGGGTGTGGATCAGCGGCTCCGGGCCGCCGACGCAGGCCCAGGTGTCGTCCCAGAGTGCGGAGACCAACCATGATCGGTCGGCGGGAAAGAACAGGTCGGGAAGCGATCCACGGCCGTGGCGCAGGTGACCGGTCCGCCAGGTGAGAGCCTGCTCGGAGCCGGCCTCGACCAGCACGTACGGCCAGTCCCAGTAGAGCTTTTCGGGCTCGTGGTCGCCGTCGCGAACGATCCCAACGGCGTTGGCGAATCGTGACGCATGGACGAGGGTCGCCACCTTAATGACGAGTCCGCATGCCTTGGCAGCGGGGCGTGCCTCCGCTACCGTCCATGGGAACGCTCCCATGAATTCGGTAACATCTATGTGATCAGGAGGCAACACGTCGTGGCTATGCTTTCCTCGCTTCTCCGCAGATCGGTGGCCACCAGTGTGGCGGCCGTCGCGGGTGCCACCGCCGTCGGCGTCTGCCTCGCCGTCGGCAGCGCCTCCGCCGGCACGCTGTCCGGATCGCTATACCGCGACCCGAGTTCGGCTGTCGTCCGCTGGGTCGCCGCCAACCCCGGCGACTCGCGTGCCGCCGTCATCCGCGACAAGATCGCGAGTCAGCCGCAGGCCCGCTGGTTTGCCAACTTCAACCCCTCGACCGTGCAGTCCGAGGTCTCCGGGTTCATCGGCGCTGCCAACGCCGCGCAGCAGATCCCGGTGCTGGCGGTGTACGAGATCCCCAACCGGGACTGCGGCGGGGCCAGCGCCGGTGGGGCGCCGGACCTCAACCAGTACCAGACGTGGGTGTCCAACTTCGCCCGAGGGCTGGGCAACCAGACCGTCATCATCATCCTGGAAACCGACTCGCTCGCCCTGCTGACGTGCTTGAACAGCAGCGAGATCAACGCGCGTAACCAGGCGATCTCGACGGCCACCCGGACCATCAAGTCGGGCAACCCCAATGCCAAGGTGTACCTCGACGGTGGCCACTCCACCTGGAACAGCGCTGGCGAGACGGCCAACCGGCTGCGGGCGGCCGGCGTGCAGTACGCCGACGGCTTCTTCACCAACGTGTCGAACTACAACTCCACCTCCGGTGAGGCGAACTTCGGCCGGGCCGTCATCTCCGCCCTCAACGGCATGGGCATCTCGGGCAAGCGCCAGGTCATCGACACCAGCCGCAACGGGGGCGCCAGCGGGGACTGGTGCGGCGACGACAACACCGACCGGCGCATCGGGCAGTACCCGACGACCAACACCGGCGACAGCAACATCGACGCGTACCTCTGGGTGAAGCCGCCGGGAGAGGCGGACGGCTGCCGTTACACGGCCGGTTCGTTCCAGCCCGACCTGGCCTACAGCCTGGCCAACGGCGTGCCCAACCCGCCCACCACCGCGCCGCCGACGACCGCCCCTCCGACCACGGCTCCGCCGACCACGGCTCCGCCGACCACCGCCCCTCCGACCACGGCCCCGCCGACGACCGCGCCGCCGACCACGGCCCCGCCCACCACGGCTCCCCCCACCACCCCGCCGCCGACCGGTAACGGCTGCTCCGCGTCGGTGGCGGTCAACCAGTGGTCCGGCGGCTTCACCGCGAGCGTGACGGTCACCGCCGGCTCTGCCAGCATCAACGGCTGGACCGCGACCATCACGCTGCCCAGCGGCGCCACGGTCACCAGCGCTTGGAACGCCCAGGCCAGCGGCACCAGCGGAACCATCCGGTACACCAACGTGAGCTACAACGGACGCGTCGGCGCCGGACAGTCGACCAACTTCGGCTTCCAGGGCACCGGCACCGGCCCGGGCACGACGGCCACCTGCGCGGCCAGCTGACCACACCCGATGCCAGGGCCCGGCGCGGAGGACCATCCTCCACGTCGGGCCCTGCGGTACGAGCACCTGGACACGTGCTTCGTGGCGACGTCGGAGGTGTCGTCGGACGCGTCCCGGCCGACCACCAGCACTTGGTCGTCATCGTGATTCACGTCCTGGCGGACGAGGGACTCAAGCATCAGCTGCGGAATGTCCGACCGGTTGTAGATCGGGACTACGACGGACAGTTTCCTGGCCGTTCCCTCTCCTGCGGGACAGCTCGTGGCAGGCGAGCAACGCGAACGCCGCGGCCGTCAGCAGGCCACCGAACAAGGGGATGACGCGTACCCCGGTCGTCGCCAGCAGGCCCGCGCCGATGAGCGAGCCGGCGGCGAGGCCGACGTTGAACGCGACGCTGAGGCTGGCCGACGCCATGTCGGTGGTCGACGGGGTCACCTGCATGATGCGGTGCTGGAGGCCCGCGATCAGCGAGCTGAACGACATCCCCGCCACGGCGAGCAACGGGATCGTCAGCGCCTTGCTCGCGCCCACTCCGTAGAGGCCGAGCATCGCGGCGGTGATGAGCCCGAGTAGAGCCAGCACGACACCGAGCGGAAACCGGTCCAGGACCCGGCCCACCGCCCAGGTGCCGGCGACGCCGAACGAGCCTTGGACGAAGAGCAGCATGCCGAGAGATGCTGCGGCGAACCCGCTGACGTCGAGGAGGAAGACGGTCATGTAGGTGAACGCGCCCATGGCGCCGGTGACCGCGAGGACGGTGGCGACGAGGAGCACCACGAAGCGGTGTCGATCCGGCAGTGGCCCGGTGTCGCCCGTACTCTCCTGGGGTGTGACGCTCGGCAGGAGCAGGGCCACCGCGAGGCAGGTCACGAAGCCGAGGATGGCCATCGCGACGAACGCCGCCCGCCACCCGGCCTGCCCGCCCAGCCAGGTGCTCAGCGGCACGCCGAGGACCGGGCCGAGGGCGTTACCGATCGACAGTCGAGCCACGATGCGGCCGCGGACGTTCGCGGGGAACATCGAGATGGCTACGGGGAACACCACCCCCCAGAAGACACCGTTGGTGGTGGCGGACACCAGCCGTGCGGCGAGCAACACCTCATAGGAGGTTGCGAAGGCCGACACCGCTGTCGCTGCGGCGAACACACCGAGGGAGCCGACGAGCAGTGGGCGCCGGGGCACTCGCCGAGTGACCCGGGTCAGCGGAAGCGCCACAATCATGACCACCACGGCGTATCCGGTCACCAGTAGGCCGGCCTCCGACCTGGAGCGTCCCAGGTCCGGCGCGATCAGCGTGAGCAACCCGATCGGAAGCACCTCGGTGGTGACGTAACAGAAAGTGGCCGCGGACAACGCGGCGAGGGCATAGGCCGCGCGTCGTTGGTGCGCCATTGGCTACCTCCCAGGTCTTGGGCAAGGTGCGGCAAGAAGCCGCAACGCAAGCGGTACGCAGGAGACCCTCGATCATCCCGAAGGCACCAGCTGCGCCGGCGTGATTCTTGCTAATCGGGTTTTGACGGTAGCATAGACAACTCGACATCTCTCGCCATCTGCACCCTGCGAAGCCGTACTGCACAGGCAGGTCTCAGCCACCAAGCCGCTCGGGTAAAGCTGACTAAAGCCGCAGGCCAAACGGTGGGCTTCGCCGTGCTCACCAGCCAGCCCTGATGCCGAGCGGATAATAACCGTCTTAGGCGGTCTAGGTGGTAGCCTCTTCGGCATGCCACTCGACGTGTGCCAGCTACCGTTGGTCGGCGGGCACCCCGCACTCGATCTGGTCAACACACTCGAGCGAGGGGGCGGGTCGCCGCACGACTTCCTGTCCGATAGCTCCGCTCTGCTGCGCTGGTCGGCCCGGGTGGGCATGATCAGCGCCGCGGAGGCCGACCAGGTTGGCCGGGCGTGGCTTGACGAGCCCGCGGCGGCGCACGCGGGACTGGCCGCCGTGCGGGACGTTCGTGAGGGGCTGCATCTCGTGCTGCTCGCGACGATCGCCGACGCGGACGGTGGGACGGCAGGTGACCCTGTCGCGGCCGGCGCCGCGCTGGTCGCACTACATCAGCGCTGGTCCGGCGCGGCCGCCCGAGCAAGATTCGTGCTCGACCCGTCGAGGGTGCGGCTGACCTACGGCACGGTCCCGGCCATGATGGTGCCCGACCGGATCGCCGAGGCCGCCCGCGACATCATGCTGACCGCCGACCTGACCCGGGTGCGCCGCTGCCCGGTGCTCGAAGGTGGCTGTGGCTGGCTGTTCCTCGACCAGAGCCGCAGTGGTTCCCGCCGTTGGTGTCGCATGGCCGACTGCGGCAACGCGGTGAAGGCCCGACGGCTCACTGCGCGTCGCCGCGCCGCCCGGGCACCCCGCTCGTAGACAGTCGACCATGACTGTGTCGGCGTCACGGAGGCCGCGTAGGTTTCCGAACCTTGATCGCCGATTTACCGAAGGGTCATATTCGGCGCGGTTCGGCTCCGTCCTGCCAGCGGTAGAGGTCGCGTAGCAGGGAGATCTCGGCGCCGTGATGGATCAACTCCCTGTTGACGTGCAGGACGATGCCCTCCATGGGACGCAGCTCGGGACCCACCGTGGGCGGATTCTCCAGGTCAGCGTCCGAGAGTTCGCGGACCCCCGCGTTCCATCTCCCATACAACTCATCGAGCTGTTTCAGCGCCTCGTCAGCGGTCCCCGCGTAGGCGAACGTCTGGGAGTCGATGTCCTGGCCGCCGAAGTGCCATCCGACCCGATAGCCCAGGCACGAGACGATGATGTGCGCCAGCCGCCAGGCAATCGTGGTCACCGGCGCCGGCACCGGGTCAGGGGACGCGGAGTCCAGCGTCCACTCTCCCGAACCTGCCGACATCGGTGCGGCCGACATGCCACGGGGGCGGATGCTCCAGCAGCCGCGCACCGGCTCCCAGAGGTACTCCACATCGGTAAGACCGTCCAGCCGCGGCCGCAGGCTTCTGTGCCAGTACCAGTCCAACTGCTCCGCGAGCCGCTCGCTTCTTGTCACTTCCGCACCTTACAGACAACGGAGACCTGGCTGTGACCCTCGCGGACGCCGGCAGGCCCCGATCCAGGGGCATGGCATGGGACGACGAGTTGCGGGTCCAGCGCAGCCCGTGGCTGATCCGGGCGCTGAACGTCGTGCGGGATTCCTGCCGGACGCTGACCGGCATCCGCGTCGTGACCTGAGTCAGCCCTCGAAGCCCGCGAGAGATGCTGTCGATTTATCGCTGCCAAAAGCTGGAAGTAGAGTCACCCTGGGCCTCGGCGAAATTCTTTGTTTATGCCTTAAGAGGCCAAGAGCGCAGGGCGCCAACTGAGCCCCGTGGGATCAGCTGAAGGAGCTGTCAGGTCGACCGGGTTCCTCCGCGCCGAGCAGTTCACGGCGCCATTCGGCGAACGGCGTAACCGCCGGCCAGAGCGAAGCCGTATCGATCGGCCGCTCCGAGTCCGGTACGGGCGAGGCGTTCGTGGAAGGGGTCCACCGCTACGCCGCGTTGCTGCGGGTTGCGGCGAGTTCGGGAAAGGCTTCCTCCCAGCGCTGACGGAGCTGGGGTGGCAGCCAGATGGTGGGCCAGAGCCGCCGGAGGGGGTCGCCATTGAGCCAGGTGTTCAGATCCTCGACCGTATTGGCTTCGGTGAGCACCACCTTGTACATGCTGGCCAGGCGTGCGATCCGGTTCAGGTCGTACTCGGCCTGCCCGGACCAGTCGAGATGACGCGGAAGCGTCACCGTGCCTTCGGTCGGGCCGTGCAGTTCGGCAAGGGTTTCGGCCACCACGTAGGGCCTCCGGTCACCGTAGCTCCGGTAGTCCGCCGGTGGCTGTGGTGATGTCCTGCGTCGGTTGATGTTGGTCGCCCGCCGGACTTCCACCCGGCAGCGCCGGTACGGGCCAAAGATCGACGAACTCGGCCACTGAACCCATGCCGACCATCCTCGCGCATCGGGCTCCGAACACCTCGGCACCGGTTCGATATCCTCTGCCGATGGCATCGAAGGGAACGCCGCTCTGGAGGCGATGGTCGAGGACGCCACTGTCGACGCGTACGGCGACGACGAGCAGCTCACCGGCCTGTTCGCCATGATCGATGAACATCTGGCGGTGCTGTTCAACACCACCGTCCTCGGCGTCGAGGTCACCGTAGGCAAGATCGACCTGGCCGCGGACAGCATAGGCGCGGTCTGCGCCCGAGGCCGCCACCGGCAGAGGACCGACCTACTCGACCTGCAGCTACCCACCCCCGCGCCGGACGGCGCCGGGTGGATCGACGCCTACCGGCACTGGGCCGGGAGGTAGGCCACGGTGAGCGAGTACCAGTACTACGAGTTCACCGCCGTCGACCGACCCCTTACCGGCCGGGAGCGGGCCGAGCTGCGGTCGCTGTCCACCCGGGCCGACATCACCGCCACCAGCTTCGTGAACACCTACGAGTGGGGCAACTTCAAGGGCGACCCGCGCAAGCTGATGGAACGATACTTCGACGCGCACCTGTACCTGGCGAACTGGGGCACTCGCCAGCTCATGCTGCGGCTACCGAAACACGTGCTCGACCCCGCAACCGTCGCCCAGTACCGCCAAGGTGACAGCGTGTCCGCTTGGACCGCCGGCGAGCACGTCATCATCGACCTCCATGACGAGGACGAGGACGGCACCGACGAGTGGGACCTCGGCGGCCACGGTCTGCTCGCCTCCATTATCCCGGTCCGGGCCGGCCTCGCCGCCGGCGACCTGCGACTGCTGTACCTGGCCTGGCTGCGCTGCGTACAGTCGGAGGAGATCGCCGACGGCGAGCCCGAACCGCCGGTGCCGGCCGGACTAACGACCCTCGACGCGCCCCTCACCGCCGTCGCCGAGTTCCTGCGCATCGACCCCGACCTGATCGCGGCCGCGGCAGCCGGGTCGGCGCCGGCCGCCGCCGGCGAACCCACCGCTGCGCAACTACGCACCTGGGTCGTCGGGCTGCCCGCCCGGGACAAGGACGCCATCCTGACCAACCTGATCACCGGCGGCCACAGCCATCTACGCAGCGGACTGCTGCGCCGGTATCGCGACACACACCGCACCGACGCGTCCACCCCGACGGCTGCCCGTACCGCTGCGGAACTGCTCGCCACCGCCGTGGACCTGCGCGCCGAACGGGAACGACGGGACACCGAGCAGCGCGAACGCGACCGGGTTCGCCGGGAACGGTCCGCCGCAGCAGCTCGGCAACGGCACCTCGACACACTCGCGGTCGATCAATCCGCCGCATGGCTGCGGTTCGACGAACTCATCGCCACCAAGAAACCCCGCGAGTACGACACCGCAGTTCAACTCCTCGTCGATCTGCGCGACCTCGGCGAACGCGACGGAGACAGCACATCGTTCCGAAACCGGCTGGCCGAGCTACGGGCGGTGCACGCCCGAAAGCCCAGCCTGCTCGAACGCCTCAACCTCGCCGGCCTCGACATCTGACGTATGGTTCGCCGCCCGGCGACCGTCGCCAAAATGCGGAAAGGCTCGTAGCGGCCGCCGCGACGTACTGGCGTGACGCCCCGGACGGCCGCCGCCAACGGACGCAGACTTCAGGACGATGGGCAGCCGGTGGGCCGGCGTCGACGTCGGCAAGACCCATCACCACGTGTGCGTGTGGTCCTGGGGCTGCGAGAACGGCAGTCCGGGTGACGTGGGTGAGCGTAAGCCACTCCCTGCCACCCCAGGTGGAGCCCATGTCGCTAGACTGTGCGCTCGCGCCCCCGTAGCTCAGGGGATAGAGCATCGGTTTCCTAAACCGTGTGTCGCAGGTTCGAATCCTGCCGGGGGCACCAGGCAAAACACAGATCATCTCCCTGATCTGGAACTTCGCGTGGCCTCACCGCTTCCGCAAGAAGCGACACCTTCCAGCACTTCTCCGCGGGTTTCCGTGGGGCGGCTGGTGCCTCGGTGGGGCGAGCCAGCTGGCGAGCGTCGGCGGGCGGCGACTGAGCCAGCCTGATTCATCAAGCCCTCGCCAGCCGTCAGCCGCCCTTGCCGCCAGCGCTGAGCGACGACGGCTGAGGCTCGCCAATGTCGCGACGTGGGCGGCCGGCAGTCCCGCGATGACGTCGAGTTCCCAACAAAAATGATGTTGGACGTAACTGGGAGACGTCATGCTCGTACTGGCTGGAGGTAAGCCGGGGTTAAGCGGCCGTCGGCGATCGTCTCGGACGACCTGCGGGCCGAGATTAAGCCGCTCTGCCACCTCGACCGCCTCGCCGGCACCGGTTCCCGGGGGCGCAGCCCCTCGACGACCCCAAGGTGCTGTGCAGGTCGTCATCGCTCTCCGGGTAACCAGCAGCCCGGCAACCGCAACAACGATCGTTTACCGCACCAACGGCATCCAAGACAACTCAACGGACGGCCCTTCGTGGCCGACGGGGGCTACTGCGGCAGCGAGGTGATCATGCCCGTACACGCAAGCCCGCCGACGGTGGCGTCCTGCCAAGCCTGAGAGAACCTGAACAGCCACCACCGCAACGTCCGCGCCGCCGTCGAATAGACTCTCGCCAGGAAGAAAACGCTTCAAGGGCCTCGGTGGCTACCGGTCGCGCCATTCATACATTGACCGATTGATTACAATACCCTTGACCGGCCACAACATCGTCCTGATCGCCCGTGCCGGCGCGCGAAGCCGCGTCTTCTTCTATTTATGAGATTCCCATCTAGGTTGAAGACGGCTCGCTTGCCCTCCGCTTTGCTTGCGAAGCATTAAGGGTGGGTTGTCAGGTTGGACAAATGGCCATGTGATTGGTCGGCACCTTTACGCCTCTCTCATTCGCTGCCATTTCAATTATAAGGTCGTATGCTGCGGGGCATCCAATTTCGCCTTGGGTGAAGGATTCAGCGAGCACTTGCGAAGTATCTAGCGCAAATATCCCCCGTCTTAGAGCGAAATCCAAGGCGGGTCTGTCATCGGTGATGAATATACCTGAGGGCTCCCGGCGCTGGAGGTGGTAGATAACTTCCGCCTCGCCTAGGTGCTTAAGTGGGTCCGCGCTAGTTCCGCCCATCGCTTGGCGAATTAGGTCGATCTCCCGAAGCGCGCGCCGATCTCCCTCCACCTCTACCGGATCACCGAGCCATGACGCCTCTTGGACGCGGCGGAGTCGTGGTTCACCGCACCGATACCCCTCGTCGATCTCGAATCTGACCGTCTCTGTCCAGCGTGCTCGCCAACTGTACCTAATCTCTAGGAGGTCCAGCCTGTCGACGACCGCGAAGTTCCAAAGCGTGCATGTATCGAAAAAGACGTTTCCGACTAGAGCATTCACAATGCAGGCTCCAGCGTGTCCAGGTCCGCCTCCAAATCGCCTGCCACCGGATCATGCTTCGGCGGTGAAAGCTCGTCCAGCAATTGCTCGGGATCTACTCGCAGAAGTCCGGCCAGTGGGCGAACGCTGATCTTGCCGCCGACGTACGCCTCGGCGGCGCGTATAAGGAGGTTTCCAGGTACGCGCTGGTCGTTGCGCGCCTGCAGGTCGGCAGCGCGCCCGCTCCGTAGCGCGATCCGGCTGGACGACATGGACCGAATTCGCTCGCGGCTCGTGGCATTGACCAGGCCCAGGTTGTGTAAACGGAAAGCGAGAGCATCCAGGCTGACGCCGTATATGCCAAGCATGCCCGCCACTAGTTCCTCGCTTGGGAAGGCGCGTGAAACATGGGCTTGCATGGACGCGGCCGGCATCAAGAACGCCGCCGCAAAGGCATTGGCTCGCCGCTCGTCTGGGGTCTTTCGTCCGTAAAGGTTTTCATCCACGAGTAGGTCTTGCGAGTCACCTGCAATCAGGTGGCCCAGTTCGTGGGCAAGCGTGAATCGCTGTCGTGTTGCAGATACTCCACTAGCGACGATCGCCAACCGCAAACTTCCTCGTGCGATGCTTAGGCCATCGAGTCCGGCCGGCAATGACTCAAAGCCGATGTCAACACCGACTCGTTTTTCTATCAGCTCGGCCAGTTCGGCAAGGTCGTAAGGAAGATCTTCCGCGCCAATCCCAATCGCGTCTCGAAGCTCCTGGGCCAGCCTTTCGCCTTGCTCATAGGGGGTGGGAGCGTCGCTGGAAAATGGCCCAATCAAGGAACTTGATTCAAATCCGAGGTTGGACAGCAGGTTGTCCAGCTCGAGGATCTGCTGTACTCGGGTTAGCGCCTCTGCTACGGCTGGATTAGAGTTAGGTTGCGCCCGAGCCGCGAGAGCAACGACAGGCGGTTCCTCCTCGGTGAGGAGTGACTCGGCGGATACGCGGAGGGCTCTGGCGATCAGCGCTATCTCAAGGGACTTGAAGTTGCGTTGTCCGGAGAGTGCGCGGGACAACGCAGAGGGGCTGATATTTACGCTTCTGGCCAGGTCAGCCTGACTGATTCCCGCCTGGGCGATAGCCTTGGCCACCCGTTGAACGAGCGTCTCGCGAGTTACTGCCATGAACCAACAGTAGCGGTGCGTTGCGAAAATCGCAACGATACGCGGCTCAAGCCGGGTAGGCAAGTAATAAAGTATGTCCTTGTCGGATTAGTACACATGTGCGAGCGATTCGAAGCTGGTTGCCCATGTCAGCCATGCGCCCTCCATGCCTGCTGGGTGGACGGCTTGGAGGGTCCGGACGTCGGCGTGCAGCGGCAAGCCCAGCGGGAGATTGGGCCGACTGTCGGCGGTTTAATCGCGGAATCCCGATGGTTGCGGCGCTAGCCGGACTCGACTTGCAGCCGACCCCGACCCCGACCCGGCATCGGGCGACTTCGCAGGCCGGCGATGTCGCGGATCTGCCAGCCGGCGGGCCGCTCGGCCCTTTGCCTTCTGTTGGTAACTCCGGGTGGCTGGCTGGCCGGCTCTAAAGCTCGCCTTGGATCAAGGTCTAAGTCGCAACGGCGGTCACCCTCCGTGAGGCCATGGCCTCACGGGATGTGTCTTCCAGACTCTTACGCGCTACTCCGTGCCTCTGCATCGGTAGGGTGTGACCTGCGGGTCCACTCCCGCCCCTGGGAGGCGCAGTCTTGCGAGTTCGTTTCCTAAACCGTGTGTCGCAGGTTCGAATCCTGCCGGGGGCACCAGGCAAGAGAGCGATCCCTGATCGTCTGGCCGCGCACCAGATACCAGGTGCGACCACCCCGCTACCCGCGCCGCCCCAGCACCTCGGCAATCCGGATGAACCCGTCGGTGCCGTGGCCCAGTCCGATCACCCGGCGGGCCATGCCCTCGGCCGCGCGCATCACGCCAGCGTCGATGCCATGGGCCTCGGAGGTGTGGACGATATGGGCCATTGACGATGCCGCGGAGGTGATGGGGTTGCCCTCGCCGGAGAAGCTGCCGCTGTCCACCTCCTCTGCGGCCTGTTCGAAGATTGGCGGCAGGATCGCGCCGATGCCCCTGGCGAACGGGGCCAGTTCCCGCGCGGTGACGCCCTCCGCCCGCGCCACCGCCAACGCGTGCGCATAGCCCGCCATCGCGGTCCAGAAGATGTCGAGCAACGCGATGTCGTACGCCGCTGCCCGGCCGATCTCCTCGCCGAGGTGGGTGTGGATGCCGCCCAGCGCGTCCAGCGCCGGCCGATGCTCCTGGTAGAGGTGCGTCGGCCCGCTGTGGATGAACACCGCGGCCGGTGTCCCGATGGTGGAGATCGGTGTCATGATCGCACCGTCCAGGTACCCGATGCCGTGCCTGGCCGCCCATTGCGCGGTGTCCCGGGCCCGCCCCGGCGTGTCCGCGGTCAGGTTCGCCACCGTGTGCCCCCGGAGCGCGTCGGTGACCGCGTCGCGTCCCAGGATGGCGTCGGACGCGTCGTAGTTCACCACGCAGACAACTGTCAATTCACTCGCGGCGACCGCGTCCTCGGCTGAGGGGGCGGCGATGGCGCCTCGCTTGACCAGTTCCGGTCCCCGGCCCGGGGTTCGGTTCCAGACCGTGGTCCGTAGGCCGGCGTCCAGGAACGCGCCGGCCAGGGCCCGTCCCATCGGCCCCAGACCCAGCACCGTGACAGACTTTTCGGAGTACGAGGACATGATTCAACTCCCGGAAAGCATATTAAAGGTTACGAATGGGGCGAGGATGACGCGCAGTCGGGCGCAGGACCTGAACGTCTGCGGGGTGACCGCCGCGATCGCCGTGATCGACGGCAAATGGAAGACGGCTCTGCTCTGGCTGTTGGAGTCCGGCCCGCACCGGCCCGGCGAGCTGCGCCGGCAACTGCCGGGCCTCACCGAGAAGGTGCTGACTCAGGCGCTTCGTGAGCTGGAGACCGACGGACTGGTGCACCGGGAGGTGCACGAGGTGCTGCCGCTGAAGACCGTGTACTCCCTGACCGCGTTCGGCCGCGAACTCGCCGAGGCGTTGGCTCCCGTTTCCGACTGGGGCCACCGCCGCCTGGCGAAGCTCACCGAGGCGGGCGGGCTTCCTGGAACATCGGCCACCTCCCCGTAAACCCGGCCGCGACTGCCCACCACCAGATTCACCCCGCGCCCACGCGCCGGCAAGTACCCACAAATAAGTGGCTACCGCAGGCGGCGCGGTGCCCGGATCACCAGTGGTAGGCCAGGTTCACCGCCAGCGTGGCCACGGTGGTGGAGAAGAACACCGCCCACCCCACCAGGTGGCGGGAACCCACCCGCAGGTGCGCGATGAGCGCGCCGACGAAGTACAGCACGAGGCCAGCGGCGGCGAGGGTGCCCAGCAGGGGTACGGCGAATCCGGCCAGCAGCCCCAGGGAGCCCGCCGCCAGCGCCAGGCCCAACCGGGGCAACCACGAGTGTGGCAAGCGCTTCATGTCGGCCTGGGCCTTCGGATAGTCGTGGCCGATCAGGTAGGTGACGGCGGCGATGCCGGTGAAGACCGAGGCGAGAATCGTGATCGTGACGTAAGCGGCGAACATGTGCCCTCCCTTGTGGTTGTCTGCCTCAAGGACGGATCGGTGCCGCGGATTGTTACCTGCGGTGCTGTGAGCTGGGGCACAGCGTTCTCGCAGCGTGTGCCACGCCGGGTCGCGCTTGTCGGCTGACGCAGCGTGGGCTGCGGGAAACCCGCAGCCCACGCTGGTGACGCCGACGATGTGCCGGCCGGTCAGAGGAAGGCGTACATCTCCTCGTCGGCCGCCTCGGTGTCGGCGGCGGGTGGGGCGTCCACAGTGACCGGCTTGCCGAAGTCGCTCATCCGCATCTCGGTGACGAGGTCACCCAGCGACTTCGTGGCAATGGTGTAGGAGAGCATGGTGAGGCGTCCGTCGGCGTCGAGGGTCGCCTCGAACGGAATCGCCGTCGGGTCCTTCGCCAACTTGGCGGACGACTCGATGCCCTCCCGCATTCCGGATTCGGTGCTGGCGACCTCGGCCGCCTTGTTGAGATCGGCGATGCCGGTGTAACGGCCATCGCTCACCTCTTGGGCGGACACGGTGCCGCCGACGAGGCCGGTCTGCGACTTGAAGTCGAACGACTGGCGCAGCGTACTCGTCGACTTGAGCTTGCCGAGGTCGATCTTCATCCAGGGCCTCTCGCCCTCCATCGACTCCGACTTGATGTAGGCGGTTTCGCCGATCAGCCGGACCTCGATCGGTTCCGGAGCGTTGCCGCTGATCTGGATCGCTTTGGCGACGGGGTCCATCTTTCCGCCGAGGGTGATCGACTGGTTGCCAGCCTTGACCGAGGCTTGCATGCTGAGCGTGCCTGCGAGGCTGCGGTCCATGCCCTGCTTGACGGCGGCGACCGGTTCGAGTTTGGACGGGGCGGCCGAGGCGCCGGGCGCCGCGGAGTCGCCGGAATTGGTGCCGCAGCCGCCGACGAGGGCGACGGCGAGGGCTATCGATAGGGTGGGAATCAGTCGGCGCATAGACGTGACCCTAATAGGCGGTCGCTACCCGATTTTCGTCAGTGGCGGCAGCGCTGGCAGGCCGGGGCGGATTCAGACCGCCGTTGGCAGCTGCTCGGCTCGGGTGAGCACCTGGTCGATGAGGCCGTAGTCTCGGGCCTGCTCGGCGGTGAACCACCGATCCCGATCCCAGTCCTGCTGGATCTCGGCGAGGGTCCGTCCACTGTGCTGGGCGATCAGCTCCTGCATCGTCCGCTTGACGTGCAGCATGTTCTCCGCCTGGATGGTGATGTCCGAGGCGGTGCCGCCCATTCCACCGGACGGCTGGTGCATCATGATCCGCGAGTGCGGCAGCGCGTACCGCTTGCCGGCGGCGCCCGCACACAGCAGGAACTGCCCCATCGAGCCGGCGAACCCGAGCGCCAGCGTGGCCACGTCGTTGCGGACGTAGCGCATCGTGTCGTAGACCGCCATCCCCGCGCTCACCGACCCACCCGGCGAGTTGATGTAGAGGAAGATGTCGCGGTCGGCGTCCTCCGCGGCGAGCAGCAGGATCTGCGCACAGATCTGGTTGGCCGACTCCTCGGTCACCTCGTTGCCGAGGAAGACGATCCGCTCGCGCAGCAGCCGCTCGAATACATGGTCACCGAAGGACGGCTGAGCGCCGTCCAGCATCCGTACCCCGTAGGAGATCATGCCGCCGCCTTCCACCACGCCGGCGAGCGGTGGGACCGCCCGATGGACCGGCCCCTTCAGCGTGCGTGCGGCGGCGGTGGCTGGCCCAGTGATTCTGCCGCCGGCAGATCCGCTGACGGCAGAACCGCGCGGCCTACGCGGCGGTCAGCCGCCGCAGGCCCAGCCGGGTCTGTGCGCTGTCAGCCAGGGCGGCGGTACGCGGACCGGGGCGCGAGCCACCAGCGGAGGCTTTTCCGTCGACGCTGAGGGTCGGCTCGCTCGCCCCCGGCCCGCGGTGCAGGACGAACCCGCCAGTACGCGGACCCACCAGCAGGGTGGCGTTGCCGATCTCGCGTCGAGTCGCATCGACCCGCTCGAGGTGGGTCAGCGCGGCGCGCGGCGCGGCCGGGAGGCGGGGCTCGACCCGGCGCATGTCGTCGCGGGCCTCCCCGAGCAGGTCGGCGAGGCTGATGCCGAGTGCCCGGCAGATCGCCGCCAGCACCTCCGACGAGGCCTCCTTGCGGCCCCGCTCGACCTCCGACAGGTAGGGCACCGAGACGTCGGCCGACGCCGCCACCTCGCGCAGCGTGCGGCCCTGACGCAGGCGGTGGCGGCGCAGCACCCCGCCGATCACTCGTCGCAGTAACGACATGCGGGCCTCACTCTCGCGGTCGTCGTCCGGGAACAGTCCCATCATGCCCGCTGCCGGACCCGCCGGCTGCCCGTGCGGGCCCGCGTCGCCGCGCGGCGCGGGCCCGACACGTCACCGAGCGAGGTGGGTGTGCCAGTTGGCGGTTGTCCGCACTGCGCAACCCGCACGTGCCGGGGATGGCGTACCCGCTATGTTGTGCTCGTGCAGGCGACGCTGACGGGGCAGGTTCGACGGTGATCCATTTTCCCGCGCAGCGCCGGGGCCCGCTGAGCGCGCTGAGCCTGCGGCTCGCCGCCGCCCTGGGCCTGGTCTTCGCCGTGGTCGCCGCGGTCTATCTGGGCCGGGCCGGCTACCGTGATGTCAACGAGGACGGCCTGACCCTGCTCGACTGCTTCTACTACGCGGTCGTGTCGCTCTCCACTACCGGCTACGGCGACATCACGCCGGCCGCGCAGTCGGCCCGGCTGGTCAACGTCCTCTTCATCACTCCGGCCCGAGTGATCTTCCTGATCATCCTGGTCGGCACCACCCTGGAAGTCCTGACCGAGCAGTACCGGACCGGCCGTCGCCTGTCGCGGTGGAGGAGAAGCGTGAAGGACCACGTCATCATCTGCGGCTACGGCACCAAGGGGCGAAGCGCGGTCTCCGCCCTGCTGGAGAATGGTCTGGACCGGTCGCGGATCGTGGTGGTGGAGCGCAGCGCCGCCGCGCTGCGGCAGGCCACCTCCGCGGGTCTGGTGGCGATCGAGGGCTCGGCGACCCGCTCGTCGGTGCTGAACGAGGCGCACGTCAAGAACGCCAAGGCCGTGATCATCGCGACCGACAGCGACGACGCGTCGGTGCTTGTCGCGCTGACCGTACGGCAGCTCACCGCCGGGCAGGTCCGGATCATCGCGGCGGCCCGCGAGGCGGAGAACGCGCCGCTGCTCAAGCAGAGCGGCGCGCATCATGTGATCGTCTCGTCGGCCACCGCGGGCCGGCTGCTCGGCCTGTCCACCTCGGCTCCGCCGCTGATCGACGTGGTGGAGGATCTGCTCACTCCGGGCCAGGGCATGGCGCTGGCGATGCGCTCGGCGGAGCGGAACGAGGTGGGTCGCTCGCCCCGCGAGCTGGACTCGTTGGTGATCGCCCTGGTGCGGCGGGGCAAGGTGGTCAGCCTGGCCGACCGGGCCGGCGCGGTGATCGAGACCGGCGACATGCTGGTGCATGTCCGCGACGACCGTCCGCAGTCGGCGACGACCGCCTGACCGTCCCACCCACCCCCCGCACGGCCTTGCCGCCGCCCGTCAGGATGGCTGATCGTCCGGTCGTCAGGGTGGCGGTAGTGGTGCGGCGTCAGCAGGTCTCGTCGGCCGCGCGGATCGCCTCGGTGCAGCTCACCGGCGTCGTGGTGGAGGCTCGCCGGAGCAGTTCGTAGAGCGTCTCCCGCTCGCCGGGAGCCAGCGCCCCCAGCAC
Organism: Micromonospora sp. NPDC005215; assembly: GCF_040607915.1. Classification (NCBI taxonomy): domain Bacteria; kingdom Bacillati; phylum Actinomycetota; class Actinomycetes; order Micromonosporales; family Micromonosporaceae; genus Micromonospora; species Micromonospora sp. NPDC005215. The sequence continues at coordinate 77,140 of NZ_JBEXHQ010000001.1, read as the reverse complement.
CTCGTCCTCGGCTCCGGCGAGGGCGCATTCGGCCTGGTTGAGGCGTTTTGCACCGTCTTCGGTGAGTTCGACGACGTGTCGGCGGCGGTCCTCCGGTGAGCGGCGACGCTCGATCAGTTGCTCCGCTTCCAGGTCGTTGAGCAGCCCGACAATGTTCGTGCTGTCCATCTCCAGGATGGTGGCGAGCGCCTGTTGGCTGGTGCCGCCGCCGGCGCGCAGCACGGTGAGCGCGACCAGATGCCGCGGCCGTAGGCCCAGCGGCGCCAGCACCGACTCCGACCGCAACCGCATCCGCCGGGCCAGATGGTCCAGGAGTGCGCCCGAGCGGTGCTCCGAGGGGTCAGGCGGCAGGGCGGACATGTGACCCAGTCTACCGAGCAGATGGAACATCGGCCTGCTATAAATAGTTGGTGCTGCACAGACGATCCTTGTAGGAGGAATAATGCATCTGCTGCATATCGACTCAAGCATTCGGGGTGACTGGTCGGTCAGCCGTCGACTCACCGCCCGCGCGGTCGCCACGTGGCGTGCGGCCCACCCGGACGGCACTGTGACCTACCGGGACCTCGGCGCGGATCCGCTGCCGCACCTCGACGCGGCGGGCGGCCTGGCTCGGATGACGCCGCCGGACCAGCACACCCCTGCCCAGCGCGAATCCTGGGAACTCAGCGAGCGGCTTGTCGACGAGGTGAAGCAGGCCGACGTCGTGCTGCTCGGTCTGCCGCTCTACAACTACGGCGCGCCCAGCAGCGTCAAGTCCTGGGTCGACCACCTGATCGTGCCCGGCCTCGCGTACGACCCGACGACCCAGCAGGGCATGCTCGGCGAGCGCGAGTTCGTGGTGCTGGCCACCCGGGGTGGCGGCTACGGCGAGGGCACCCCGCGCAACGGCTGGGACCACGCGGAGCCGTGGCTCCCGCACGGCCTGTCCCTCACCGGCATGGAGCCGCGCTTCATCAGCACCGAGTTGACCCTGGCGCCCTCGGTTCCGGCGATGGCCGAGCTGATCCCGCTGCACGAGGCGAGTCTCGCGGCGACCGAGAAGGAGATCGACAACCTCTGGACGTTGGCCTCGGCTCAGCGCTGAGGCAGCGCCGGTACGACGAGAGCGGCCGCCCCCGGTTCGGGGACGGCCGCTCTCGTCAACACTGTCGGATCAGAGGATCGTCCAGGTGTCGCCACTGGCCAGCAGGCCGGCGAGCTGCTGCTCGGGACTCTCGGTGACCGTCGCCTTGGCCGCCGCGAGCTGACCCTGCACCACACTGTCGTAGGACGGTCGGTCCACCGAGCGGAACACCCCGATCGGGGTGTTGCGCAGGTCGAGGCCGGGCAGCCGGGACAGCGCGAAGGCGTACGCCGGGTCGCTCACCGTCGCGTCGTGCACGACGATCTCCTCCGGGCGGACCGAGCTGGTCTCCCGGACCTCCAGGCCGAAGGCGCCCGGCGGGTGCACCACACAGAACTGCCCATCGGCCCCGAACGTGATCGGCTGCCCGTGCTCCAGGCGGATCAGGTAGTCGTCCCGGGTGGACGGGTCCTTGAGCTGCTCGAACGCCCCATCGTTGAAGATGTTGCAGTTCTGGTAGATCTCCACGAACGCCGAACCCTCGTGCTCGGCGGCGGCCCGCAGCACCGACTGCAGGTGCTTGCGGTCGGAGTCGATGGTCCGACCGACGAAGCTGGCCTCCGCGCCGAGGGCGAGCGAGAGCGGGTTGAACGGGGCGTCCGCCGAGCCGGCCGGAGTCGACTTGGTGACCTTGCCGACCTCGGACGTCGGAGAATACTGGCCCTTGGTCAAACCGTAGATCCGGTTGTTGAACAGCAGGATCTTGAGGTTGACGTTGCGTCGCAGCGCGTGGATCAGGTGGTTGCCACCGATGGAGAGCGCGTCGCCGTCGCCGGTGACCACCCAGACCGACAGGTCCGGCCGGGACACCGACAGGCCGGTCGCGATGGCCGGGGCGCGGCCGTGGATCGAGTGCATCCCGTACGTGTTCATGTAGTACGGGAAGCGCGACGAGCAGCCGATCCCGGAGACGAAGACGGTCCGCTCGCGGGGGATGTTCAACTCCGGCATGAACTGCTGGATGGCCGCGAGGATCGCATAGTCACCGCAGCCGGGGCACCAGCGCACCTCCTGGTCGGACTTGAAGTCCTTCGCGGTGAGCTTGAGGGCGATGGGCTCAGACATTCTTCAGGACCTCTTCCAGCGTCGTCTCCAGCTCGGCGGCCGTGAACGGCAGGCCGCGGACCTGGTTGTAGCTGATCGCGTCGACCAGGTAGCGGGCCCGGATGACGTGGGCGAGCTGGCCCAGGTTCATCTCCGGGATGACCACCCTGTCGTACGAGCGCAGCACCGCACCGAGATTGGCCGGCATCGGCGCCAGGTGCCGCAGGTGCGCCTGGGCGATGGACAGGCCGCGCTGACGCACGCCGCGGCACGCCGCGCCGATCGGCCCGTACGTCGAGCCCCAGCCGAGGACCAGCACCCGGGCGTCGCCGTCCGGGTCCTCCACCTCGATGTCCGGCACCGGAATCGCCTCGATCCGGGCGGCCCGGGTGCGCACCATGAAGTCGTGGTTGGCCGGGTCGTAGGAGATGTCGCCGGTCTTGTCGGCCTTTTCCAGGCCACCGATCCGGTGCTCCAGCCCGGCCGTGCCGGGGATCGCCCACGGCCGGGCCAGGGTCTCCGGATCACGCAGGTAGGGCAGGAAGGTGGTGCCGTCCTCGCCGTTGGGCTCGGTGGCGAACTCGACCCGCAGGTCGGGCAGCGACTCCACGTCCGGCAGCAGCCACGGCTCCGAACCGTTGGCGACGTAGTTGTCGGAGAGCAGGATCACCGGGGTGCGGTAGGTCAGCGCGATCCGGGCCGCCTCCAGGGCCGCGAAGAAGCAGTCCGACGGCGACCGGGGCGCGATCACCGCGACCGGGGCCTCGCCGTGCCGGCCGTAGAGCGCCATGTTGAGGTCGGCCTGCTCGGTCTTGGTCGGCATGCCTGTCGACGGGCCGGCGCGCTGCACGTCCACGATCACCAGCGGCAGCTCCAGCGCCACCGCGAGGGAGATCGTCTCGCTCTTGAGCGCCACGCCGGGGCCGCTGGTGGTGGTCACACCGAGTGACCCGCCGTACGACGCACCCAGCGCCGCGCCGACCGCGGCGATCTCGTCCTCGGCCTGCACCGTGGTGACGCCGAAGCGCTTGTGCTTGCTCAGCTCGTGCAGGATGTCCGACGCGGGCGTGATCGGGTACGCGCCGAGGAACACCGGCAGCCCGGAGCGGACCCCGGCGGCGACCAGCCCCAACGAGAGCGCCGCGTTGCCGGTGATGTTGCGGTAGGTGCCCGGCTTCATCTTCGCCGGCTTGACCTCGTAGCGGACCCCGAAGTCCTCGGTCGTCTCGCCGAAGTTCCAGCCGGCCCGGAAGGCGGCGACGTTCGCCGCGACCAGCTCCGGACGGGAGGCGAACTTGCGCTCCAGGAAGCGCAGCGTCGACTCGTAGGGTCGCGAGTACATCCAGGAGAGCAGACCGAGGGCGAACATGTTCTTCGACCGCTCGGCGTCCTTCTTGGACACCTGGTGGTCGGCGAGCGCGCCGACCGTCATCGAGGTCAGCGCCACCGGGTGCACGACGTAGCCGGCCAGCGAGTCGTCGTCCAACGGGCTGGCCTGGTAGCCGACCTTGGCGAGGTTGCGCTTGGTGAACTCGTCGGTGTTGACGATGATGTCCGCGCCGCGCGGCAGGTCGGCCAGGTTGGCCTTGAGGGCTGCCGGGTTCATGGCCACCAGCACGTTGGGCGCGTCGCCCGGGGTGAGGATGTCGTAGTCGGCGAAGTGCACCTGGAAGCTCGACACACCGGGCAGGGTGCCGGCGGGAGCCCGGATCTCGGCGGGGAAGTTTGGCAGCGTGGAGATGTCGTTGCCGAGCTGCGCCGTCTCCGAGGTGAACCGGTCGCCGGTCAACTGCATGCCGTCGCCGGAGTCACCGGCGAACCGGATGACCACCCGGTCGAGTTGACGGATCTGCTTGGTCACTGTGCCACCTTCGTTCGGGGCTCGCAGAGCTTGACCTCGCCTTGCCCGGCCACGGAACCTCCTTGACGCGACGTTTCACCGCACCGCCCCAGGCTGGTCCGGCCGCTGTCGTACCTCATCTGAGAGCCTACGTCTAAGGGAGCCCTAACCAGCGCCGGAGGTCCGCCGACTGGGACCGGACTGGGCGGAGAAATGCCCGCCATTGCGCGGTTATGCCCCGCCCGCCGTAATTCAGATCACCACGGGTCCACCCCGGCGACCCCGAACAGACCCGGTCCGGGGTCGCTCGTCGATCAGTCGGCGGTGCGCGGCGCCGGCTCGGGCGTCGGGCCGGCGAGCCGGCGACGCAGCGAGATGGTGGCCAGCGTGAGAGCCAGCACCACCAGCAGCGTGGAGACCGCGATCAGGATGATCGCGGTGCGCCGCACCGAGGTCGTGCCGTCGTCGTTGGCGGCAGCACCCCCGGGGAGTACGCCCTGGGAGCCGGTCGGCGCGGGCGGTGAGACCACCGGCGTGGCCAGCGCGGCCGCCGCGGTGATCCGGAAACTCATCTGCATCTGCCGGGTCGGGCCGCTGCGTGGGTCGAGTTGGCCGATCACGGCGCCGGACAACGGCGCTTCCCGCTGGGCCTGCGGCGTCGCCTCCACCGGCAGCCGCAACTCGGCGGTCCGGCCCGCCGCCACAGTGCCCGCGTCGCAGCGGGTCCGGGTCGGGTCGACCGCCACGCAACCGGGCGGCGGGGTCGGGACGGTCACCCCGGCCGGCAGGACGATTTCTACCCGGCCGTCGGCGTCCACCGTGCCGGTGTTGCCCAGCCGGAGCGTGAGGGCGCTGGCGGTGCCGCTGATGTCGAAGCCGACCTCGTCGGCGGCCAGCGTTATCCCGGGCACCGGCGGACCGGGCGGGAAGAGCACAGCGAAACCCTGGTTGTCGACCGCTTCCCCGGGCACTCCCGGCGCGTCCGCGACGACCTGGACGGAGCCGGCGAGGGGCATCTTGCGCCACGCGGCGCCGTCGACCCGCAGCCGGAGCAGAGCGCTGAACCGGACGCCGGCTCCGGCCGTCCAGGCCCCACAGTGGTACGCACCCCCGCCGGCGGCGGCGCAGCCCTTCGTCCCGGCATCGGTCAGCCCGGCCGGCAGCGTGTACGAGAGCCGGATCCGTTGCGTTGTCGTGCCGGTGTTGTTGACGGTGACCTGCAGGGTGGTGGCCGTGCTGGCCGCGTTCCAGTACGCCTTGGTGAGGATGACGTCCTGGGTGGTGACCTGCACACCGAGCGGATTCGGCGGCGGTGCCTCCGGGCCCGGGGCGGGGGGCCGGACCGGCGGGACCGGCGGCGCCGGCGGCAGCGGGGGCGCCGGTGTGGGTGGTCCGCCCGGCGCGGGCGCGGTGTTGCTCGGCGCCGGCGGCACCTCCGGCGCGGTGGTCTCCGGCGCCGGCGGCGGGGTCTCCGGCGGCGGCGCGGTGGTCTCCGGCGCCGGGTTTGTCGGTTCCGGAGACCCGCCCGGCTCCTCGGTCGGGGTCGGGTCCTCCGTCGGGCTGGTGCCGGGGTCACCCCCGGGTTCGCTGACCGGGTCGGTCAGCGCCACGACCGGGTCCGCGTCCGGCGTTGCCGCGCTGGCCCAGGCCGGCCCCACGGCGAGCGCGACGAGCAGACCGAGCGCGAGCGAGGTCCCCAGCAGGGACACGGGGCGCCGCCCCTTCGCCCGCTTACCGGGCGATGCCTTCAGGCGGGCCATCTGTCCTCCGGTGCATGGGTGGGTGTCCAATGTTCGGTAATAGTTGCCCCAGCGCACTAGTCCCAACCCGGAAACAAATCCGTAACGTGTTTGGGACGACCCGTCCGGGCGGACGGTAGGCTCCCGACTGTGACCGGATACCTGGGCTCGTACGCGACGCTCGGGCTCTTGCTGCTCGCCAGTGTTCTGTTCTTTGTTACGGCGTTCTCGGCCAACCGGGTGTTACGCCCCGCGCGTCCGGCCGACCCGCCGGGCAAGCGGGCCAGCTACGAGTGCGGGCTCGACCCGGTGGGCGCGGACTGGGCACAGATGCAGATCCGCTACTACGTCTACGCGTACCTGTATGTGCTGTTCGCGGTCGAGGCGGTGTTCCTCTTCCCCTGGGCGGTGGTCTTCGACCGGCCGGGCTTCGGTCTGGTGACGGTGGTGGAGATGGCGGTGTTCGTGGCGGTGCTCGCGCTCGGCATCCTCTACGCCTGGCGTAGGAACATCCTCCGCTGGACCTGAGCGTCACGACCTCCGGCGATCGGGCCGGTCAGCCCGGCCGTTGACGGTCGGTTCCGGCGACGACCGGTCAGGCCAGGCCGCGGCGGGTCGCCGACGGTGGGCGGTCGCCCCGGATCGAGGCCACCATGTCCAGCACCCGGCGGGTCGGCCCGACCTGGTGGGCCCGGAACACCCGGGCACCCAGCCAGGCCGAGACCGCCGTCGCGGCGAGCGTCCCCTCCAGCCGGTCGGGCACCGGCAGGTCCAGCGACTCACCGATGAAGTCCTTGTTGGAGAGCGCCACCAGCACCGGCCAGCCGGTGTCGGTCAGCTCGCCCAGTCGGCGAGTGATCTCCAGGGAGTGCCGGGTGTTCTTGCCGAAGTCGTGCGCCGGGTCGATGAGGATGCCGTCGGGGCGTACCCCGGCTGCCACCGCTCGCTCGGCGAGCCCGGTCACCGTCGCGACCACGTCGCTGACCACGTCGGTGAAGGCGGCCCGGTGCGGCCGGGTCCGTGGGACCAGGCCGCCGGCGTGCGAGCAGACCAGGCCCGCGCCGGTCTGGGCGGCCACCCGGGCCAGGGCCGGATCGGCACCCGACCAGGTGTCGTTGAGCAGGTCGGCGCCGGCAGCCACGGCCTCCGTCGCCACCTCGGCGCGCCAGGTGTCGATGGAGATCACCACCGCTGGGAACGCGGCCCGGACGGCGGCGATGGTGTCCACCGTGCGGCGGATCTCCTCGACGACGTCCACCTCCGCGCCGGGGCCGGCCTTGACCCCGCCGATGTCGATGATCGCCGCACCCTCCGTCACAGCCCGCTCCACCGCGCGCAGAGCGCTGTCAGCGGCGTAGGTGGCCCCTCGGTCGAAGAACGAGTCCGGGGTGCGGTTGACGATCGCCATCACCACCAGCTCGTCGGGGGCGAACGTGCGCCCGCCCAGCCGAAGCGCCCCGGCCATGCCCGCCTCCCGAGAGTCTGCCGTCGCCGCCGCGTCGGCCGACCCCGACGCTAGTCGGTGGCCCGACCGCAAGTCCGGGCGGCGTCGGTACGGATCGCGATCGGGACGGGTGGCGGGGTCGCTCCCGGCCGGCTGCCGTGCCACGATCAGTACATGGGTCAGCTTCTGCTCCTCCTGGTCGTGGCATTGACGGTTGCGGCGGTGATATTCGGCGTGACGGTGCTGGTCAGCGGCCGCGATCCCGGTCTGGTGCCCGCCGAGCCGGATTCGCAGGCCGTGGCGTTGCCAGGCACCCGGCCACTGCGCGAGTCCGACGTGGGTGCGGTCCGTTTCGACACCGGTTTGCGCGGGTACCGGATGGCCCAGGTCGATCAGGCGATGCGCCGTGCCGCCTACGACATCGGCTACAAGTCGGAGCTGATCGGCGTACTGGAGGCGGAGGTCACCGCGTTGCGTGCGGGCCGCACCGACGACGCGGACGTGCTGCGCGACGCCCGCGAACAGTCCGCCAGCAGGGCGACGAACCCCGAGGCGGCCGACGTGGCGAAGGCCGACGCGGCCGAGCCCGACGCGGCCGAGTCGCCGGCCGACGAGGTGGGCTCCGGAGCTGCCCCGGTCGGCTCGACCGGCGCTGACCCCGAGCCCGCCGCCACCTCGTCATCGGCGGATTCCGACGGTGTGGCGCCGGCCGTCGTGCCGGCCAGTGGTGCGGCGGCCGATTCTGAGCAGACCGACGGCGCACCCGCCGACGGCACCGGGCAGCACGGCGCGACGGTTCGGTCGGAGTCGGCGTGACCGGCCCGGGGGGCGCCGACGATCTTCGTGAGGCCGCCCAACCCGGCGCTGGTGAGGTAACCGCCACAGTGCTCGTCGACGCTCCCGCCGAGCGGGTCTTCGCCGCCCTGCTCGCCTGGGACCGTCAGTCCGACTGGATCCCGTTCACCCGCGTGCGCGTCGTCGAGGGCGACGGGCGCGAGGGCAGCCGCATCGAGGCTGTGACAGCGCTCGGCCGGGCCGTGCTGCGCGACGAGATGCGGGTGGTCCGGGTCGACGAGCCGTACGAGATCGGCGTGGTGCACTACGGCCAGTTGCTGCGCGGGCCGGGTGTGCTGCGCTGTACCCAACTGGGCCGGGACCGTACCCAGGTCGTCTGGCACGAGTGGTTCCACCTGCCGGGCGGCCGGGCCGGTCGACTGGCGTGGCCGGTGCTCTGGCCCGGCTCCAAGCTCGGCCTCACCCAGGCGCTGAAGAGGTTCGCCCGTCTGGTCGAGCAGGGCCGGCTGCCCTGAGCGCTCCCGCCGCCGGCCGCCAGCCCGGTGCCGGCGGCGACGGGATGTCGGAGCGATGCCCTAGCGTGTACGACGTGACTGACCTGGTGATCGGTGCCGACGGGCTGCCTCGCTGCGCCTGGGGGTCGAGCACCCCCGACTACGCCGTCTACCACGACACCGAGTGGGGGCGGCCGCTGCGCGGCGACGACGCGCTCTACGAGCGGATGACGCTGGAGGCGTTCCAGTCCGGGTTGTCCTGGCTGACCATCCTGCGCAAACGCCCCGCGTTCCGGCTGGCCTTCGACGAGTTCCACATCCCGACGGTCGCCGGATACTCCGACGCCGACGTGACCCGGCTGCTCGCCGACGCCGGCATCGTCCGTAACCGGGCCAAGATCGAGGCGGCGATCGCCAATGCCCGCGCCGCTCTGGAGGTGCCGGAAGGGTTGTCCGCGCTGCTCTGGTCCTTCGCACCGGAGCCCCGGCCGACCCGCCCCGCCTCGTTCGGCGAGCTGGCGCCGATCACCCCGGAGTCGACGGCGATGGCCAAGGCGCTCAAGAAGCGCGGCTTCCGGTTCGTCGGCCCGACCACCGCCTACGCGCTGATGCAGGCCACCGGCATGGTCGACGATCACATCGTCGGCTGTCACGTCACCCTCCCATCGGCGACGTGATGGGATGGCTGACATGACGACCGAGACCGCGTACCGGGCCGGCGAATCCGGCCGTGCCGACGGCGTGGGCGCCTGGGCCGTGCTGCTGCCAGCCGAGCGGTACGAGGCCGAGCGGCTCGTGCAGCACGACACGCTGGAGCTGACCGGGCTTGTCGACAGCACCCGGCCGGGCCCGGGAGACCAGGTGGCGGTGCTTGTCGACGCGCCGCCGCGGCTGGTCGCGCTCGGCCGGGTCACCGGGTCGGGTCAGCGCCACCGCGAAGACCCGGACGATCCGCAGTCCCCGGTCGAGCCGGGGACGGTCGTCGTGGCGTACACCCGGCGGGCCTTCGACGAGCCGGTGCCGGCCGACCTGCTGACGCTCGACGGGCCGGTCACCGCGCTGGAGCCGGCGGCCTTCCGGGCGCTGGCCGACCAGCTCGGTCCGCCCCCGGCACGGCGCACCTGGCTGGTCAGCCTCGACCTGCCGATCGAGGCCAGCACGCGGGCCGAGGCGGTCCGGCTGTTCTGGTCCTACGTGCAGGAGCTGGGTCCGCGTGAGCTGCCCGCCTTCGTCTCGCCGTCCGGCGACGAGCTGGCCATGCAGGCGTTCGTGCTGGGCGCGGAGGCCAACCAGGACCCGGAAGAGGACGACTAGAAGAGCTTGTCGAGACGTCCTCGCCAGTCGGCGAGTACCGGGCCCGGGTCGGTGTCCAGCACCCGTTCCAGCAGCGTGGCGTAGACGTCCCGGAAGTCGGTTGTGTATTTCAGGTCGCCGTCGTCGAGGTCGGTGAGGCTCGGTGCGTCCCCGTGCCAGCCGCCGCGTACGCCGCCACCCAGCAGCAGCACGTCCGAGGCGGTGCCGTGGTCGGTGCCGTCCGAGGCGTTGGCCCGGACGCGGCGGCCGAACTCGGAGTAGACAGCCACCACCACCTTCCGGCCCGCCTCGGTGCGACTCATCCGGTCGGCGAACCCGGTCAGCGCCCGGTCCAGCTGACCCAGCAGGACGGCCTGCAACTGCTTTTCGTCGGCGTGCGTGTCGAAGCCGCCGAGCGACACCGAGAAGGCCCGGGTGGACACTCCGGCCTCGACGCACTGCGCGACCAGGTCCAGTTGCGCGTCCAAAGGCGTGCGGGCCCCGCCGGTCGCCGTCGCGGGTGCCTGCTCGCCGTCCGGGTCCGCCGTGTCCGGGTCGGCGGAGTCGCGTACCTGGCGGATCATCTCGTCCACCGACCGCAGGTCGGCGAAGCAGGCGGCGGCCCGGCCCCGGGCCGCCGACTCACCCGCCTCGGCGGCGGCGAGCGCGGTAAGTGTCTCCGCGGGCAGCCCCTTGGCGGCCTTCCGGTCGGTCACCGGCACGGCGGCGCCCGCGCTCTGCGCCCCGGCCAGCAGCGGCGGCAGCGCCGGCTCGAAGGAGACCGCCAGCCGGGGGTCGCCGCCGGCCTGGTCCAGCCAACGACCCAGCCACCCGGTGTTGCCCGGCCGGTCCGGTTGCGCGGTGTGCCAGATGTCCATCGACCGGAAGTGGCTGCGGTCGGGCTTCGGGTAGCCGACCCCGCGCACGATCGCCAGGCCACCGCCGGACCAGCGCTGGTGTAGGCCGGCCAGTGCCGGGTTGAGGCCGAAGCCGTCGTCCAACCGCCGCACCTCCCCGTCCGGGTAGGCCAGCTCGGGACGGGCCGCCCGGTAGGCCGGATCGGCGTACGGGATGACCGTGTTGAGCCCGTCGTTGCCGCCGTAGAGGGTCACCAGCACCAGCGTGCGAGCCTGTGGATCACGGTCGCCGCTGGTGTCCAGCAGGTCCCGCAGGCGGTACGCGCCGGCGCCGGCGGCCAGCGCGCCCGCGCCGACCACCCCACTGGTCACCAGGAACCTGCGTCGGGTCTGGGTGTCCATGTCGACTCCTCCGCTCAGCTGACTGTGTATTCGGGGCTGACCAGGCCGGCGGCCAGCAGCTTGCGGGGATCGCCGGCCAGCGGGGTGAGGGCGGCCCGGGTACGCGCGCTCCAGCCGTCGACCACCAGCAGTCGCGCCAGCGCGTCCGGCCGGCCGGCGGTGGGCGCGGCGGTCAGCCGGGCCAGCACCGCGGGGTTCACCGCCGCGGCGAGCATTTCGGCCGTCCGCAACCGCGCCTGCAACGACGAGGTGGTCAGCCAGGCGGCCCCGGCCGGCCAGCCGCCCACGCTGGGCGGCCGTAGCGGCACCTGGTCCAGTGCGTTCAGGCCGGCCAGTAGTTGTTTGTGTTGCTGCTCGGGCAGGGCGGAGGGTCGGATGCCGAGCTGTCGCAGCGCGCCGACCAGCCACTCCACCGGCTGCTTGACAAGCGTGCCCCGGGTCTGGGCGAAGGCCGGCGCCGAGAAGATCGCCCGCAGGGTCGCGACGGTGTCCGCTCCGGACAGGCCCTCCGGTGCCGGGCTCTCGGTGCCGGCATAGCGGAACCAGAGCCGCCCGGCCACGAACGTCGCCGCCGCGGGTTGGCCGGCCAGCAGCCCGGCGTACGCCTCGGCGTCGAACCGGCCGCTCTGCCCGAGGATGGTCTTCTCGCCGGGGTCGTGCCGTTTGGCCTCGAAGCGGGCGACAGCGGTGGTCTTGTCGACCACCCAGCCGGTGAGGGCTCGCGCGCCGGCCTTCACGTCGGCCTCGGTGTACGCGCCGATGCCAAGCGTGAACAGCTCCATCAGCTCGCGAGCCAGGTTCTCGTTCGGTGCCTTGCGAGTGTTCTTCTGCCCGTCCAGCCAGATGATCAGGGCGGGGTCGCGCACCATCGCGGTGACCAGCGGGCCGAACGGCCCACGTCCGTGCCGGCGCAGCGTCTCCAACTGGCCCTGCATCACCCGTGCCGACTTGACCTTCTGCGCGCTGGTCGCCCAGTGCCCGTGCCAGAAGAAAACCAACTTCTCGGTCAGCCCGTCCTCGGCCGCGACCATCCGGTCCAGCCACCATCCGGTGAGTTGCTGGAGCTGCTTGCGCCGCTCCGCGCTGGCTGCCTGACGCTGCTCGCGGGTGGATTCCTTGGTCAGTGCGGCATAGGGGTCGGCGGCCAGCGGCGGCGGCGGTGTGGCCGCCGCACCACGGTCGGCCCGGGCAGGTGCGAGCAGACTGTCCAGGGTTGCCGCCGGCCCAGCCCGCTCGGCGGCGTCCACCTCGTCTGCGGTCGGCCCGAAGGTGGCCCGGCGCAGCAGATGCGCCACCGCTTCACGATCGCTCATACCGGCCGACGCTAGGCGGCCCGTGTTCGAGGACGGTAAGGGCGGCGTGCGAATTGCGTTCAGCGTCCCTCGAAGACCGGTTTCTGCTTGCCGACGAAGGCGAACGTGGCCGCCCGGTGGTCGGCGGTGGCGCCGCAGATCGACTGGGCCTGCGCCTCGGCCGCGAGGGCGTCGGCGAGGGTGCCGGCGTCGGCGATGGAGAGCTGCCGCTTGATCGCCCCGTAGGCGACAGTCGGGCCGGCGGCGAGGCGAGCGGCCAACTCCTGGGCGGTCGGCAGCACCAGCTCGTCGTCATCCACCAGGCGGTTGAGCAGGCCGATCCGGCAGGCCTCCTCGGCGCGGACGGGCTCGGCCAGCATCAGCAGCTCCACCGCCTTGGCGTGGCCGACCAGCCGGGGCAGGGTCCAGGAGGCGCCGGTGTCGGCGGCGAGGCCGACCTTGGCGAAGGCCATCAGGAAGCTGGTGGTCGGGCCACCGATGCGGATGTCGGCGAGGAAGGCCAGCGACGCGCCCGCGCCGGCGGCCATTCCCCGGACCGCGGCGATCACCGGCTTGGGCAGGTTGGCGAGCCGGGCGGCGATCGGGTTGTAGTGCGCCCGCACCGTACCCAGGGGATCGCTCGCGGAGTTCTCCAGCGTCGACACGTGCTCGCGCAGGTCCTGACCGGCGCTGAACGACCCGCCCGCCCCGGCCAGCACGACCGCCCGGCAGGACCGGTCGGTCTCCAGCTCCGCCAGGGTGTCCCGCAGCGCCTCCTTCAGCGCCACGTCGAGCGCGTTCATCGCGTTCGCCCGGTTCAGCGTGAGAGTGACGACGGCGTCGGTCCGGTCGACAAGCAGCGGCTCGGTCACGTGTCTAACGACCCTTCTGTCGGACGAGGCGGTTGCCGGCGTCGAGGCACTGTTCGACGTACCGGTCCGCGGCCGGACGCAGCCGGGCCGCGTGCCGGTCGAAGAAACTGGCCGCGGCGGTGCCTGGCCAGCGTTCGGGTAGCAGCGCCGGGGGCAGCTGCGGGTCCTGGAAGAGGAACGTACGCCACGCGTGCACCAGTCGGAACCGGGTCGCGTACGCCTCCTCGTCGCTGCTGCGCACGGTGACGGCGGAGAGCAGCGGGCGCTGGTCCGCGACGAACCGCTCGTAGGCGCGGCCGATCTCGGTGAGGTTCCATGCTCGCCGGACCACACCCATCGCACCGGGGGTGCCCGAGAAGTGTGCGGCGGTGAACCGTTCGAACCGGATGCCGGCCTCGGCGAGGATCAGGTCGACGTCCTCGGCGGGACGGGTGGCGACCCAGGTCTGCTCGTCGAGCGTGCCGTAGCCGAGGAAGCTCAGGTTCGCGGCGAGCCGCTGCCGGTCCCGTCGGGAGCCCGGGGCCTCCAACACCAGCAGATCGAACCTGCCGTCCCAGGTGACCCGGCCGGTCCGGTAGATCCGGGACGCCGCCTCGTCGAGTCGCCGGGCGGCTTTCGGTGTGATCGAATATCCCGGTCCGGAGATCAACCGGAGCGGTTCGAGCCAGCCCTGACGCACCATCCGGGACACGGCGGTGCGAACGGCTGGCGGTGCGATTCCCAGCGGCGCCAGCAGCTTGACCAGGGCAGCAACCGGTGCGCGGCCACCCCTCGGCCGGAGGTGGTCGCCGTACAGGTCGAAGAGTGCCGACCGTGCCTGCATGACCGCACATTGTGACAGGCCTTCTCAAGATAAGCTAGATGCTGTTACATCAATGCTGCTCCGGTTTGGGTCCGGCGGTGTTCATCAGGGAAAATCGTCTGTCGACGCCCCCGCGACCGTTGCGGGTGGTCGTGACGAAGTGGCTGTGGGGCAACCCACCGACCCTGGTGTAGGTCTGAGGGGAGACAACATGGCGGCGATGAAGCCGCGGACGGGCGACGGTCCGCTGGAAGTCACCAAGGAGGGCCGGGGCATCGTCATGCGGGTCCCGCTGGAGGGCGGTGGCCGGCTCGTCGTCGAGATGACTCCCGACGAGGCCAACGCGCTCGGTGACGCGTTGAAGGCGGCGGCCGGCTGAGTAAGGAGTGCTCCGGGCGGCTTCCACCGCCCGGAGCGTTCTTCGACCCTGGGCCACCGGTATCGCCGGTGGCTCAGGGTCTTCATCACTGCGGGCAGGCGGGCTGAGTTCCGCTCCGCGACACTTTCCTGGAGGTACGGTTCCGCGTGCTCGCCATCCGTCTGATCGCCGAGCCCGACCGGCTCGACGTCCTCGTCCTGCCTGTCCGTCCCGCCGATCCGGCAGCGGGCGGTGACGCCTCGGCCGAGCCCGTGTCGACCGCTGCGACCCCGCCGGACGACACGGCCGACGAGGCAGCCGCGCTGGTGTCGGCGGCCCGACTGACCGGCCGAGCTGGCGAGATCCACACCCAGCTGCGCCCCGGACGTACCCCTGGCCGGCTCCTGCTGCTCGGCATCGGCGACGGTGGCGAGGCGGCCTGGCGGACGGCCGGCGCGGCCCTGGCCCGCTCCGCGGCGGATGAGACGCATATCACCATCGCGTTGCCGGCCGAGCTGACTCCGGCCGCGGTGCGCGGGCTGACCGAGGGCCTGCTGCTCGCCTCGTACCGGTACCGGCTGACCGAGGCCGGTGACGCGCCGACGCTCGACGGCGTCGACCTGCTGCTCGCCGACCCGGCCACGTTCGAGGCCACCGTCACCACGGCCCGGACCACCGCGGCGATGACCCATCTCGCCCGTGACCTGACCAACACCCCCTCCTCGGTGAAGACCCCGCAGTGGTTCGCCGACCAGGTGGCGTCCGCCGCAACCGACCTGCCGGACCTGCGACTGCGGGTGCGCGGCCCGGCCGAGTTGGCCGCCGAGGGCTTCGGCGGGATCCTCGCCGTGGGCGGTGGCTCGGCCAGTGGCCCCCGGCTGGTCGAGCTGGACTGGCACCCCGCCGACGCGCGTACCCACGTGGTGCTGGTCGGCAAGGGCATCACCTTCGACACCGGCGGCATCTCGATCAAGCCGGTGTCGGCGATGAAACTGATGCGCAAGGACATGGCCGGCGCGGCCGCTGTCGTCGCCGCCACCCTCGGCGCCGCCACCCTACGGCTGCCGGTCCGGATCACCACGCTCGTCCCGCTCGCCGAGAACATGGTCAGCGGCTCGGCGTTCCGCCCTGGCGACGTCATCCGGCACTACGGCGGAACGACAAGCGAGACGACCAACTCCGACGCCGAAGGCCGACTGGTCCTCGCCGACGCCCTGGCGTACGCGGTGCGGCAACTCAAACCGGACCTGCTGCTCGACCTGGCCACCCTCACCGGCGCCAACGCCGTGGCGCTGGGCAAGCGCACCGCCGCCCTGTACAGCGAGAACGACCAACTGGCCGCTGACGTGCTGGCCGCGACCGAGGCGGCCGGCGAGTCGGCCTGGCGGATGCCGCTGCACAGCGACTACGCCGAATACCTGGGCAGCGACATCGCCGATCTCTACAGTGCGCCGGCGCAGGGTGCCGGCTCGGTGCTGGCCGCGCTCTACCTGCGCGAGTTCACCGGCGAACTACGGGACCGCTGGCTGCACCTGGACATGTCTGCCCCGTCCTGGGCGGACGGCGACCAGGCCGAGGTCAGCCGCGGCGCCACCGGGTGGGGCGTTCGGTGGTTGCTGCGCTGGCTGGCCAGCGTCGACTGAACCCAGGTCAGCACTTCACCGCGGCGAGCACCCCGTGCCCGACCGGGAGCAGCGCGGGGATCCAGTGCTCCGACTCCCGGACCGCTTTGATCGTCTCGCGGACCGTCACCGTCTCCGCGTCCCGGGCGGCCGGGTCACCGATCCGGCCGCCTGCCAACACGCCGTTGAGCGCGAGCACGCCGCCCGGGCGCAACAGCCGCAGGGCGGCTTCCACGCAGGCATGGAAGCCGGTCGCCTCCGCGTCCACGAAGACCAGGTCGTACGCGCCGTCGGCGAGCCGGGGCAGCACGTCGAGCGCCCGACCGGTGATGATCCGCGTACGGCCGGCCGCGAAGCCCGCCTCGGCGAAGATCCGCCGCGCGATCCGCTGATGCTCCACCTCCACGTCGATGGTGGTGAGCACACCGTCGGCGCGCATGCCGCGCAGCAACCAGACCCCGCTCACCCCGGTGCCGGTGCCGATCTCCACCACCGCGCGGGCGTTGCCGGCGGCGGCCAGCAGCCGCAACGCCGCTCCCGCGCCGGGGGTGACCGCGTCGAGGCCCACCTCCAGGGCCAGGCTGCGGGCGGTGCGCAGGACGAGATCCTCGGTGACGTAGGACTCGGCGAACTGCTGAGCCTGAGCCGTCGAACTGCCGATACCGGCGACCGTGGCGATGGGGCACCTCCGGGGGCGGTGCGTGGTGCGGGGGGCGGGTTGGCACTGTGAGCGTAGAGGCGACCGCCAGGGCGCGCAGTCGGGCCTCCTCCTGACGCGATCACCGGGGCAACCGCTGACTCCACCGCGTGCATCCGTGCAATCCTGGAAGCGGTATCCCGTCAGCCGCGACCAGACCGGCCCGTGGCCGGGCGACGCGGCGCGGGATCCGGGGACCGACTGGGAGGCACCGACGTGACCGACGGCTGGGACTGGCGCCGGGGCGGTGAGACTCCGGCTCCGGCGCGACCGCCCGGGGCAGAGGCCCCGCCGGCGGGATCGCCAACCACGCCGGGGGCCGGCAGCACGCCTGCCGTGGTGCCGCCGGGCGGCACGCCCGTTGTGCCGCCGGCCGACGTACCGACATCCGGGTACCCGCCCGTGCCGCCCTTGGCCGACGTACCGACATCCGGGTACCCGCCGGTGCCGCCCGTGGCCGGCGTGCCGACCGTGGGGCCGTCGCCGAGTTGGCCGGCACCGGTCGCGGGCGGCACCGGCCCGGCCGGGGCGTCGCCCTGGTGGTCGGACGCGCTCGCCGATCCCTGGCGGGACCCGGCGGCGCCGACAGCGGTGGTGGTGCCGGGGGTGGTGGCGGCCGGCTCCGAGCCCGAGCCGGTCACCGATCCGGACGCGCCGGGTCGGCCGACGCTACGCCAGCTGTTGCTCATTCCCGTGATCACCGCGCTACTGGCCGGCACCCTCGGTGGGGCGCTCGGCTACGCGTTCGCGGTCCGGGGTGGGGCTGGTGGGGTGGTGCTCGGCGGTGTGCCAGCGGAGCCGCCGGCGCTGGCCCAGCGCAAGCCGGAGTCGCTGGCCGGTGTCGCCGAACGCGTCCTGCCCAGCGTGGTCACCGTCCGGGTGAGCAGCCTCGGCGGAACCAGCGAGGGCTCCGGCTTCATCGCCACCGCCGACGGCCATGTGATCACCAACGACCATGTGGTGGCCGGCGGCAGCGGCAAGGCCTCGGTGGTCTTCAACGACGGCAGTACCGCGCCGGCGACCATCGTCGGTCAGGATCCGGAGTCGGACATCGCGGTGATCAAGGTGAGTCGTAGCGGGCTGCGACCTGTGGAGTTCGGTGACTCCGACGCCCTGGCCGTCGGTGACCCGGTGCTCGCCATCGGCTCGCCGCTGTCGCTGGCCAACACGGTCACCGCCGGCATCGTGAGTGCCCTGGACCGGACGATGCAGGCCGGCGAGCCGGGTGGCCCGATCCGCTACTACGCGGCCATCCAGACCGACGCGGCCGTCAACCACGGCAACTCGGGCGGGCCGTTGGTCGACGGCGCCGGACGGGTGGTCGGGGTGAACTCGACAATCAAGTCACTTGTCGCCGAGGGGCAGGAGGCGGGCAACATCGGGCTCGCCTTCGCCATCCCGATCAACCAGGCCAAGCGGGTGACCCAGGACATCATCGGCACCGGCAAGGCCCGGCGTACGGTGATCGGCGCCCGGGCGGACGGCCCGACCGGGGTCGCCGGGGGTGGCCTGCGGCTGGCGGAGGTGGAGCCGTCCGGGCCGGCGGACAGCGCCGGGTTGAAGGTCGGCGACGTCATCCTCAAGATCAACGGGCGGCCGATGACCGAGCCGACC
Source organism: Micromonospora sp. NPDC005215 (assembly GCF_040607915.1). NCBI lineage: Bacteria > Bacillati > Actinomycetota > Actinomycetes > Micromonosporales > Micromonosporaceae > Micromonospora > Micromonospora sp. NPDC005215. The sequence continues at coordinate 58,849 of NZ_JBEXHQ010000001.1, read as the reverse complement.
GACCTGACCGCGTTGGTCCGCAAGTTCGCGCCGGGCTCTGTGGTATCCGTCGAGTTTCGACGGGGCTCCGCCCGGCAGAACACCTCGGTAACTCTCGCCGCGGACGCGAAGTGAACACGGCTCACCCCTTGCCCGAACGCCGTCCGACGTGCGTAGTCTTGCTGCTGACGCGGAGAGGAGGCCAGCGGGGATGTTCGAGAACCTGAACTGGTGGGAGATCGGGGCGCTGCTGCTCCTGGCGCTGCTGATCTTCGGTGATCGGCTGCCCGCAGTCATCAACGATGGTCTGCGGCTGGTGCGCAACCTGCGCAACATGGCCCGTAATGCCACCGGTGACCTGAGCCGTGAGCTGGGCACCGACATCCAGCTGGAGGACCTGCACCCGAAGGCCTTCATCCGCAAGCACCTCCTCAGCGAGGAGGACGAGGCGGCGATCCGCAAGCCGTTGCAGGGCGTCTACGACAACCTGCGTGCGGACGTCGGCGGCGTGCACGACGACCTGAAGGACGTGGCCAGCGCCGCGGATCTGCGGTCGAACGGGACCCGACCCGGCACGGCCACCAGCAGCACCGTCACCCCGGCACCCCGCGCCAGCTACGACGACGCCACCTGACCGTCCGCCCCCGCCGCACGCCGCACCCGCCGATCCCGCGCGCCCAGCGCCCGTTCAGCGCCCGCGTGGCGGTGGTCACCGCCTCCGCTTGACAGTGGTCAGCGGCCGGCGGGCTTGAGGCCGAGCGGCTTGCCGAGCAGCGACTCACGGCGCAGCGCCAGCCGGTCGGCGACCGCGTTGAGGGCCTGCGCGGCCGGGGACTCCGGCTCGGCCAGCACGATCGGGTTACCCGCATCACCGGCCTCGCGGACCCGGGTGTCCAGCGGGATCTGACCGAGCAGCGGCACCTGGGCGCCGATGGTCCGGCTCAGCGACTCGGCGACGGCCGTGCCACCCCCGGCGCCGAAGATCTCCATCCGGGAGCCGTCCGGAAGCTCCAGCCAGGACATGTTCTCGATGACGCCAACCACCCGCTGATGGGTCTGCAGGGCGATCGCACCGGCACGCTCGGCCACCTCGGCGGCGGCGGTCTGTGGGGTGGTGACGATGAGGATCTCCGAGTTGGGGAGCAGTTGGGCCAGCGAGATGGCCACGTCACCGGTGCCCGGGGGAAGGTCGAGCAGGAGCACGTCCAGGTCGCCCCAGTAGACGTCGGCCAGGAACTGCTGCAACGCCCGGTGCAGCATCGGGCCGCGCCACACCACTGCGGCGTTGCCGGAGGTGAACATGCCGATGGAGATCACCTTCACGCCGTGCGACTGCGGCGGCATGATCATGTCCTCGACGCGGGTGGGCCGGGCCTCAGTGCCGAGCATCCGGGGCACCGAGTGGCCGTAGATGTCCGCGTCGACAACGCCGACGGAGAGCCCGCGGGCGGCGAGCGCCGCCGCCAGGTTGACAGTCACGCTGGACTTGCCGACGCCACCCTTGCCGCTGGCCACCGCGTACACCCGGGTGCGTGAGCCGGGCTGGGCGAACGGGATGACGGGCTCCTCGGTGGCACCCCCGCCGCGCAGTTGCGACTGCAACGACTGCCGCTGCTCGGGGGTCATCACACCGAAATCGATCTCGACACCGTTCACACCGGGCACCGCGGCTACCGCGGTGGTGATGTCCGTCCGCAGCTTGTCCTTGAGCGGGCAGCCGGCGACGGTGAGCAGCAGCTCGACGCGTACGACGCCGTTGGCAGCGATCGTGGCGGAGCGGACCATGCCCAGCTCGGTGATGGGCCGGCGGATCTCCGGGTCGTTGACGGTGGCCAGGGCGGCCTGGATCGCGTCCTCGACGGTGCTCACTGGTGCTGACATGCCCGCAATGCTACGTCGCGGGGCATCCACTGCCGCTGCTGGCCAGGGCGGTGTGAGCCAATCGATGACCCCGCCGATCACTTGTCCGGCAGGCGCGGCCCGGTGCCGTCCGGCCGGGCGTCCCGGGCGAAGTCGCCGTCCAGGTCGTCGCGTGGTTCGTCCAGGCCGACACCGTCGGTCGGCCGCTGGCTCCGCTTCTCCTGCCGGTTGTCCTTGTCCTGCTGACGGCGCTCCAGCCGTTGCCGGCGCTGCCCCACCTCGTCCAGCTCCTCGGCCAGCCGGGCCAGTTCGGAGCGGAGGAAGTCGCGGGTGGCCACCTCACCCAGCGCGATCCGCAGTGCCGCGATCTCCCGGGCCAGGTACTCGGTGTCCGCCTTCTGCGCGGTGGCTCGCCGCCGGTCCTCCTCCAGGGCCACCCGGTCCCGGTCGGCCTGCCGGTTCTGCGCCAGCAGGATCAGCGGTGCCGCGTAGCTGGCCTGCAACGACAGCACCAGGGTCAGGAACGTGAAGGTGTACGGGTCGAAGCGCAGCTCCGCCGGGGCCAACGTGTTCCAGACGAACCAGATCGCGATCACCACCGTCATGACGACGATGAAGTTCGCGGTGCCCATGCCCCGGGCGATGCCCTCCGACCACCTGCCGAACGCCTCCGCGTCGAACCGGGGCAGCTTGATGCCCCGGGGCTCGCGCGGCTGGTCGAGCCGCTCGTTCCGCCGCTGCTCAGCCATCCGCGCCGTCCATCGCCGCGTCGGTGGTGCCCGGGGCGGTCAGGGCGTCGCGGTCCCGCCAGTCCCGGGGCAGCGAGTGGTCCAGCACGTCGTCCACAGTCACGGCGCCGACCAGCCGGTTGTTCCGGTCGATCACCGGCATGGCGACCAGGTCGTAGGTGGCCATCCGGCGGGTGATCTCCGGCAGCGGGGTGGTCGGGCGCAGCGGGTCGATGTCGTTGACCACCACCTTGCCCAGCAGGTCGGCCGGGGGTTCGCGCAGCAGCGCCTGGAAGTGCACCATGCCCAGGTAGCGGCCGGTCGGGGTGTTCTGTGGTGCCCGGGTCACGAAGACCTGCGCGGCGACGGCGGGGGAGAGCTGGGGCTCCCGGATCCGGGCCAGCGCCTCGGCGACTGTGGCGTCCGGCGGCAGGATGACCGGCTCCGAGGTCATCACACTGCCGGCCGTGCCGGGCGTGTACTTCAGGAGCTGACGCACCGGGTCGGCCTCGTCCGGCTCCATCAGGTCCAGCAGCACGTCCTGCTCCGGTGGGGGCAGCTCGTTGAGCAGGTCGGCCGCGTCGTCCGGGTCCATCTCCTCCAGCACGTCGGCGGCCCGTTCCCGGTCCAGGGCGGCGAGGATCTCCACCTGGTCGTGCTCCGGCAGCTCGCTGAGCACGTCGGCCAGCCGCTCGTCGTCCAGCGCGGCGGCGACCTCGTTGCGCCGTGCGTCGGGCAGGTCCTGGAGCGCGTTGGCCAGGTCGGCGGGGCGCATGTCCTCCAGGACGGCGAGCAGATTCGCCGTACCCCGGTTGTCGGCGATGCCGCTGAGCCCGCGCACCCGGTCCCACTCGACCTGGTGCAGGTGGCCGCGGCGGGTGAGCCGCCCGGTCTGCTCGCGTACGGCGACGCGGGTCAGCGACCACTCGCCGCCCCGGGTGCACTCCATCGCGACGTCCACGACCGCGCCGGGCTGGCCGCCCGGGTCGAGTTGCACCCGCCGGTCGAGGAGTTCCTGGAGGACCAGCAGCTCGTTCTGGCGCTTCTCGAAGCGGCGCAGGTTGAGGGTGCCGGAGCCGAGCACGACGGCGTCCGCGTCGATGGAGGTGATCCGGTTGATGGACAGGAAGATCCGGCGACGCATCGGCATCTCGGCGACGAGGCCCACCACCTCCGGGGGTCGCTTGGTCGCCCGCAGCCGGGCCACGGCGTCACGAACCCGGCCCACCTGGTCACCGTTCGGGTCGAAGACGGCGACTCCGGCGAGGCGGGCGATGTAGACCCGGGTCGGCGTACTCACGGGCACCAGCCTAAGCGCCTAGTGTTTATCAACATGTCGACAGTGGCCTACGAGATCGTGGACGTCTTCACCGACCGCCCCTTCGCCGGCAACCCGCTGGCCGTGGTGTTCGGCGCGCAGGCGCTGGCCACCGAGCAGATGCAGGCGCTCGCGCTGGAGTTCAACCTCTCCGAGACGGTGTTCGTGCTGCCACCGACCCAGGTCGGTGCCACCTACCGGGCCAGGATCTTCACGCCGGTCGAGGAGTTGCCGTTCGCCGGGCACCCCAGCGTCGGTGCGGCGGTCACCGCGAGCCGGCGGGGCATGTTCGGTGTGGGGCAGGTCACCCAGGAGTGCGAAGCCGGGGTGCTGCCGATCGAGGTGACCGCGACCGGCGCGACGCTGACCGGTGGCACCCCGACCCTCGGGCCGGAGTTGGACCCGGAGCCGTTGCTGGAGATCGCCGGGTTGACCGCGGACGACCACGTCGGGCCGGCCCCCCGCGTCGCGGGCTGCGGGCTGGAGTTTCCGTACCTGCCCGTGCGGCCGGAGTCGGTGGCCCGTGCGCGGGTGGACGCGGCGGCGGCGCAGCGGTACGGGGTGTCGCACGTCAGCGTCTTCTCCTGGGACGCCGCCGCGCAAACCGCGCACGCCCGGGTGTTCGTGCCGGGGATGGGCGTCCCGGAGGATCCGGCGACCGGCTCGGCGGCGCTCGGCCTCGGTGTCTGGCTGGTGGCGACCGGGCTGCTGCCCGGTGCGGGGTTGTCCCGGTACGCGGTGCGTCAGGGTGTGGAGATGAACCGCCCGTCCGCGCTGGCCTGCACGGTCACCGCGGCGAACGGGGTGGCGGTCGGGGCGACGGTCGCCGGTCAGGTGATGCCGGTGGCCCGGGGCGAGATCACCGTCCCGCCCTTCGTGGGTTGAGCGGAGGCGCCGATGGGGGAGGATGCGGGTGTGACGGACGAGGACGCCCCCGGGGGCACACCGCTTGTCGACGAGGCGATGAAGAAGGCCGCCGTGGCCTGGGTCAGCGTGTCCGGCGGGCCGGCGCTCGCGCTCTGGTGCGCCCCGCTGGAGGGCGCGCTGCTTGTGGTCTCCGGGCCGGGCGAGCAGGCCGCGCCGGGTCTGGCCGACGCGAGCGAGGCGCAGGTCACCCTGCGCGGCGATCACGGTGGTCGGATCGTCACCTGGCCGGCCCGGGTGAGCCGGGTGCGGCCGGGCACCGAGGCGTGGGACACCGCAGCCCCGCTGGTGGCGGCGAAGCGCCTCAACGCGCCGGGTCCGACCGCCGACCTGGTGGCCCGCTGGGCCGCGGACGGCTGCGCGGTGAACCGGCTCGCCCCGGCCGGTACGCCGCTGGCCGGCGCGGATCTGCCCGCCGACGCGCAGGCCGAGCCACCCCGGGCCACCCCGGCGGTCCGGGCCACCCGCAAACCGTTCCGCCTGCACCGGGTCCGCCGCCGCTGATCAGTTGTTCAGCCGGCCCGGCCGCCGACGCCCGCGACGTCGACGTCGACGTCGACGAGGGTGAGCACCTCACCCAGTGCGCCGAGCGTGGGGCCTCGCCAGTCCAGGTCGGCGTTGAACACCATGTGCGTGGCCAGGTCCGGCGCGGCGAGTCGGACGGCGGTCATTCCGGCCCGCTCGGCGCCGGTCAGCTCCTGGCTGCCGCCGTCGCCGACGTAGAGGCAGTCGCTCGGCGCGAGCCCGAGCCGCTGGCAGGCGGTCAGGTAGAGCGCCGGATCCGGTTTGCACCGCCCGACCTGCACCGAGAAGACCCGCACGTCGAGCAGCGGGGCTACCGCGAGCTGCGGCAGGAAGGCCGGCAGTTCGTGCGTACAGTCGCTGATCACGCCGGTCCGTAGACCGCGTTGGCGCAGGGCCGCCAGGACGGGCACGGCCTCGGCCCGCAGCCAGGTGTCCGCGCGGACCGCCCGGTGCCGGGACGCCACCGCCGCCCGCACCGCATGGTCACTCGGGTGTACGCCGACCTGGGCGCACACCCAGCGCAGGGTCGCCTCCGCGTTGCCGAGCCGGCCGGTGGCCCGCTCGTAGTAGGTGCGGTTCAGCACCTCGGTCAGCGCATCGGTGTGGCAGCCGAGCAGCTCGGCGGTGCCGAGATGCGCGACACCGCGCTGCACCGAACGGGTCAGGGTGCCGAAGAAGTCGAACAGCACCGCCTGGTAGCTGGGCATGGGGAAACGCCTCCGGGCGGTCGAGGGTCGCCGGCGCGGAACCGCGTGATCGTAACGGAGTGATGACCCTCCGTGCTGACCGTCATACGTGTGAGGATTACGTCCCGTGCCCCCACCTTCATCCCGGCCGACAGTGGATCCACTGACCACCGGCGCGGTCGGCCTGGCCGTGGTCGCCGTGTCGTCGTCCGCGCCGCTTATCGCGTACGCGGCCGCCCCCGCGCTGGCCATCGCGTTCTGGCGCAACCTGCTCGCGGTGGCCGTGCTGAGCCCGTTCGCGCTGGCCCGGCGCCGTGCCGAGTTCCGCAGGCTCACCGTGGGGGCGGGGCGGCGGGAGGGCCTGTTCTGCGTCCTGTCCGGGGTCGCGCTCGCCGGGCACTTCGCCACCTGGGTGCCGAGCGCCCAGCTCACCTCGGTCGCCACGTCCACCGCCCTGGTCGCCACACAGCCGGTCTGGCAGGGGTTGATCGCCCGCGCCCAGGGGCGTCGGTTGCCCCGGGTGGTGTGGATCGGCATCTCGGTGGCGGTCGGCGGCGCGGCGGTCGCCACCGGGGTGGACGTGGGAGTCTCCGGTCGGGCCGTCCTCGGTGACGTGCTGGCGTTGGTCGGCGCCATGTTCGCCGCTGTCTACACCGCCTTCGGGGAACGGGCCCGGACCAGCATCAGCACCACCACCTACACCACCATCTGCTACGGGATCTGCGCGCTGATCCTGCTGGCCCTGTGCCTGGTCGGCGGCGTACGGCTGACCGGGTTCGACGGGCGCACCTGGCTGGCCATCCTGGCCCTGGTCGCCGGCGCCCAGTTGCTCGGGCACTCGATGTTCAACTACGCCCTGCAAAAGATCTCGGCGACCACGGTGAGCGTGCTGATCCTGCTGGAGGCCCCCGGCGCGGCAGTGCTCGGCTGGGCCTGGCTGGGGCAGCTGCCCGGCCCGTACGCGCTGGTCGGGATGGCGCTGCTGCTGGTCGGGGTGGCGGTGGTGGTGCTCGGCGGTGGTCGGGCGGCTCGCCGGGTCGCGCCGACCGCGTTGCCGGCCGACCCCGCTCCGCTGGACGGCTGACGGCTCTCACAGGTACGGCGCGAAGTGCTCCGCCACCAGATCGGTCAACTGGTCGCCGTCGAGGCTGCCGTCGACCTGGATCACCCGTACGCCCAGTCGCTCGGCCTGCGCCACCGCGTCCGCCGCCACCAGCTCGTCCCGCGCCCACCGGTTGCGCAGTGCCCGTTCCGGGTCGCTGACCCCGGCGGTGATCGCGCGCGCCCGTGGCAGTCGGGCGATCTGGCGGGTGCGGAACTCGGCGGTGGGCACCAGCACCGCCACCTGTCGCAACGATTCGACGACCGGTGCCACCAGCTCCGGCCGCAGCCCCCACCCTTCGGCTACGACTCGGCGACCGGGCACCAGCGCGCTCAGGTCGTCCAACACCCAAGCGAAGCGGCGAGGGAAGGCGGCCAGCGTGTCGGCCGCCATCCGCGCCGGCTCGGTGCCGAGCCACATGGTCTCCGCATCGGGGCCGGCGGGCGGCTCGCCCCGCCGGGCCCGGTCGGCGATCCGTCGATCGTCGTGGCCGCGGGCATCGTGCCGGTCATAGAGGTACGCGGTCAGCCCGTGTCGCAGAGCCAGGTTGACGGCGACCGTGGACTTGCCGGCCCACTGTCCGCCACCGATCCAGAGAGCTCGCCGCGCGGTGGCTGTCGCATCGAATTCCATGCCTCGACCCTGACCGCCACACCACTCAAGATCAAGTCTTGTTCTCGCCCGCCATGCCGTGATGAAGTGAGGGAAGACGCAGGTCTGCAACTTTGCGGCGCGTGCTGCTGAAGCAATCTTGGACATTTTCCGTTAGCAGTTAACGGAAACTGTCCAAGATTGCCGGGGAATCCGCGGCTCGCCCTGGTGAGGGTCCGATCCCGCCGCTGGGGCGACCACTGCCGCCGAAGGTCAGGCCTCGTGGACCTCGATGACCCGGGTGGTCGGGGCGGACCCGCCGAGCGCGTTCCGCAGAGCCGCCCGCTCCGGGTCGGCGAGGAACGACTCGTACCCGGCCGGGGAGTCGAACCGGATCACGTGCACCTCGGCCTGCCCGTCAGTGCCGCGCAGTCGCCGCTCCAGCCGGCCGCCGTGCCGGCCGAGCAGGGTCAGCACCGTGTCCTCGTAGCGCTGCCCGGCGGCCTCGGCCCCGGCCGGATAATCGACGACAGCGATAAGAGTCAGCATGGCGGCCACGCTACCCATCGATACCGACGGCCGTGGCGCTGGCCGCCCAGAGCCGGGCCGCGAGCTGTGGGTTGGCCGCCTTGCGGTACGGCCTGCGTACTCTGCGGTTGTAGTAGTAGCCGCCGGTGATCAGCCGGGCTGGATCCTGGTTGGCCAGCCACACCAGGGTCTCGGCGCCCTTCTCCGGGCTGCGGAACGGCATGAAACGCATGCCGAAGGCGACAAGCCTGCTGTCGTTGGCGAACCGGGTGCGCACCACCCCGGGGTGGAAGCTGTACGCGGAAATGTCCGGCCAGCGCCGCGCCGCCTCGGCGGTGAACAGGATGTTCGCCTGCTTGCTGGTGCCGTACGCGCCCAGCGAGCGGTAGCCGCGCAGCGGGGCGTTCAGGTCGTCCGGGTCGAGCGCGCCGAAGCGGTGTGCGCCGGAGGCGGTCACCACGATCCGGCCCAGCCGGTCGGCGAGCAGGTTGGTCAGCAGGAACGGGGCCAGGTGGTTGGCCTGGATCGACATCTCGAAGCCGTCGACGGTGCTCAGTGGTTGCAACGCGATCGCGCCGGCGTTGTTGGCGAGCACGTCGATCCGGTCGTACGCGGCCCGGAGCTGCTCGGCCAGTCGGCGCACGTCGTCGAGGCTCGCGAAGTCGGCCCGGAACAGCTCCGGACGCTCGCCCGAGGTCTCCCGTACCCGTTCAGCGGCGGCCTGGAGGCGGGCCGGGTCCCGTCCGACCAGCACCACCCGGTCACCCCGGCAGGCCAGTTGCACGGCGGCGGCCAAGCCGATGCCGGAGCTGGCCCCGGTCACCACCACCAGTCGACGCCCAGTGAGATCTTCCACAGGTCCATTCACCCCGGTCATGGCGCGAGGTTACCGTGGCGTCACAACGCCCTTTGGGATCGTTAAGTTTCCCGCCGAGTCAGGTGGCGTCGGCATGCCCGCCGGACGCTGGAAGGAGCCCATCCATGGCCGCAGTCGGTCGTCCCCGCCGGTCGTGCCTCGCCGTGCCGGGTTCCAGTGTCAAAATGCTCGGCAAGGCGCAGGGGCTGCCGGCCGACCAGGTCTTTCTGGACCTGGAGGACGCAGTCGCCCCCCTGGCCAAGCCGGAAGCGCGCAAGAACATCGTGGCCGCGCTCAACGAGGGCGACTGGGCCGGCAAGACCCGGGTCGTGCGGGTCAACGACCTGACCACCCCGTGGACCTACCGGGACGTCATCGAGGTCGTCGAGGGCGCCGGCGCCAACCTGGACTGCGTCATGCTGCCGAAGGTGCAGACCGCCGAACAGGTGCACTGGCTGGACCTGCTGCTCACCCAGATCGAGAAGACGCTCGGCCTGGAGGTCGGCCGGATCGGCATCGAGGCGCAGATCGAGAACGCAGCCGGTCTGGTCAACGTGGACGCGATCGCCGCCGCCTCGCCGCGCGTGGAGACCATCATCTTCGGCCCGGCCGACTTCATGGCGTCGATCAACATGAGGTCGATGGTGGTCGGCGGCCTGATCCCGGACTATCCGGGCGACCCGTACCACTACATCCTGATGCGGATCCTGATGGCCGCCCGGATGCACGACAAGCAGGCCATCGACGGCCCCTTCCTGCAGATCCGGGACGTCGACGGGTTCCGCGCGGTGGCCAAGCGCTCGGCGGCGCTGGGCTTCGACGGCAAGTGGGTGCTGCACCCGGGTCAGATCGAGGCCGCCAACGAGGTCTACCAGCCGGCGCAGGCCGACTACGACCACGCCGAGTTGATCCTGGACGCGTACGAGCACTACACCTCGGAGGCCGGCGGCAGGCTCGGCGCGGTGATGCTCGGCGACGAGATGATCGACGAGGCGTCCCGCAAGATGGCGCTCGTGATCGCCGCCAAGGGCCGGGCCGCCGGGATGAGCCGTACCTCGTCGTTCACCCCACCGGCCGGGTGACCGGTCGGGCCGGGACGACCGCCGCCGGCTGTCGTCCCGGCTCGACGACCGGCGGTACGCCGACCCGACCCGTTTGTCAGTAGCTGCTGTCGCTTGTCGCGCCCGTGGTGACCGCGTAGATGATCACGACGGCGTAGAAGGCGATAAGCAGCCCGAGCAGCCCGGTGAGGATCCAGCCGATGATGATGGCAGCCTTCGCCATCCCCGCCCCGCCCTCGCCGCTGAGCCGGATCTGTTTCTGCGCCACGTGCCCGAGGATCGCGCCGATCGGCGCGGTGATGCAGGACGCGATGCCGACCAGCGCGAGCACCAGCGCCGCGATCGCCATCCCGTTGGTCTTCTGCGGCGGCGGGTAGCCGTAGCCGGGGTACTGCGGCGGGTAGCCGGGCGCGGCGTAACCGGGCGCGGCGTAAGCGGGCATCGGCTGGCCCCCCGGCGGTTGCCCCCCGGCGTACGGGTCGACCGGCGCGTACGGGTCGGCGGGGCCGGGTTGGGCGGGCACCGGATGGCCGGCCACGAGGGTCGGGTCCGGTGCGGGGCTCGACGGCTGGGCCGACCACGTGGGATCGGACCAGTTGCCGGGCGGCGGGGGATTGGTCATGCGAACTCTCTCCGTCAGGTCGGGATGCGCTGTCAGGGTAGCCAGCACAGCCCAAACCCGACGCCCCCACTACCGGGTGCCGCGTTGCTCGGACCGGTCCCAACGGGCAGGATCCTGGCATGGCATTCGACGCGCGCGCCGCGGACCGTTCCGGCAGCCGACCCAGACGGGACGTCAGCCGCCCGGGTGGGGCCCGGCGTGCCCGCGCGGCCACGCCGGCGGGCAGCCCCGGCCCGGATGAGCCGGCCGCGCTCGCCGACCCGGTGACCATGCGCCTCGACGGGCGGGTCGCCCTGGTGACCGGGGCGGGCAGCCCGGACGGCATCGGGTACGCCACCGCCCGGCGGCTCACCGACCTGGGCGCGCGAGTGGCCATCGTGTCCACCACCCGGCGCATCCACGAGCGGGCCGGTGAGCTGGGGGTGACCGGCTTCGTCGCGGACCTGACCGACGAGTCCGAGGTCGGCGCGCTGGCCGACGCGGTCGCCGAGCAGTTGGGCGACGTCGAGGTGCTTGTCAACAACGCCGGCCTCGCCAGTCGGACCAGCCAGGGGGTGCTGCGGCCGGTCGCGCAGCTGACCTACGACGAGTGGCGCGGCGAGATCGACCGCAACCTGTCCACCGCGTTCTTGTGCAGTCGGGCGTTCATCGGTGGGATGGCCGAGCGGGGCTGGGGCCGGATCGTCAACCTGGCGGCCACCGCCGGCCCGGTCAACGCCCTGCCCACCGAGGCCGCGTACGCCGCGGCGAAGGCCGGGGTCGTGGGGCTGACCCGGGCGCTGGCCATGGAGATGATCGCGGACGGGGTGACAGTCAACGCGGTGGCGCCCGGCACCATCTACACCGCGGCGTCCACGGCGGCCGAGATCAAGCAGGGGCTGGGCACACCGGTCGGTCGACCGGGCACTCCGGACGAGGTCGCCGCCGCTATCAGCTTCCTCTGTTCGCCGGCCGCCTCGTACATCACTGGTCAGATGCTTGTGGTGGACGGCGGCAACAGTGTCCGCGAGGCCCGGTTCCGCTGACCGGCGCGGCGGGTCAGTAGCCGCCGCTGTCGCCGTTGTTGGCGAAGGCCACCAGAGCCAGCCAGCCACAGCAGGCCAGCACGGTGAGCCCGGTGAAGACGTACCCGAGGATCAGCCCCCAGGTGGCGAGCTGGTCGCCTTCCTCGCCGCTGGTGCGGATCTGCCGCTTCGCCACGTGACCGAGCACGGCGCCGGCCGGCGGAAACACGAAGGCGAAGACCAGCGACAGGATCGCCAGCACGTTGGTGCCCCGACCCGGCCCGGACGGCGGCGGGCCGTACTGGGCGTAGGGGCCCTGCGGGGGGTACGGCGGCTGCTGGCTCCAGTGCCCCGACTGGTGCGGTCCCTGCTGCCCGTACGGCGATGGTTCGTCGGCTGGCGGCCCGTACGGTGAGCGTTCCGCCGGCAGCTCGTACGCCGGCTGGTCCGGCTGCGACGCGTACGGCGACTGGCCGGCCGGCGGCGGCGCGTACGGTGACTGGTCCCGGGGTGGCTCGTAGGGTGACGGCGGTTGCTCGTCTGATGGTGGTCCCGACGGCGGCGGGTGGCTCACGCGCTGTCCTCCTCCTGCCGGTGCCGGAAAAGTCCCTCTTGCCGGACGCTACCCGTAGCGGTGAACCTTTTCACAGCGGTTGTGTGGACTGGTCACCTTGGCCTCGTCGGCCCGGGAGGCCGATACTGACCCAGCGTTCAGTTACCCACGAGTAGTGCGCGGATCCCCGGAGGCTGAGATGGCCCGACTCGCCCAGACGCCCGGCCTGACCGATGTGCAACGGTCGATCCTGGAGACCGTCCGGGACTTCGCCGACAAGGAGATCATCCCGCACGCGCAGCGGCTGGAGCACGCCGACGAATATCCCACCGACATCCTCGACGGCATGCGCGAGATGGGGCTGTTCGGTCTCACCATCGACGAGGAACACGGTGGGCTCGGCGAGTCGCTGCTCACCTACGCGCTGGTGGTGGAGCAGCTGTCCCGGGGCTGGATGTCGATCTCCGGCATCGTCAACACCCACTTCATCGTGGCGTACCTGATCTCCCAGCACGGCTCGACCGAGCAGAAGGCCCGGCTGTTGCCGAAGATGGCCACCGGCGAGGTGCGCGGCGCGTTCTCCATGTCGGAGCCCGAGACCGGCTCCGACGTCGCGGCGATCAGGTCCCGGGCCGTCCGCGACGGCGACAACTACGTGCTCAACGGGCAGAAGATGTGGCTGACCAACGGGGCGTACTCCTCAGTGGTGGCCACCCTGGTCAAGACCGACACCGGCGCCGAGTCGGTGTACGGCAACATGAGCACCTTCCTGCTGGAGAAGGAGCCGGGCTTCGGCGAGACCGCCCCCGGCCTCACCATCCCCGGCAAGATCGAGAAGATGGGCTACAAGGGCGTCGAGACCACCGAGATGGTGCTCGACGGGGTGACAGTGCCTGACTCCGCGATCCTCGGTGGCGCCGACCAGGTCGGCCGAGGCTTCTACCAGATGATGGACGGCATCGAGGTGGGCCGGGTCAACGTGGCCGCCCGCGCCTGCGGCATCTCCATCCGCGCCTTCGAGCTGGCGGTCAGCTACGCCCAGCAGCGCAAGACGTTCGGCCAGCCGCTCGCCAAGCACCAGGCGATCGCCTTCAAGCTCGCCGAGATGGGCACGAAGATCGAAGCCGCGCACGCCCTCATGGTCAACGCCGCCCGCCTCAAGGACGCCGGCCAACGCAACGACGTCGAGGCCGGGATGGCCAAGCTGCTCGCCTCCGAATACTGCGCCGAGGTCGTCCAGGAGGCGTTCCGCATCCACGGCGGCTACGGCTACTCCAAGGAGTACGAGATCGAGCGACTGATGCGGGAGGCCCCGTTCCTGCTCATCGGCGAGGGCACCTCGGAGATCCAGAAGACCATCATCTCCCGTGGCCTGCTCAAGGAGTACAAGCTCTGACCTGGCCGCGTCGGTCGGTCGGTGACGGCTCTCAGGAATGGTCCTGGGATTCGTAAGTCCTCACCCGGGGCGGGGCTGCGGACGCAGCGAAGGGCGCTCGCCATCCGCGTTGGCTGCCCGCCATGTCGATGTGCTGGTGAGCGGTATACCTCAGAGGTATGAATATGACTCAGAGGTATACCGCTCACTACCGCATCCGCCCCCCACGGAGGTGACCGACGGTCACCGCCGGCCGCCGCCCGAGCCAGGGGGCCGAGGAGAGACCGACCATCCTTGGCGGTCTGGTCCGGCTGCGTCCGTTCAGTCCTCAGGCATCGGATGGGTCGGTGCCGAACCGGGCTGAACCTCTGGCACCACGACTCGATGATCGACCTGGCGGGGCGGGGCGGGGCGCGGCGGGGCGCGGCGCGGCGGGGCGTGGGATGGGGTGGTTAGGCGAGGCGGCTGAGGCCGGCGGCGGCGCGTTCGACGATGAGGCAGCGGTCCTCGACGTAGTCCATGCCGGCTTCCTCGGCGATCCGCCGCGCCTCGGCCGAGACGATGCCCAGTTGCAGCCAGACCGCCGGGGCACCGATCGCCGCCGCGTCCCGGACCACCTGCACGGCGTCGGCCGCCGGCCGGAACACGTCCACCAGGTCGACCGGGTGCGGAATGTCGGCCAGCGACTTGTACGCCCGTTCCCCGAACAGTTCGTCGACGGTCGGGTTGACCGGGATGATGCGCCAGCCGTGCTGCTGCATCTGCAACGGCACGCCGTGCGCGGCCTTCAACGGGTCGCGGGACGCGCCCACGACGGCGATCACGGCGGCGTCGGCGAGGATCTGCGAAGCGGTACGCACCCGCCGACTGTAGCTCCGCCCCGGCTAGAGCAGGGTGAGCTGCTCGGTGGCTGGCGGTGCGGGTGGCTCGGGCAGGGTGCGGTTGTCGCCCCGCTCGCCGCGGTGCAGCCCGTGCCGGCGGGCCGCGATCCGCACCCGCGCTGTCAACTCCCGCTGGTACGCCTGCGGCGCGTAGGAGCCGGCCCGGTAGAGCTCGCGATAGCGGGGCACCAGGTGCGGGTGCTCCCGGGTGAGCCAGTGCGCGTACCACTCCCGAGCGCCGGAACGCAGGTGCAGGGGCAGTGCGGTCACGCTTGTCGCCCCGGCTGCGGCGATCGCCGACACGGTGGTGTCGATCGACTCGTCGCTGTCGCTGAGGCCAGGCAGGATCGGGGCCATCAGCACCCCGACGGAGAAGCCGGCGTCGGTGAGCGCCCGGACGGCGTCCAGCCGGCGACGTGGATGCGGAGTGCCCGGCTCGACGGAACGCCAGAGCTGCTCGTCGACGAACCCCACCGAGAAGGAGATGCCCACCGTGGTGACCTCGGCGGCCTGACGCAGCAGCGGCAGGTCGCGCAGGATCAGCGTGCCCTTGGTGAGGATCGAGAACGGGTTGGCGAAGTCCCGCAGGGCCGCGATGATCTGCGGCATCAGCCGGTATCGGCCCTCGGCCCGTTGGTAGCAGTCGACGTTGGTGCCCATCGCCACGTGCGCGCCCCGCCACTTCGGTGCGGCCAACTCGCGTCGGACCAGCTCACCGGCGTTGACCTTGACGATCACCTTTCGGTCGAAGTCCGCACCGGCATCGAGGTCAAGATAGGTGTGAGTATTTCTCGCATAGCAGTAAACGCATGCATGGGAGCAGCCCCGGTACGGGTTGATCGTCCACTCGAACGGGACGCGGGACTGCCCGGGCACACGGTTGAGGATGGACTTGGCCTGCACCTCGTAGAAGGTCATCCCGGCGAACTCGGGAGTGTCGAAGGTGCGGGCGATCGTGCCGGGCAGCGCCAGCGGCAGGGGTGGCGTCGCTGGCGCTGCCCGCTCGGGGTCTCCCTCGACCGGGGGAGCGGTGAGGTTGTCCCAGCGCATGGCCACTATTCGAACACGCGTACGAGTGGAGTGCAAGTGACCCGCCGTACACCGGTGGTCGTTCGGGTGGTCGGAGAGGGGAGGATGGACGGCATGGAGACGTCGACCTTCGTCTACGACGGGGACTGCGCGTTCTGCACGCAGTGCGCCGAGTTCATCGCTCGCCGGATCCCCACGGGCGCGCGGGTGGTGCCCTGGCAGTTCTCCGACCTGGACGCGCTCGGCCTCACCGTGGCCGAGTGCGAGGAGGCCGTGCAGTGGGTCGGCGCGGACGGCGCACGTGCCGCCGGCCCGGATGCCATCGCGAAGCTGCTCGCCGACAGTGGTCCGGTCTGGCGGGCGGCCGGGGCGGGCCTACGGTTCCCGCCGGTGCGCGCGGTGGCCTGGCCGGTGTACCGCTGGGTGGCGCGCAACCGGCACCGCCTGCCGGGCGGCACGGCGGCCTGCTCGCTGCCGCAGGAGGCCCGCGAACGGCTCTACGGCCCGGCCGGACGCCCGACCACCGGGGCCTGATCGCCGAGCTGGGTCCGGTCCGCGCTGGGGCTGACCCGCTCCGGATCCGGCGGCGCCGATGCGGTGTCGACGTCCGCTGCCGTCGATTCGGGGGTGTCCCGGCCGGCGAGCCGGCGGGCCCAGACCACCGGGCGGACCCGCTCCAGCGGTAGGAAGCTGGTCATCGCGGCCAGGTGCGGCGCGAACGAGATGGTGATGGCCGCGATGGTGACCACGTGGAACGAGTAGAAGAAGCCGACCATGGCCAGCCGCCAGCGGGCCGGTAGCAGGAAGACGAGCGGGCTGAACAGTTCGAAGGCGACGATGCCGAACTGGGCGACGATCAGCAGGTACGGCACCTGGGCGATGAGGTCCGCCAGGTCGGTGCCGCGCCGGATGATCGCGCGGGCCAGCACCGAGCCGGTCAGCCAGTCCACGCCGCCGAAGCGCAGCTTGGCCCAGGCGGCCAGGAAGTACGTGCAGATCACCGCGAGCTGGGTGACGCGCAGCGCCCACCCGCCGGCCTCGGTGCGGGTGGTGTCGCCGTGTCGGGCTCGACCGGCGGTGGGCAGGACGGCCAGTGCGACGAGCAGCCCGAACCGGTCGTGGTCGACCTTCCCGTAGCTCATCGCGATGATCATCCACTCCAGGTACAGCGCGCAGACCGCCCAGCCGAGCAGCCGGGGCGCACGCCCGGTCGCGGCGAGGAGCGTGAGCAGCAGCAGCGACCAGAAGATGACCGCCACCAGCGCCGGGGTGGGCGTCGGTAGCGGGAGCAGGCGGCCGACCAGTAGCGGCTGGTACAGCTCGCCGGGCACGCTGACCCGGGTGCGTACCCAGGGGGTGAAGATCACCAGGTCGGCGGCGACGAAGAGGTAGATCACTGTCCGGAACGCGGCGATGCGACCGCGCGGCACGGCCTCGGTCAGCCAGCGGCTCATCGGGGGGCCTGCCAGCGGACCACTGTCTCGTCGGTGTGCTGGCCGGTCGGTCGGCCGGCACGGATGCCGTGCCAGCGGATGACGATGCGGATCTCGACCAGCGCGGCGGCATCCGGGTGGCGTTCGGCGTACGCGTCGGCGACCTCGGCGAGCAGCGCCGGGTCGGCGGCGTACCGGCCCTGCTGCCCCTCGATCTCGGCCCGACGGATGCCTGTCGCGTCCTGGTCGAGGTCGACGACTTCGCCGGTGCTGTTCACCCCCTCGACCCGGGTGTCCGGGGCGGGTGCGTTCGGCGGGTTGGAGGTGGAGTACATCCGGAACGGGCCGAACGGGAAGTCGTCGTCGCTGCCCCAGAAGGTGCCGACCAGCAGCAGGACGAGACCGAGTGCGGTCGCGCCCAGCCGGGTCACGCGCCCGCGGGTGGTCAGGGTCTCCATCAGGTCGTGACGATACGGGATGTACCGGCCGCCTCGGGTCCCTCCGACGGTCAGTTGGACCTGCCCGGGCAGATGATCACCGGGGGAAGACGACGAAGGCCGGACCCGCATCGGGCCCGGCCTTCGGATGCACGACTCAGTGGTTGTGCTCGGCCAGCTGCTTACGGACGTCGTCCATGTCCAGGGCCTCGACCTGCTCGATCAGGTTCTCCAGGGCGGACTCCGGAAGGGCGCCCGGCTGCGAGAAGACGATCACGCCGTCGCGGATCGCCATGATCGTCGGGATCGACCGGATGTCGAACTTGGCGCCCAGCTCCTGCTGAGCCTCGGTGTCGACCTTGCCGAAGACGATGTTCTCGTGCTTCTCCGAGGAGCGCTCGTAGACCGGGGCGAACCGCTTGCACGGACCACACCAGTCGGCCCAGAAGTCGACCAGGACGATGCCGTCGTCGCCGGTCACCTCGTCGAAGTTCGCCGAGGTCAGCTCAACGGTTGCCATTGCACTCTCCGATCACCGCGGTTTGTCTACGTCCCGTAGAACCAGGGCTGACCGTATCGAATTCCCAGGCGGTCGGGCCCGAAACGCGCTCGGCCTGCCGGGGGGTGCCGAGGGTCATCGACCCACGTCTGTTCATCTCGATGTGCGGAACGCAAATGCATGACGCACTTGCGTGACCTGCGGTAATGGGAGCGTTTCCAGGGAGATCCACCCGATCGAGCGCTACGAATCGGTAACTTGGTGCCTGACAAGGAGGTATCCGGCCTGCGGAGATCGCCGATCAACCCTCGGTCCGTCACGGAGAGTAGTGTTACAAAAAGATAAATGTGACCTCGATCTCTGTCGGACCTACGCTTCCGTAGGGCAGAATTCTCCCCATCAGAGCGTGGGCGGCGGGTGCCGGGGAGGGCCCCGCCGCTCATTGCGTCTCCCCCCGTGTGAGTGACCGGCGTGACATTTCCGCCGCTGTCGCTCCCGGTCGGTTTCCTTAACCAGCGGTAAGGCATGCTGTGCCGAACTCCATCGCCGCCCGTCGAAGGGGACCAGGATGCAGTTCGGCCGCTACTACGAGGAGTTCGAGGTCGGCGCGGTCTACCGGCACTGGCCGGGCAAGACCGTCACCGAGTACGACGACCACCTCTTCTGCCTGCTCACCATGAACCACCATCCGCTGCACATGGACGCGCACTACGCCGCGACAGCCAGCCAGTTCAAGCGCAACGTCGTGGTCGGCAACTACATCTACTCCCTGCTGCTCGGCATGTCGGTGCCGGACGTGAGCGGGAAGGCGATCGCCAACCTCGAGGTCGAGTCGCTGCGGCACGTCGCGCCGACCTTCCACGGCGACACCATCTACGGCGAGACCACGGTGCTGGACAAGCGTGAGTCCGGCTCCAAGCCCGACCGGGGCGTGGTGTCGGTGGAGACCCGCGGCTACAACCAGGACGGCACGATGGTCTGCGTCTTCCGGCGCAAGGTCATGGTCCCCAAGCAGGAGTACGCGGCCACCGCCGTCCCCGAGGGAGTGGATCCGGAGCGGCCCAGCTTCCCCGAGCCACGCTGAGCGGCGCGGCCGTCGCACGTCCAGGCCACCTCTCCCGACAGCCGGTTCTGTGGGGAAGGGGCGCTGTCGGGTCGCGGGGGACATATGCTGACGCCGGAGGTTCCGATGAGCCACTCCGTCGCCGGAGAGCCGCCCTCTGCCGGCCGTCGAGCCGCACCCCTGACCACTGCCGTCTACTCCGCCGTCGAGTGGGATCTGCTCATCAGCCTGCCCGGTCGGGTTCTCGTGGCCACCGCGGCTCCCGCCCCTGGTCGCCCGGAACGGGGGGTCCTGGCGGGTCTGGCCGGCCTGGATGCCGTGGCGGCGGGCCGAGCCTCCGACAGCGACCTGGTCCGTGCGGTGGTCGCCGCCATCTACGCCCGTCACGACGGCGCCTCGCCGCCCGCCGAACGGCTCACCGACCTGGTGGACCTGCTGGCCGCCTGTCGGGCGGCGAGCCGCGTCCTCGGGCGGCGCGCCGACCCCGCGGACTCGGCCGCGTACCGCCAGTGGGTGCAGTCGGTCGCGGCCCGGGTCTGCCGCGCGGTGCCCGGCCCCGGCGAACGCCGGGTGGACCAACCCGCCACCCCGGCGGACCGGCGTTTCCTGGACCGACTCGGTGCCGCGCTCGGGCTGGGTTGACCGGCGGGCCGTCGCGTCGGGCGCCGGCACGGTCCGTACCCTCTGATGACCGTGACCGACGACCAGCTTGAGGTGGGCGTGGGCCCCTGGCCGGGGGACCCACCGGACGACAGTCGTTACGACCCGCAGTTGCTGGCGGAGGGGGACCGGCGCAACGTCGTCGACCGCTACCGCTACTGGCGGCACGAGGCGATCGTCGCCGACCTGGACCGGCACCGGCACGGCTTCCACGTCGCGATCGAGAACTGGCAGCACGATTTCAACATCGGCACGGTGGTCCGCAACGCCAACGCGTTCAACGCCGCCGAGGTGCACATCGTCGGGCGGCGTCGGTGGAACCGGCGCGGCGCCATGGTGACCGATCGCTACCAGCATGTACGGCACCACGAGACGATCGAGGGGTTCGTCGCCTGGGCGGTCGATCGGCGGCTGCCGGTGTTCGGCATCGACAATCTGCCCGGCTCGCTCCCGCTGGAGACCGGCACCCTGCCCCGGGACTGTGTGCTGCTGTTCGGCCAGGAGGGGCCCGGTCTCTCCGCGCCGGCCCGCGTCGCGTGCGACATGCTCTACTCCATCGCCCAGTACGGCTCGACGAGGTCGATAAACGCGGGGGTGGCCAGCGGGATCGCGATGCACGCCTGGATTCGTGCCCACGCGGGCGCGCCGCCGGACTGAGTCGCGCCCGGGTGCCGAATCGGACGTTCCGGCTTGACGTACCGCCGGTCCGGGGCGACGGTGGAGATGTGAGTGTCGCGGTGAGTTGTCCGAGATGCGGGGGCCCGGTACGGGCGCCGGATCTGATGCACACCGACTCGAGGTGTCTGCGTTGCGGCCCGGTGCCGCCGCTGCACGTGCCCGAGCACATCGGAGCGGAGATCATGGCGAGCGTGGTGGAGCGGATCACCACGACCGCGGATCCACCGGTGACGCCGTTGTGGTGCCCGTGGCCGCTGCCGGCCGGCTGGACGCTCACCGGCGTGGCGTACGCCGGGGACGAGCGGACGGGAGTGCGGGCGACCGCGGTGGCCTGCGCGGGCCCGGCGCCGCTCGGCGGTGGCCCGGCGGATCTGGTCTTCGTGGCCGAGGAGCCGGGCGTCGGCCTGGGCACCCGGCTCGCCGGACTGGCCGGCCCGGATCCGGGACCGCAGTTGGCCGGAGCGCTGACCGACCCGGGGCCGGGTCACCCCGACCATGTGGGCCAGGCCAAGATCCGGGTCGGCGGGCATCCAACTCCACTGTGGTTGGTGAATTCTCCGACGGATCGAAGCGCGTACGCCGGCGAAGCTCGGGGAATGTGGCTCCATGCGATAGCCTGGCCGGCGAGTGCGGGACATCTGCTCGCGGAAGACGTCGTGTTACACGACCTGACCGAGTGGACTCCGCCCGAGCTCGTGTACGGCGCACCGTCCCCGTATTTACCCCGGAGGGCTTGACAAGCTTTCCGGATTGACGGAGAACGGACGCAGATATTCACTGTACGACACCACACTGATACTCTGGGTGCCGCTGCGGTAATGGGACCCGGCGCCGCGCGAGAGGATGGCCCGCCATGGTCAAGAAGGTCCTCACCTGGGCCGGAATCGCATTCTTGATCTTCTTCGTCGCCTACCGGCCAAACTCTGCGGCGGACGTGTTCAAGTCGCTCGGCGGCGGGATCATGGACATCGCCCAGGGGTTCGGCGACTTCTTCACCAGCCTCGTCGCTTAACCGCCGATGGGCAGCCCTTCCGGTCCACCCTTCGACCCGGACGACCCCGACCGGGAACGTCGCGAGCGTGACACCGAGCCGATCCCGCGGATCGGGCCTGATGACGGCCCGGACTACGGGGCCGGTCCCAGCCTGTCCGACGGTCCGTCCCTTTCGGACGACGTCGGCTACGGCGACGGGCCCGGCTATGCCGGCCAGGGTCGTTCGGGTCGAGCGTGGATTCGTGACCCGGAGGCCGGCTACCAGCAGCCGCAGATCTCCGAGGACGAGCTGGCCGGGTTGCGTGCCGACGCTACCGGCGCGACTCCCCGGCGGGTGCTGCCACTGGAGGACGAGCCCAGCTCACTGGTCGCCCGCTACCTCTTCCCCACCGAGCGCTACCGGGGTGAGTGGAAGCGGCACTGGATCCACCTCACCAACCCGCTTCTCATCGGCGTCGCGGCGACCTTCGTGCTCGGCTACCTCTCCGGCTTCCTCGCCGGGAACGGCGTGGGCGCGTTGACCACCATCGCCGTGCTGCTCTGGTTCGCGGTGATGGGGTGGGTGGCGTGGAAGGTCGCCGACTGGTGGTATGACCGTTTCATCCTGACCAACAAGCGGGTCATGGTGGTCAACGGCATCGTCACCCGCAAGGTGGCGATGATGCCGCTGGTCCGGGTCACCGACATGAAGTACGAGCAGACGCCGACGGGTCGCGCCCTCAACTACGGCACCTTCGTGCTGGAGTCCGCCGGCCAGGAGCAGGCGCTCCGCGAGGTCAAGAATCTGCCCAACCCGAACGAGCTCTACCTGCGTGTGGTCGAGGAGATGTACGAGCCGCAGGCGGTCGAGGCACGGCTCGGCAAGGAGGCCGACGAGGCCAAGGCCGACGACGGGGCGTGAAGGTTTCCGACCGAACATCGGAGCAAGTGCGCACCTTTCGTCATGGACCCGAACGCCTCTGACGTGGCACTCTGCCAGGACGGCTGGGGCGTGGAGGTGGGCGGTGGCGAGCAGAGACCCGTTGGAGGAGCAGTTCCGCGAGTTCGTCGCGGCCCGCTCCGCCGCGCTTCTCCGCACCGCCTATCTGCTCACCGGAGACTGGGCCACGGCCGAGGATCTGCTCCAGACCGCGCTGACCAAGACCTACCTCGCCTGGAAGCGGCTCGGGGGGATCGAGGCCGTCGAGTCGTACGCCCGGCGTGTGATGGTCAACACGTCGACCAGTTGGTGGCGGCGACGCTGGCACGGTGAACGCCCCACCGAGGTGCTGCCCGAACGGGCCGGTGTCGACGAGATCTCGCAGCAACTCGACCGGGACCTGCTCTGGCGGCACCTCCGAAAGTTGCCCAACCGGCAGCGGGCGGTGCTGGTGCTCCGCTACTACGAGGACATGTCGGAGGCGCAGACCGCCGCGATGCTGGACATCTCACCGGGCACGGTGAAGAGCCAGGCGTCTCGAGCGCTGGCCACGCTGCGCCGTCGGATGGGCACCGACGCACCGGACCTGACCGCCGCAGCCGACACTGCCGGCCGGTCGGCCACTGTCGGCACTGCCGGCCGGGCGGCCACTGCCGGTGCCGCCGGCCGGTCGGCCACTGCTGGCACTGCTGGCCGGGCGGCTACTGCCGGTGCCGCCCGGTCCGGCGGCTCGGGTGCCTCGACCGGCCCGGTCCCGGCCGCCGGTGCCGCCGCCACGCTCCGAGCCCGGCAGGCGGCCGGTCTACCCGTGCCCCGCCCGGCCACCCCCCGCCCGGCCACCCCCCGCCCGGCCACCCCCCGCCAGGCCACCCCCCGTCCGGCCGCGCCGCGGCCGATCGGCCCGCAGGTCGTGCTCCCCTCCGCCCCGGCGGCCGTGCCCGTCGGCACCGGCCCCGGAGAGCAGCAGTGAGCGCTTTCCCAGGCCAGCCCGACAACCTGACGGACGGCCCGCGGCGTTCTTACCAGGTGCCGCCTGACGAACTGGAAGGTGCGGTGCGGGAGACCCTCTCGCACCAGGTCGCCCTTGCCCGCCCACTGGGCGTCGACCCGGCGGGCCAGGCCATCCGCCGCGCGAACCGGATCCGGCGTCGGCGTGGCGCGGCCGGTCTCGCCATCGCGGCGGTCGCCACCGTCCTGCTCAGCGCCGGCATGGCGCAGCTCGGTGCCGAAACCGGGCGCGACGGGACACCCATCGTGGTGATCGGTGATCCGGACCCGTCCGGTCGGCCGATCCCGACCGCCAGCGTTCCCGGCGCCAAGCCCTCGTCCGGACCGTCGGCGGCTCTGCTCGGCAGCGAGACACTGGTCAGCGCCGACGGACGACGGCTGGTGCTGCCCGATGTCGGGCCGGCCGAACGCGCCCAACTCCTGCCCGGCGGCGGCGGTTGGCTGGTGGTCAGTACGCAGACCACCGCAGGCCGTTTCCTCCGGGTGGTGCAGAACGACGGTCTGGTGCAGGTGCTGCTGGCCGGGGCGGGGGCGATCGTCCTGGCACCGGACAGCCGCCAGGTGGCCTGGCGGGACGGCGGCGATCTGCTGGTGGCGGGGGTGGTCGGCGGCCAGCTCATCGGTGCGGCGCGCACCGCGGTGCCCACCGGCGCGATGCCCGTCCGGTTCGTCGGCGACAGCGTGCTGGTCCGACCCGACCCGGCGGACGCCGGTCACATCCTGTGGCGGCCCGGCACGGGGCCGTTGACCGAGGCCGTCGACCAGAAAACCGTCAACTTCTACGGAGGGCTGCCCGACGGGCGGCTCGTTGGGCAGATCTCCAACGACCCGGGCCGGACCTGCCTGGCCGTGCTCGACCCGACCCGTCACCTGAACCCGGTCGAGACCGGCTGCGGGCCGGACCTCAGCCAGGACGGGGCCGGCGGGATCTCCGCTGACGGGCGGTGGCTGCTGGTGAACGGGCGGGTCGGCAAGGCAAGTCGGGCACTGCTTGTCGACCTGCGGCGGCTCGGGTCGAACCCGACCGCCGTCGCGGCCGGGCCGCCGATGACCGGCGCGATCGTCTGGATCGACGAGTCCCACGCCTCCTACCTCGACGCCGCCGGCGAGCTGGTCCGGGTCGACGTCGGCCGGGTACGAGCAGGAAAACCAGCCAGCCCCGCTGCGGTGTCCGACGTGCCGGCCGGGGACCGACCAGTCCTGGTGGCCCCCTTCTGACCCACGCGGTCGAGGTGACCTCCGTGAGTCGGGCTCGGTTGTTCCTCGGTAGCGTCGGACGGTGACCTCGCGTACCGGCTCCGCCCCGCGCATCGACCTGCACACCCACTCGACGGCCAGCGACGGCACGCTGCCCCCGGCTGAGCTGGTTCGCGCTGCCGCCGAGGCCGGGCTGGACGTGCTGGCGATCACCGACCACGACACCACCGCCGGCTGGGCGCCGGCCGTGCGGGCGCTGCCGCCGGGACTACGCCTGATCCGGGGGGCGGAGCTGTCCTGTCGATGGTCCGGGACCCGGCCGGCGGTGCCGCTGCACCTGCTCGCGTACCTGTTCGACCCGGACCACCCGGACCTGGTGGCCGAGCTGGGCCGGGTGCGGGCCGCCCGGGAAGAGCGCGGCGAACGGATCGTCGGGCTGCTGCGCGCCGACGGCATCGACGTGAGCTGGCCGGACATCCTGGCCGGTGCCGGCGGCGGCACCGTGGGCCGCCCGCACATCGCGCAGGCGTTGATCCGGGCCGGCCTGGTCGGCAGCACCCGGGAGGCGTTCGGCCCGGACTGGCTGGGCGAACGCTACCGGCTGCCCAAGGACGACATCGACGTGTTCCGGGCGATCCAACTGATCCGGTCGGCCGGCGGCGTGCCGGTCTTCGCCCACCCCCGGGCCACCCGGCGCGGTCGGGTGGTGCCCGACGAGCTGATCGCCGAGCTGGCCGTCGCCGGGCTGGCCGGGCTTGAGGCCGACCACGAGGACCACAGCCCGGCCGAGCGGGAGCACGTGCGGGCGCTCGCCGCCGAGTTGGGCCTGTTCTTCACCGGCTCTTCGGACTTCCACGGCACTCACAAGACCGTCCAACTCGGGGCCTTCTCCACGAGCACCGAGGCGTACGAACGGATCGTCGCCGCCGGGGTGACCGAGGTCGCTTCGGGCTGATCCGGGTATTTCGCCCACTGCGGCGCGGCTAGGTTGATCACGTGGATCTGAAGCTGTTCGGCGAGGTTTTCGTGACCCTGCTGGTGATCACTGACCCGCCGGGCATGATGCCGATCTTCCTGGCGTTGACCGGCCCGCTGCCCGCCCGTGACCGTAACCGGGCCGCCTGGCAGGCCGTCACGCTGGCGTTGGGCGTGATCGTGGTCTTCGCGGTGGCGGGGCAGACCCTGCTTGACTACCTGCACGTCGACCTACCGGCATTGCAGGCCGCCGGTGGGCTGCTGCTCGTGCTCGTCGCCCTGGAGTTGCTCACCGGGAAGACCGACGGCCCGAGCGCGGACGCCACCTCGAACATCGCCCTGGTGCCGCTGGGCACCCCGCTGCTTGCCGGTCCGGGCGCCATCGTGGCGACCATGCTCTTCGTCCAGCAGGCCGACGGGTGGGGCGACTACACCGCCATCGCCGTGGCCATCCTCGCCGTGATGCTCGCGGTGTGGATCGTCCTCCGCTTCTCCGGCGGCATCGTGAAGATCCTCCGGCCGGGCGGCATCGAGGTGCTGACCAGGATCGCCGGCCTGCTGCTGGCCGCGATCGCCGTTCAGCTCATCGCCGACGCGGTGTTCGCCTTCGTCACCCAGTACGTGAACATGACCTGACCGGCGTACGCACTGTGTCGGGGGTGGATGGCAGGATCGCAGGCGTGCGACGATCCTCCTCAGCGGGACGGCCCGCGGCCGGTGGCCGAGCTCCCCGACAGCGCGCCGGCGATGCCGAGCAGCTTGGCTTCGAGGGCATGCCGGAGCG
Source organism: Micromonospora sp. NPDC005215 (assembly GCF_040607915.1). NCBI lineage: Bacteria > Bacillati > Actinomycetota > Actinomycetes > Micromonosporales > Micromonosporaceae > Micromonospora > Micromonospora sp. NPDC005215. The sequence continues at coordinate 32,581 of NZ_JBEXHQ010000001.1, read as the reverse complement.
ACTGTTCGTCTGCACACCGAGCAAGCTCGGCGCGTACGCGGACTGCCCGCGCCGCTACCGCTACTCCTACGTCGACCGGCCGGCCCCGCCCAAGGGCCCGCCGTGGGCGCACAACTCGCTCGGTGCCAGCGTGCACACCGCCCTGAAAAACTGGTATGCGCTGCCCGCCGACCGGCGCCGCCCCGAAGCCCTGGCCACCCTGCTCAAGGGCACCTGGGTCCGCGAGGGCTACCGCGACGACGAGCAGGAGCGGGCCGCCTACCGGCGGGCATTGGGCTGGTTGGAGGCGTACGTCGAGACGCTGGAGGCCGACTCCGACCCGCTCGGCGTGGAGCGGGTGGTGGCGGTCAAGACCGCCGTGCTGGCGTTCAACGGTCGAACCGACCGGATCGACTCGCGTCCCGGGCCGGACGGGCCCGAGCTGGTCATCGTCGACTACAAGACCGGTCGCACCGGGCTGGACACCGACGACGCCCGGGGTTCGCAGGCGTTGGCGCTCTACGCGTATGCGGCCGAGCGGGTGTTCCGCCGGCCGTGCCGTCGGGTGGAGCTGCACCACCTGCCGACCGGCACGGTCGCCGGCCACGACCACACCGTCGAATCACTGACCCGGCAGTTGACCCGTGCGGAGGAGACGGCCCGCGACATCATGGCCGCCGAACGGGCGGTCGCGGACGGTGCCGACGCGGACGAGGCGTTCCCGGTGGCACCCGGCCCGCGCTGTGGCTGGTGCGACTTCCGGCGGCACTGCCCGACCGGAGCGCAGGTGCCGGGCAAGGAGCCGTGGGCGGCAATGGACCGGCACACCGACGGCTGACCTCGATCGGCGGCCGGGTCAGCCGGCCAGCGGGGTGGCCGCGTGACGCGCGGCCCGCTCCTTGGCGGCCTGAATCAACGGCCCCTCCAGATAGCGGCGGGGCACGGCGGCGAACGCGAGCCGCAGCGCGCGCAGGGTCAGATCCGCCGACACCGCAGTGGTGGGCAGCCCGAGCCCGCCGTACATCCGGTGCGCCCAGGCCGGCAGCAGCGCGAAGGCGGTGCCGGCGATCCCCAGGTACGCCCAGCGCGGCGGGCCGAGGGTGAGCCCCAACCGGGCCGGCAGGCTGAGCTTCCAGGGCAGCGGCGGGGCAGTGAGGAAGAGCGCCGTCTCGGCGGCCTCCCTGGTCATCCCCAACTGCGGCCGTACGGCGCGGTAATAATCGGTGACCTCGGCCGCGGTGCCCGGCACGGTTGTCGGGTCCAGGCCGACCAGAGCGGCCGAGCGGCGCTGCTCGGTGTAGTAGCCGTCCACCTCGTCGTCGGTGAGCGGCAGCCCGGCCCGCCGGGCCGTGCTGAGGAACGACTCGACCTCTGTGACATGCACCCAGCGCAGCAGGTCGGGCTCGTCGATCCGGAACTCCTCGCCGGTGCGCGGGTCGGTGGCCCGCAGCCGGTCGTGCAGCCGGCGGAGCCGGGCTCCGGCCGCCTCCGCCTCGGCGGTGGTTCCGTAGACGGTGGTCGCGACATAGGTGGCGGTGCGGACCAGGCGGCCCCAGGCGTCGGTGCGGTAGTTGCTGTTCTGCGCGACCCCGGCCATCGCCCGGGGGTGCAACGCCTGGAGGTAGAGCGAGCGCAGGCCAGCGACGATCAGGATCGGCTCCTCGTGCACCTTCCACGTGACCGAACCCGGACCGAAGAGGCCGAGGTCATCGGAGTCCACCGCCCAAGAGTGCCACGCTCAGGCCGACCCCGTCGGGCACGTCCCGGCGGTGCCGCCGGGTCACACGTCGGCGGAGCGGCGCGCCCGGCAGGCCGGGCAGAGGCCCCAGAAGGTCACTTCCGCCTCGTCCACCTCGAACCCGTGCGACACGTTCGGCTCCAGACACGGTGCGCTGCCCACCGCGCAGTCGATGTCGGCGATCTCACCGCAGCTCCGGCAGACCACGTGGTGGTGGTTGTCGCCGACACGTGCCTCGTAGCGGGCGGGACCGCCGGCCGGCTCGATCCGGCGGGACAACCCGGCCCGGGACAGCGCACCCAGCACGTCGTACACCGCCTGGGTGGAGACCGAGTCGAGGCGTTCCCGGACGCGCCGGCTGATCTCGTCGACCTCCAGGTGGCCGCCGCCGGCCAGCACGTCGAGCACCGCGAGGCGGGGCCGCGTGACACGCAGGCCCTTCGATCGCAGCAGCTCCTCGGCGGCGGACATGCGCCAATGACAGCACGCGCGACAAGCATCGACAACCGTCGCCCGGCCCGGGTGGTCACCGACACAGACCGGGAAGATCGGGATCACGGCCCGCGACGGTGAACCCGATCGACGCGGCGCGCGTGTGACCGGTCGAGAGCCTGGGGACGGTCGGTGGACCGTACGCTGGCCCTCCCCTGACCATGATCCACCTGGAGGGTTCGATGTTCGAGCAGATCCTGGGTCTACCGGGACACGTCCTGGTGGTCCACGCGGTCGTCGTGTTCGTGCCGCTGCTGGCGGTGCTGGCCATCGCCTACGTGGGGCTGCCGCGGTGGCGGCACCGGCTGGACTGGGCCCTGGGCCTTTTCGCCGTGGTTGCGCCGGTGACCGCGTTCGTGGCCGTCAAGTCGGGTGAGGTGTTCACCGACGCGCTTGTCGCCAGGGGATTCCAGGGACCGATCCTCGACCAGATCTTCGAGCACTCCCGCTACGGCGACATCCTGTTCCGCATCGTGGTGCCGCTCGGGATCGGGGCCATCCTGCTGCTGGTGGCGACCAGTGGGCATCCCCGGGTGCCGCGGCTGCCGGCGCTGGTCACCCCCGTGCTGGCGGTGGCGGTCGTGGGGCTGTCCATCGCCGCCCTGGTCTACGTCTACCTGACCGGCCACAGCGGCGCCGAGGCCGTCTGGGGCACCACCCTCTGACCCGCTCCGCTCGCCGCTCAGAAGATGATTCGCGAGCAGAGCAGGCACACCACGACCACCAGCACCACGGCGGCCGCCACACCGAAGCCGTAGGTGACCCGCTGCGAGCGCTGCTCAGCCACGTCCAGCTCGGCCATGTCCTGCGGTGGCAGCCGTCGTGGCGGTGCCGGCCGCAGATGTACGGGGGGACGCCAACCGGTCGGCGGCGGCACGCTCGGCGGCGGGCCGGCATAGCCGCTCGCGGGGGTGTGCGTGGACGTGGCGGGGGGCTGGTCCGCCACCGATTCGTCACCGGCGCTGGGCCGTCGCCAGTAGTCGTCCGGGGTGCTGCCACCGCTGGGGGTCGTCACGCCGTCCGACGCTACCAACGCGGCCGGCGGCCCGTCCGCTTCTGCACGACGCGCCACCGTCGGCGACCGGTCCGCTGCCCGTCCGCTGCCCGTCCGCTGCGCTAGTCTTGCCGCTCGTGAGCACCATGGACCCCGGCACCCAGGCCCCTCCGGACGACGACCGCACCGTCGACCTGAGCGAAGACTTCGTGGTGCTGCCCGAGCAGACCTCCGACGACACCGACCGGGGCTGGGGCGAGCGGGCGAGCGGCAACGATGACTGGCTGCTCGCCGAACGTCCTCCGCACTGGGACTGACACCGAGCGCAGCCAGCTCCCGTCGCGGTTCAGTTGCGGACGACAATGGCGGTTGTGCCGGTCGGTGGTGGACCCGTCGGTGGTGGACCCGTCGGTGGTGGACCCGTCGGTGGTGGACCCGTCGTTTCGCCGTCGTCGGTGGGGCCTGCCTCGCCGTCGTCGTCCGGTCTGCCGTGGTTGATCGGAGTGCCGTCGGCGGTTTGTCTGGACGTGGCGCTTGCTCCCGTCGGCCCCGGAACGGGCGCGGCGGGCGGCGGGCAGCCGGTCGGGGTGTGCAGGACGGCGGCGGCCAGGCCGAGGAGAGCGGCGACCAGACCGGCCCGGAACAGGGTGGGCCCGCCGGGCAGGGTGGGTCGGCGCTGCGGACGTAACGCCCGCGCGGAGTCCGGATCGCCCATCGCCTCTGTCGCCTCCCGCCCGGGTGTCGCTGTGACAACCCCTGGGCGGCAGACTAGGCGGCTCAAGCCCTGGTCAGCCGGCCGTTCGTCGGTGCCTGTGGATAACCGGACGGCCTGTGGACAACCCCCGCCTGCCGGTTTGATCTGCTAGGCGGACGGATGCGCCGAAGCCCCGCAGCCCGCTGATCGACTCGGGGTCACGGAAGCCGGGGTGTCCCGCCAGCTTGACCGGGCCGATCCCGTGAACCCGAGTGGATCAAGATTCGGTCGCCGAGGGAGTCGGCGCTGGCGAATCAGGACGCGGAGCTGGCCGCCGGGGCCTTGCCGCCGCTCGACCCGCCGGACGAGGACGAGCCCGACGAGGACGACCCGGACGACGACCCGGACGATGACGAGCCCGACGACCCGGACGAGGACGAACCCGACGACGAGGACGAACCCGACGAGGAACCCGACGACCCGGAGTCTCCACCCGAGGACGATGACTCGGACTTACCGGGCTTGCTGGCCGTGCCGCCGGCCGTCGCCTCAGAGGCGGACGCCCGCGAGTCGGTGCGGTAGAAGCCCGAACCCTTGAAGACGATGCCGACCGAGTTGAAGACCTTGCGCAGCCGCCCCTGACACGCCGGGCACTCGGTCAGCGGCTCGTCAGAGAAGGACTGCACCGCCTCGAGCTGGTGACCGCACGTGGTGCAGGCGTACTGGTAGGTGGGCACGTTCTCCTCCGGATCTGGGCTCAGCCAGTTGGCACTCGACGTATTCGAGTGCCAATGGTGCGTCATTCGCCCCGGGTTCGTCCAGCGGACGTGTGGGGCGCGACACCCTGCGGCGCACCCGGGCCGGCGTCAAGCGTACGCACCCCGTCGGCGGGGGTGACGACCGCGCGGACACGACGGTCGTGCGGTTCGGTCGGCAGCGCCTCGACCAGCTCGCCGTCGTGCAGCGGCACCACCGTCAGCGTCGCCTCGGGCACCCGGGCGAGTGCCCGGTCGTACGAGCCGCCGCCGCGTCCGAGCCGCCGACCGACGCGGTCGACAGCGAGAGCCGGTACGAGCACCAGGTCCGCCTCCGCCACGGCGGCCACCCCGAGGCGGACACCGGTCGGCTCTCGGATACCCCGACCCGCGGCGATCAAGGCTCCGGGCCCGGTATACGTCGCCCAGTCCAGATCCAGGTCGGTGAGGAGGACCGGCAGCAGCAACTCGGCGTCCGCCGGAAGGGCCGCTCGCAGCACCTCCGGCAGGTCCGCGCCGCCCGGTTCGGAGCCGACCGGCACGTACGCCGTCATCCGGCGCGGGCGCAGCCGGCGTACCAGCGTGACCAGTTCGGCCTGCACGCGCCCGGCGGCGACGGCCCGGGTGGGGCCGCTCAGCGACCGGCGGCGGGCGAGCAGCTCGACGCGGGCGTCCCGCTTCCTTAACCGGGTCACTTCCGCTTCATCAGAAAATTCCGCCACGCAACACTCCTGACGCAACGCCTCTCTCACGGTTGCACTGTGTCAGCATCGCAAGCAACGGAGGCGGAACTTCCGGGGGGACCGAGTGACGCTACGCGGGCGGTTGACGACAGCCTTCCTCGTGGTGGTGCTCGGGCCGGTCCTGCTCGGCGCGCTCTTCGTCGCCTCCACCGTCGGCGCCGTCGACCGCAGCCGCTCCACCGAGCGCCTGGCGGTGGCGGCGTCCACAGTGCGTACCTCGGTCGACGCGCTCTGCCAGCAGCTACGCGCCACCGCCGACGTGCTGGCCCTCACCGCCGATCCGGCTGTCGCCGCCGCCCAACTGATCGGCCGGGGCCTGGTCGCCGCGGTGCTGATCACCGACGTGAAAGGCGAGGTCACCTATGTCTCGCCCGGGGCGCCGTCGACCCCGTGGCGGGACTGCTCCGGCCCGACAACGGATGCGGCAGGTCCGGTCCGCGCGCTGGCCGCCCACGTCGACCTACGCGACAGCGCCGGCGCACTGCTGGGCACGGTGACCGCCGCGCAACTGGTCGACCCGGACTTCGTGGCCCGGCTGGCGGCGGTGACCGGGGTGGCGGTCACCCTGCTCGACAGCGGGGCCAGCGCCGCCCGGGTCACCCACACGACCGAGTCCCGCGAGGTACGCGACGCGGTGCTGGCCGCCGCCCGCGCTGTCGACGGTGATCGGGTGACCGAGACCAGCCAGGGCCGGTACGTGCGCAGGATCGGGCCGTCCGACGCGCAGCCGCTCCCGCTCGTGGTCTCCGTGCCCAGCGAGCGCCCAGCGGGGCTGCACGCCACGCTGATCGGGGTGGTAGTGGTGGCCGCGTTGCTGGCCGTGCTGACCGCCTGGCGGCTGGCCCGGGTGACCACCCGACCGCTGATGGAGTTGGCCGGCGCGGTCGACCGGGTGGCCCACGGTGACCTCACCGCCCGGGTGCCGGTCCGCAGCCGCGACGAACTGGGCCGGCTGGCCGCCGCGTTCAACCGGATGACCCGGGAGACCGGGGCCTACGTCGCGGCGCTGACCAGCAACCGCGACCAGCTCCGCGGTCACCTCGCGGTGCTCGGCGACACCCTGGCCAGCACGCACGACCTGCAACGCATCCTGCGGGTGATCCTGCACAGCGCCATCGGCGCCACCGGCGCGCGGGCTGGCGCGGTGCTGCTTGTGGAGACCGGCGGGATGCTCGTCGCACAGTGCACCGAGGGGTTGGACGGGCGCTGGCCGGAGGTGGGCGGGGACGGGTCGTCGACGCTCCGGGTGCCGGTCGGGGTCGGTGTGGTCGGCGCCGTCGCCGCCACCGGGGAACCGCAGCGGGGGAGGGCGGAACCGACCGACGTCCCGTCCATCGAGCCACGCTGCCGCACGTACGTCGCGGTCCCGTTCGCCACCCCCGGCTCCACCGCAACCACCCTCAGCGGATCGGCCGGCCCGGCCGACGAGGCCGGCGTGGCGGCGGCGCTCGGCGTGCTGGCTCTCTACGACCGCCTGGGCGCCGACGAGTTCGACGACGACGACCTGGTCACCCTGCGCACCTTCGCCGGACACGCGGCGGTGGCGGTCGACAACGTCCGGGTGCACGAGGAGGCCCAACGGCTCTCCCTCACCGACCCGCTCACCGGGCTGTGGAACTACCGCTACCTGCGCGAGTCGATCCGGCGCGAGGTGGAACGGGCCAGCCGCTTCGGGCGGATGCTCAGCGTCCTCGCCCTGGACCTCGACCGGTTCAAGGACGTCAACGACACGTACGGGCACGCCGCGGGGGACACCGTGCTGGCCGAGTTCGCCCGACGGGTGCGCGGCGAGATCCGCGAGGTCGACCTGGCCTTCCGGCAGGGCGGTGAGGAGTTCGTGGTGCTGCTGCCGGAGACCGACGCGCGGGGCGCGGCGATCGTGGCCGAGCGGCTCGGCGCGGCGGTCCGCGAGACGCCGATCGCCGTCGAGGCGTACGCCGGGCCGGTGGTGGTGACGGTGTCGGTGGGCATCGCCGTCTATCCGGACAACGGCAGCACCGGGCGGGAGGTGCTGGAAGCCGCCGACGACGCGCTCTACGCGGCCAAGGCGGCCGGCCGGGACACCTACCGGGTCGCCGAGGTACGCCCGGACGTGGACACGCGGGAGATACCTGTGCTCGCGGGTGCCGTGAGCCCACCCGACGGGCTGCCGCGCGCCGGCCAGCCGGCGCAGGTCAACCGGGAGCCGGGCGGGCCCGCCCGGTCGGAGCCGACGGTGGGCGTACCGGAAGGGTCGCCGGCGCACGCGTGGCCCGACCCGGCCGACGACCCGGCGGACATCGACGCGGATGCGGCCCGCGCCGGCCCGGACGCGGCGCGGCCGGGGTCGGGTGGCGGCGCGTCTTCTGGGCCACACCCGCCGCGACAGAGCCGTGGCCGATAGTCTCGCGGCATGTCGGAGCACTCAGCGAACCCCTCATCGGCGGCCGCCGCAACCGGCCGTCCCCTGGCGGTCAAGGCCGTCATCCCGGCCGCCGGACTGGCCACCCGGTTCCTGCCGGCCACCAAGGCGGTGCCCAAGGAGTTGCTGCCGGTGGTGGACCGGCCGGTGTTGCAGTACATCGTCGAGGAGGCCACCCAGGCTGGCATCGGTGACGTGTTGCTGATCACCGGTCGGGGTAAGACATCGATGGTGGACCACTTCGATCGTCGTCCGGACCTGGAGGCCAGGCTGGAGGAGAAGGGCGACACCGAGCGGCTGGCCGCCGTGCGTCGGCCCAGCGAGCTGGCCGAGATCTACACCGTGCGGCAGCCCGAGCAGCTCGGGCTCGGCCACGCCGTCGGGTACGCCGAGTCGCACGTCGGCGACCAGCCCTTCGCGGTGCTGCTCGGCGACGAGTTCGTCAAGCCGTCGGAGCCGCTGCTGCCGGCGATGCTGGAGTTGCAGGCCCGCACCGGCGGTGTGGTGCTCGCCTTCTTCGAGGTCGACCCGGCCGAGACCAAGCGGTACGGCATCGCCTCCGTCGAGCCCGCCGAGGCGGAGCTGACCGACATCGCTGAGGTCGTCAAGGTGACCGGGATGGTGGAGAAGCCGCAGCCCGAGGACGCTCCGAGCAACCTCGCGGTGCTCGGCCGGTACGTGCTGCCCGGCAAGATCTTCGATGCGATCCGGCGGACCAAGCCGGGCAGTGGCGGCGAGATCCAGCTGACCGACGCGATGGAGCTGCTGCGCACCGAGGGCACTCCGGTGCACGCGATCGTCTACCGGGGCACCCGTTACGACACCGGCATGCCGCTGGGCTACCTCCAGACGGTGGTGCAGATCGCCGCCGAGCGTGAGGATCTGGGCACCGAGTTCCGGTCCTGGCTGGCCGACTTCGTCAAGGCCGACGCGGCAGGCGGATCTGGTACATGACCTCGACGGCCGACGCCGAGGCGGCCGCGAACGAGTTGACGCCGCTCGCCGACTACCTGGGCAGCGTGCTGCGCAGGTTGCGCGCGCTGCCGCCACTCGACCTCGATCTCACCCAGGCACACGGCAACGTCCTCGCCGAGGACGTCGTCGCGCCGCACGCCTTCCCGGCCTTCGACCAGGCGGCCGTCGACGGGTATGCGGCCCGCTGGGAGGACATTTCCGGAGGGGGCCGGGGCCCGAGCTACGTCCCGGCCCCCTCCGGCACGCCCGGTGGGCGGACCATCCGGCTCAACGTCGTCGGCGATCTGGGGGCGGCGAGTTGGCGGCCGGTGCGACTCACCCCGGGCTCGTGCTTCTCGGTGGCCGCCGGGGCGCCGCTGCCGATCGCCGCCGACGTGGTGGTCCCGGTGGAGTGGACCGACCAGGGCATGGCCGCGGTGGAGATCTTCCGCACCCCCAAACGGGGGTACGGGGTCCGCCGCGCCGGCACCGAACTGCCCGCCGGCACCCTGCTCGCCCGTGCCGGCACGTACGTCTCCCCGGCCCTGGTCGCGGTCTTCGCCGCCACCGGCATCGGGCACGTGGTGGTCCGGCCCAGCCCACGGGTGGTCATCGTGGCCACCGGCGACGAACTGGTCGACGTGGGTCGGGGCAGCCAGCCGGGGCAGGTGGTGGACGCGAACTCGCACGCGCTGACCGCCGCCGCGGCCGAGGTGGGCGCACTGGCGTACCGGGTGGGGATCTGCGACGACGACCCGGAGGGGCTGCGCGGGCTGCTGGAGGACCAGACCCTGCGCGCCGACCTCATCATCACCACCGGGGGCACCGGCACCGGCCCCGGAGACATGGTGCGCCGGATCCTGTCCCGCCGCGAGGGCGGCCGGGCCGGGCCTGTCACGTTCACCGACGTGGCGCTCTATCCCGGCACCGCGCTCGGGTTCGGCACGGTCGGCGCCGAGGAGGTGCCGGTGGTCTGCCTGCCCGGCGACCCGGGTGCCGCGCTGATCGGGTTCGAGGTGCTGGCCCGTCCCGCCATCCAACTGCTCGCCGGCGCCGAGCCGGTGTTCCGGCCCAGCGTGCGGGCGCACCTGCTGGAGACCGTGTCGTCCCCGGCGGGGTTGCGCGAGTTCCGGCCGGCGCACGTCGCCGAGCGGCGTGGGGGCGGGTACACGGTGCAGCCACTCAGGGGCGGGCCGTTCACCCTCTCCGGGCTGGCCGAGGCGAACGGGCTGCTGGTGCTCGGTGAGCGGGTCAACACCGCCGCGGCCGGCTCCACGGTGGACGTCCTGCTGCTGGACCGCCGCCGGTGACGGTTTATCCGGCCGAACCGCCGGTTGGCTGCTCGGCTGTCGCACGGTCGTCGGGTCATCGCGGTGGGTCCACTTGCGCGCGCCACGGTCCCGCGCGGGAGACTGTACGGGTGAGTCTCTTCGGACCCCCGCGGGCACCGGGCTGGCCGGTGGAGTTGGCGGACGGCCCGGTGTTGCTGCGGCCCTACCGACGCTCCGACGCGGTGCCGTGGTCGGAGATCCGGCGGGCCAACCGGGCCTGGTTGGCGCCGTGGGAGTCGTCGATGCCCGGCGGCTGGGACGAGCTGAACTCACCGGCCGCGTTCCGTTGGGTGCTCCGTGACCAGCGGCGCTCGGCCCGGGAGGGTGACGGCATGCCGTTCGCGGTCTGCCTGCGCGAAGCCGACCGGGACCGGCTGGTCGGGCACATCAACGTGGGCAGCATCGTGCGACGGGCGCTCTGCTCCGGCTATGTCGGCTACTGGGTGGACGCCCAGGTCGCCGGCCAGGGCGTGATCCCGACGGCGCTCGCCCTCGCCGTGGACCACGCGTTCGGCCCCGGCGGGCTGCACCGGGTGGAGGTCAACATCCGTCCGGAGAATCGGCCGTCGCGGCGGGTGGTGGAGAAGTTGGGCTTCCGTGAGGAGTCGTACCACGTGCGCTACATGCACATCGACGGCGCGTGGCGCGACCACATCGGATACGCGATGACGAGTGAGGAGATCGCCGCCGAGGGCGGCCTGCTGGCCCGCTGGCATCGGGTACGCGCCTCCGCCCGCTGAGAGGGTGTCCCACGCACGGGATCGGCGCGGCGCGACGGCTTCCTGGTCGGTGCGCCGTAACCTCAAGTAACTGCAAGTTGCGGCGAGCGCTCTCCGGCCGGACGATCCACGCACCCAGGCGCGATCGGTGGAAGATCCTGCGGTTGGGTAGCGGTTGCTCCGAATTCGGTGACGGGAGGGGTGAGGGTGCCGACCTCGGTGCTCCTCGCCGTCCTCGCCGCCGCCGGCCTGCTCGCCCTGGCCCCGGCGTTGGTTCGCCGGTACGACGCCACCGAGCGGCTGGTGGCGGAGCGGGCGCAGTCGACGGCGCGGGTGCTCCAGCGCCGCCGGCGGCGCCGTACTGTCCCGGGGCGGCGTCCGGTCCACCCCCCGCGCTCACTTGTCGTCACCCTGAGCGAGGATTTGACTACCGGGACGTTGACCGCGCCGGTTTCCGCGCCTTCGGCGGGCCGCCGCTCCGGCCGCCTGCGCGCCGTGCCACCCGCACCGAAGCGGTCCCGCCGTCGCCCGCCGGCCCGGCGTCAGCACACCCCGGCCGTGTACCGGCGTCGCCGGGTGCTCGCCGCCCTGCTGCTGCTCAACGTCGTCGAGCTGATCGGCGTGCTGTTCGCCAGCCCCGGGTTCTGGATCGGCTTCGCGGTCACCTTCCTGCTCCTGGCCGTGTACGTCGTCCACCTGCGCGGTCGCGCCCTCGCCGGGCGTCGCCGCCGCCGCGCCCGGGCCCGGGAGGCCGCCTGGCTGGCCGCCCGGCAGGCCGAGGTGCGCCGGGAGCAGGCCCGCCGTGCCGCGGCCCGCCGGGAGGCGCAGCGCCGCCTGGCCGCCCAGCGCGAGGGGGTACGCCGAGCCGCGATGGGCCTGGACCGCCCCGGAGATCTGCCGGCGGCGGTCAACGGCGGGTCGGTCTCGTACCGACGGTCGGGCGGGTTGCGCGGGCGTCCCTACGAGGCCGGCCGAGGCGCCTGACCCCTCCTGGCCGCGGGCCTTCTGGCTCGGTCTCCTGGCCCGGCCTCCTGGCCGCGCGGGCGGCGCTCAGCTTGATCGACTCGCTTTCCTGGAAGGCGGGGTGTCGCGGCGTCCCGGATGCCCCGTTTCCCGGAGCCCGAGTGGATCTCCGGGGCGGTGGGCGCCGGGCCGGGGGCGGATTCGCGGTGGGGGCCAGCGACCTGTTAGCCTTGCTGCCGGCCCGCCCGGTGTAAGCCGGGTGGGACCGAAGCCGGTTCGCCGGCGGGGGGCTGTGGCGCAGACTGGTAGCGCACCTCGTTCGCATCGAGGGGGTCAGGGGTTCAAATCCCCTCAGCTCCACCAAGAAACAGCAGGTCAAGGGCGGGTTTCCGGAAGACGGGGAACCCGCCCTTGATCGTTTGACCGTCGGACGGAGCCCCACACCGTGGCACCGGGTGGCAGAACTCAAGCCGAACGGGCGAGTTCGACGGCTCTGGTGGCGCTGAACGAGTTGCGCGATAACCGAGTGCCACCACGACGCGCCGTCGCGGTGGGCCGGTGCCTTCCCGCCCAGATGAGTAATTCCTAACCCAGGCTCGGGCGGTGACTGTCGGTCACCTCCGTCGGGGCGGATGCGGTAGTGAGCGGTATACCTCTGAGTCATATTTATACCTCTGGGGTATACCGCTCACCAGCACATCGCGATGGCGGGCAGCCGCAGCGGATGGCGAGCGGCCCTTCGCTGCGTCCGCAGCCTCGTCTTGAGTGGGGACTTACTCGTCTGGACGAGTAGGTTCTGACTACCCGGTCTCTGGACATAGACGAAGGGTGTTGATGAATCCTGATCTCACGCAGACCCGCCCGAGTCAGCTGATCATCGCGGACAAGGGTCATATCTCCGCCGAACTCGATCGGTGGCGGCCGCTCCATCGAAGGCATTCGTGCCCGCATCGCTCAGCGCCTACTCGCCATGACCGCCGCGATCTGGCACAACCGCGCCACCGGACAACCCTGTGCCGCCGCATATCGAACGTCACAGGCCCGCATACCGAACATCGCCGAGCCGCAGATCGAAAGCGTACCTGCCCGCAGATCGTAACCCCGACGGTTATCATGACTCGTGCCCACACCGCACTTGATCCCCCGCCACGCCGCCGCGCAGGTCGACGCAGCACTCGCTGACACCCGCGTCGTGCTGATCAGCGGAGCACGTCAAGCAGGCAAGAGCACCCTGGTTCGCATCGTCGCGGGCGACCGGCTCGCCGAGCGCCGCGATCTCGACCGGGCGCAGGACCGGGCTGCGGCGATCGCCGACCCGGTTGGTTTCGTGGACTCCTCCGAACTGCTGGTGATCGACGAGATCCAGCGCGCTCCGGAACTGCTGCTGGCCATCAAGGCGGCCGTCGACGAGGATGTTCGTCCCGGCCGCTATCTGCTCACCGGCTCATCGCGGCTGTTCGGCATGGTGGGTGCCCCGGACGCGCTGCCCGGCCGGATGGAAACCGTCGAGCTCTGGCCGTTCTCACAAGGTGAACTCGACGGCGAGCCGGACGGGTTCATCGACGCCGTCTTCGCGCTCGGCCCCGAACTGCGACACGAGTCGGACGTGACCCGCGCCGACTACGCGGCAAGGATCGTGCGAGGCGGCCTGCCCGAGGCCACGAACCGCGTCGACCCGCGGCGCCGCCAACGGTTCTTTGACGCGTATGTCCAAGCGCTCATCGATCGCGATGTGCGACAACTGTCCGACATCCAGCACAAGGGCGAGCTGCGCAAGTTGGTGCGCCTACTCGCCGCCAGATCCGCGACCATCATCGCCGCCAACGCCCTCGAATCCGCCCTCGGACTGAGCCGCCCGACGATCGCACGATACTTCCAGGCACTGGAAGAGATCTTCCTCATCAAGCGGATCCCCGGTTGGTCCCGAAATCTTGGCACCCGTTCAACTGCCGCGCCCAAACTGATCTTTGTCGACTCGGGCATCGCCGCCAACGAGATCGCGACCGACGCCCGCGCACTGCTCCGGCCTGGCGCATCGTTCGGCGCATTGCTCGAATCATTTGTCTTGTCCGAGCTGTCCCGCCAGCTCACCTGGTCGGAGCAGTCTGCCGACCTCTCCCACTACCGCGACCAGAGTAGGTACGAGGTCGACGCGGTGCTCGAGAACAGATCCGGGCATGTGGTCGGGATTGAGGTCAAGGCAGCTACAACCGTCGGATCCGACGACTTCCGCGGATTACGCCGACTAGCCGACCGCCTCGGCGACGACTTCATCGCCGGCATCGTCCTCTACACCGGGACCTCGACACTGCCGTTCGGCGACAGGCTCCGCGCGTTGCCGGTCAGTGCGTTGTGGCAGGTTGCCGGCCCAGGAACAGACTGACCGGGGCGGTCGCCGCCGGCGCGACGGCGCCCAGTGCGAGCACCCGAGCCGGGTCGAGGTCTTCCGGCGGCTTGTCCGTGGCGGTCCGGTGCAGCCCGTCATTGCCTTCGGGCACCGAGCCCGGCCCTGATCCTCTGCTTCGAAAGCCTGAAGTACTGGTCCAGCAGCGCCACCCTGGCCGGGAGACAGAGGCGCCGATCCGCCTACGTCTTCTGTCCCTCGATCGGCGGCGCCCGGTGCACGCCAGCGATCCTCGGCTTAGCTGCTCCGGCGCATCGGCCGACACTCGTCGCATGTTGCTGTGCGGCAGCGAGCGAACCGACGCGCGAGTGCGATGGCACCCGAGGGGACGCGGCAGGCCAGGACGCGCCGACAGCCGTTGCGTCGATCCTAGGATTTGCGCGCGAGGCGCAAGTCATGCGCCCGATCGGCGGCGATGTTTCTTGGGCCACCAGTGAAAGCAGCCTGTCGCAGGCCAGACCTGTCCTTCCGCGCGGGTCGCCAGGCGGACTGCTCAAGGCCGCAACAGCTGAGTGCTCACCTCCGGCTGGAAAGAATTCGCCCCCGGCACCAATCCGGCCGCCGCTAAGCCACGAATCCCTCCCGACCGCACCTGAGTGCAAACGCCGTACCGGCGGAGACGGAGAGCTGTTGTGAGATTGTCCCGAGCCTTGCTCACCGTGCCAGCGGCTGCGCTGATCCTCGCGTTCCCCGGCGTCGCGCACGCCGACGAGAGCGTGCAGGTTCAGTTGCAGGACCTGAACGAGACCGGCGCGACCGGCGTCGCGACGTTGACCGCGACGAGCGGCGGCGACCTGAAGGTCATGATCCGCTCGAAGGGCATGACGCCGAACTCGCCGCACGCGCAGCACGTACACGGCGCGGCCAACGGCATGGACTTCCACTGCCCGGACAAGTCCGCCGACGCGAACGGCAACGGTTACGTCAGCACCGAAGAGGGCCTGAAGATGTACGGGGACATCTTCATCTCGTTGACCACCACCGGCGACACGACAAAGGCCAGTGGCCTGGCGGTGGACCGGATGCCGACGGCCGACGCGAAGGGCAACCTCAGTTACGAGCGCACCATCGCCGCCGCCGATCTGCCCAAGGGCACGATCGAGCACCTGAAGGACCTGCACCTCGTGCAGCACGGCATCGACGCGAACAAGAACGGCAAGTACGACATGGAGGCGCTGGGGGAGTCGACGTTCGCCAAGTCGGTCGGCGTCAACGGCATCCCCGCCGAGGCCACCGACCCCGCTACGTGCGGCATGGTCAGCGGCGCGGCTGCTGGTTCCGTACCCGCGGGGGGTGTTGCCACCGGTGACGGCAGCACCTCCGGTGGATCGCCGATGGTGATGTACGCCGTGGGTGGCCTCGCGCTGCTCGGCGCCGCCGGTGCGGTCGTCGCGCGCCGCCGGCTCGCCGGTGAGCGCTGAGTCGGATCATCCGATGGACAACGGCGACGTACCTGTGCCTGCCGGCCACCGTCGAGGGCGCTACGCGCTCCCGGCGGTGGCCGGCGTCCTCACCCTGACGGCGGCCGTGACCATCGGTCTCGCGGTCGCCGGTCGCGGCGAGGAACCACCCCGACCCGACGCGTCCGCTGCGGCACCGGCCGCGAACGCGTCGCCTGTTCCTGCGACCAGTCCGGGCGAGTTGACCTCGGGACCGCTGATGGTCGGCTCGCCGCCGGTGCGGGTGTCGATCCCGTCGCTGAAGGCCGCCGCGGCGACGGTCGCCCTGGGCCTGCAGCCGGACGGGGCGATGCAGGTACCGGACAGCGCCGCCGAGGTCGGCTGGTTCACCAAGGCGCCGATGCCCGGTGCGCTCGGCCCGGCGGTGCTGGCCGGTCACGTCAACTGGAAGGGTCACCGGGGAACGTTCTTCGATCTCGCTAGGGTGAAGGTTGGGGCCGCGATCACAGTCGACCGGCAGGACGGCAGCACCGCGATGTTCACCGTCACCAAGGTCGAGCAGTATCCGAAGGACCGCTTTCCCACCGACGAGGTCTACGGTGCGACCGACCACGCCGCGCTGCGCCTGATCACCTGCGGCGGGGAGTTCGATGACAGCACGCAGCACTACCGCGACAACGTCATCGTGTACGCGCGTCTCGCCCACGCTCATCCCGCCTGATGCGCACCGTCCGCCTCCAATGGCGCGTCGAGGCGCCGCCCGCACAGGGAAGGACCTGCCGAGCATGAGCGGTGAACCGGAACAGGCGCGACGCTTGCGGTCGGTGCCGCAGGACGCCGCGAGCCCGCCGACCGCCGACGAGTTGCTCTCGCGGGTGGCGCGCGGGGACGAGGCGGCGTTCGCGGCGCTGTACGACACCATGGCGGGCCGGGTCCTCGGGCTGACCCGCCGCGTCGTGCGCGATCCGGCGCAGGCGGAGGAGGTGACGCAGGAGGTGATGGTCGAGGTGTGGCGCACCGCCGGCCGCTTCGACGCCGGTCGCGGCTCGGCCTCGGCGTGGATCCTAACGATGGCGCACCGCCGCGCCGTGGACCGGGTGCGCTCCGAGCAGTCGCACCACAACCGTGCGCGGCAGGTCGCCGCCACCGAGTCGCAGGTCCCGTACGACGAGGTGGTCGAGGGCGTCACCGCCCGCTTGGAGCGGGAGCAGGTGCGCCGGTGCCTGGGCCGGTTGACGCCGGTCCAGCGGGAGGCGGTGACCCTGGCCTACTACGGCGGCCACACCTACCGTGAGGTCGCCGAGAAGCTGAAGACACCGCTGCCGACGGTGAAGACGCGGATGCGCGACGGACTGATCCGGATGCGCGACTGCCTGGGCATCGAGATGGAGGGGCGGGCATGAGCGCCGACATTCACACCCTCGCCGGCGCGTACGCCCTGAACGCGGTCGACGAACTGGAGGGCGCGGCGTTCGAGCGGCACCTGGCCGACTGCGAGCCGTGCCGCCTGGAGGTGGCCGAGCTGCGGGAGACTGCCGTGCGGCTCGCCGACGAGACCGTCGTCGAGGCCACACCTCCGGGGCTGCGGGAGCGGACCCTGGCCCAGGTGGCCCGCACTCCGCAGCTCAGGTCGGGTGCCGGAGGCGCCAGTGCCAGGCGGCAGGCAGGCAGGTGGCGACGGATCACTGTGGCCGCCGCCGCAGCCATCCTCGTGGCCGGCGGCGCGAGCGCGGTGACCTGGACCGTGAGCAACGATCGGATCAGCGACGAGCAGGCCAGCAGTGAGCAGGCCCGGCAGATCGCCGCCGTCCTGGACGCACCGGACGCCCGGGTGTTCGAACGGTCGCTGCAGCCCGGTGGTGCCGCCACCGTGGTGGTCTCCCGCGACCGCGATCGCGGTGTGGTGCTGCTGCGTGACCTGCCCGAGGCCGGCCCCGGGCGGATCTACGAGCTCTGGCTCATCCGCGGCAGCCAACCCCGCAAGGTGGGACGGCTCGCCGAAGGTGCCAGAGCGTCGACCACGATCATCGGTCCGGTCGCCGAGGCAGGCACGTTCGGCGTGTCCAACGAGCCCGCGGGCGGCTCCGCCGCTCCCACGCGGATCGTGGGTACGGTCGAGCTGAGCTGAGCTGAACTGAACCCGCGGGCCGGCCGTCAACGACCCATCCAGGCGGCGAGCCGCTCCGAATCACTCACATGGATGACGAGCTGCTCGCCGGCCGGTACCGCCGGCTCCTGCTGATCGGCGACACCGCGACCCCCGGACGCGTCTGGCTGGCACGCGACGAAGTGCTCGACCGGCACGTGGCGCTCAGGCAGATCGCGCTACCGGGATGGGCGAGCGACGCCGAACGGTCACGGTTGCAGGAGCGCACGCTCGACGAGGTTCGTGGACTGGCCGGTCTGGATCATCCGTGCATCGTGGGAATGTGGGATGTGCTGAGCGCCGATGGGCACCTGTGGCTTGTCGTGGAGCACGTACCCTCTCGGTCCCTGTCCGAGGTGGTCGCCGCCGACGGCCCGCTCGCGCCTGCCGAGGTGGCGCGGGTCGGTCTGCACGTGCTCGCCGCACTGGGCGCCGCCCATGCGACGGGGGTCGTGCACGGGGAACTGAACCCGCAGAACGTGCTGCTCGCCGACGACGGGCGGGTCGTACTCGGCGGGTTCGGCCTGTCGATCTTCGACAGCCGTAGCCCGGCGACCGTCACCGCGCCGACCCTGTCGACGGTCCAGTACGTCGCGCCGGAGCGCGCCCGCGACGGCAGGTCCACCCCCGCCACCGACCTGTGGGCCCTGGGCGCGACCCTCTACCTGGCTGCGGAGGGCCGCCCGCCGTGGAGTCGGTCCACGACCCTGGCCACGCTCGCTGCCCTGGCCACCGAGACGCCCGACCGGATGACCGTTCTGCCGCTCGAACCCACGATCACGGGTCTGCTGCTCCGCAACCCCCGCCAACGTCTGTCCGCGCAGGAGGCCCGCGACCAGCTCGAACAGGTGGCCGCGGCGACAGTACCCATCGAGCCCGTGTCGGCGCGCCGACGGCACCGCTGGCGGCGCGTTCCCGCCACCCTCCGTCGCTGGCCGGGAGTCGCCACCCCGGCCTTCCCGGTCGCGCAGGGCGGAACCGACACCACTGTCATTCGAGTCCGGGCGTCAGCCCCTCGCGACCGGACGACCGGTTGGGCGTTCGCTGGCGCCGTGGTGGGCCTGTTGGCGGTCGTGGCCGTCGTCGTCACGGCAACCGGCGTCGTGATCGGCGGCCTGCGCGGTCAAGACGGCACGCCGGCCGCCGAACCAGGCGGTGCGGCGGCCGGCGGGATGGAGACGACCGCTGCGGCACCACCCGCCCACCTTTGCCTGAGCGATGCCGCCTCCAGCGAGGCTGAGCCTCTGCAGGAGTCCACCGGGCCGCTGCCGTACGCCCTGCCGGACGGGTGGGCGTGGCATCAGGACACCGCCGGCTTCCTATTGGCGGTGCCCGTGGGGTGGACTCGGCACACCGAGGGCGAAACGGTCTGCCTCCGCGACCCTGCCGAGGTGCGGGCCGTCGCCGTCGACCTCGCCGCCGAAGTGTCCTCCGTACCGTCAAAGCGGTGGGAAACCGCGGAGCGCGACGTGCTGAAAACCGGGGCGCTGCCCGGTTACCAGAAGATCAGCATCGGGCCGGTCATCCGCCCGGGTGGTGCGGCGGAGTGGGAGTACACCTGCGACCAGGCCAGCGGTGCCCGGCTGCACGCCCGCCGGCTGCTCGTCAACGAGAGCAAGAGCCGCGCCTACAGCCTGTCCTGGATCACCCAGGACAGGCTGTGGAACGAGACCGAGCCCTTCCAACGACTGGCCTTCGCGAGCTTCCGCCTCAACTAACGTGGCGAATATCCGCGCCGGTGACCATCCGCCCTGTCGGGCAGCTAGCTTGGTGGGCGCTGTGCCGAGGTCGAGGACCACCGCGGCCACGGGTAGGCGCCGGTGTAGCCGGACAGCTGCGGACGCGGCGAAGGGTGCTCACCATCCGCTGTGGCTGCCCGCCATCTCGATGTGCCCGTGAGCGATATACCTCAGAGGTATGAATATGACTCTGCGGTATACCGGTCTTTACCGCATCCGCCTTCCCCGGAGGTGACCGACGGTCGCCGAGCCGCCGGCCGAGTCAGGGTGAGGAATCACGCGTCTAGCAGAACCGCTCGGTCGTCACGGGTATCAGACCGTGCTGGCGCAGGACGGCCGTCAGGTCGGACAGGGTCGAACCCACCCCGTCGTCGTCGGCGGCGCCCAGCAGGACTGTCACGTCGAGAGCCCAGGCACGTGTGTGGCCGACCCGTCGTAGCTCCCAGCTGAACTGGTCGCCGTCCTTCGCCAGGTGGCCGCTGGCGGCTGACGCGCTCGTGCCGTCGACCGGCGTACGCCAGTTCGCCCGGAGGTTCGTCACCTGGGCCGCGCTCAGATCCTTGGCGAAGAGGACGCGGTAGACGCGCCGTTCGTGGCAGCCGTCCGGCGGTTGTGTGGGGCCGAGCCGCAGTGGCGCGGCGGTCGCGATCGGTTGGTGGGTGAGGAAGTACGAGCGCAGCACCGTGTCGTCGGGCAGTTGCCCGCCACCGAGCGTGCGGTAGTGGCGCTCGGCCTCGACGCGAGAGGTGGGAATCACCCGGGCGAGGGTTTCCGGGTCGGTGCGGATGCCCCGGCTGAGTGCGGCGGAACTTCACCAGCCGGCGGTGGGCGTCCAGCCCGCGCTGTGCAGGCCCGTGCTGACGTGGTCGTGCTCGCGGGTGAACTCCTCGACGACGAGCCCGCCGACCGCGCTGGTCGGGTCAGGGTCACCGGGTCGAGGCAGGACCAGGTAGTAGTCCAGCGGGGACGGTGACTGGTTGGCCGTAGTGACCGCCGGGCGAGGCACGGCGTGCACGGGGTGGGCAACCATCGGTGACATCTTTCGTCGTGCTTCCGTCGCGGACCCGGCAACCGTAGCGCCTGGCGGCCGGGCCGTGCCCGGCCGCCAGGCGTCGACGGGTCAGGAACGGGTGAGCTTCACGACCGAGGTGTCGCTCACGTTGACGTACTCGTCGTATTCGGTGTCGTAGCCGCTGGCCCGGGTGATGGCCTCGGCCAGGCCCTTGGCGAACGGGGTGGTGCCGGTCGGGACGGCCGCGGCCGTCCACTGCGTCGGGCTGCCCGGGGTGCAGGTCACCTGGGTGGAGAAGTTGCCGCGGACCAGCACCTTCCTGACGATCTGGGTGACCGTGCCGTCCAGCGACACCGAGGTGGGCTGGTTGCAGGTCACAGTGCCGTGCAGGACCGCGTTGCCGTTCACCCGGTTGGCGATGCCGTTGGTCGCCACCCCGATTTCGAGGTCCAGCGGCTCGGGCGGCGCCGGGTTGGCGATGTGCACCTCGCCGCGAGCAGCCGCCGTCCCGCCCTCGCAGTGCTGCTCGAAGGTGGCGTCGAAGGTCTGCACGTAGCCGTTGGGGCCGAACACCGCGTTGGTGATCGTGAAGGTGCCGGTCAGCTCGTTGCAGCCCCGCCCGTTGCCGGACAGGTCGAGGCCGGGGCCGGCCCCGTTGAACGGGTATCGGGTCGCTGCCGTGTAGGTGCCCGGAGCCAGTGCCGCGGTGCCGGGCGCGTCGAAGTTCAGTGACCACCAGTCGCCGTTGTAACCGCTGATGTTTACCGACACGCGGCTGTTGTCGACCGCGCCATTCGTCGTGAGTTGGTCGCCGTCGTCGGTGGAGTACGAGTAGGAGTCGCCACCGGTGATGTAGTCACCGGGGTCGCCGCTGAAGGAGACCGATCCGGACTCCACGGTCTGCGCCTGTGCGGGCGCCGCCAGGACCAACCCACCCGCCACACCTACGATCGACAGGGCGGCCGCGAGTGCCGCCCTACGCCAGGATCCCTGCATCCCCGTTCCTCTCTGAAGCGAGACAGCCACGCGGGCCGGTGCCCGATGGTTGCTGTCGGCCAATTACCGCACGAATCGATTGTCGTCGTCGGCCGGGGCGACAGATCGTACAAAGTGGAGCGTGCCGCGCCAGCCGCCCGTACGGTCCGAAGCCGGCGGGCCAGGCGAGGACCGGGCGGCTAGCATCCGGGTCTCGACGTGAGGAGCCCAGATGACAGCGACGGCCCAGACCCGGTTCGGCATCGTCGGCAGTGGCTGGCGGGGTGAGTTCTTCCTTCGCCTGGCCCGGCTCCTACCGGAGCGGCTCCGGGTGACCGGGGTGGTCACGCGTACCGAATCGCGCG
This sequence comes from Micromonospora sp. NPDC005215, assembly GCF_040607915.1. Lineage (NCBI taxonomy): Bacteria > Bacillati > Actinomycetota > Actinomycetes > Micromonosporales > Micromonosporaceae > Micromonospora > Micromonospora sp. NPDC005215. The sequence goes on along the minus strand of NZ_JBEXHQ010000001.1, from coordinate 10,777 downwards.
GTGCGGTGGTGGCGGCCGAATGGGGCGTGCCGACCTTCCGCACGACGACCGACCTGCTCGCCCACGAGCGACCGGACTTCGTCATCGTGTCGGTGCCCTGGCCCGTGACGCCCGACGCGACCCGCGAGCTGGTCGCGGCCGGCGTACCGGTGCTCGCCGAAACGCCGCCCGCCCCCGACCTGGCGGGGTTGCTGTCGCTCTGGGCCGACGTCGGCGCCAGCGGTCTGGTGCAGGTCGCCGAGCAGTACCTGCTGATGCCCGGGCACGCGGCCCGGCTGGGGTTGGTCCGCGCCGGGGTGCTCGGCGAGCCGACCTCGGTCCAGCTCTCCTCGACGCACCTCTACCACGCCGTCTCCCTGATCCGTGGCCTGCTCGGCGTCGGCTTCGACGCCGCCGAGGTCAGCGCGCGCGCCTTCGTCGCACCGCTGGCCGACCCGCTGTCGCCGACCGGTTGGCGGGGCGACAGCACCCCGCAGCAGCTCACCACCACCCTCGCGACAATCGACTTCGGTGGGCGGATGGGCCTGTACGACTTCACCGACAACCAGTGGTGGAATCCGCTGCGCGCCCGCCGGCTGGTGGTCCGGGGATCACTCGGCGAGTTGGTGGACGACCGGGTCGTCCGCCTGGTCGACCCGCAGACCCCTGTGGAGTCGTCCCTGGTGCGCCGCCAGACCGGGCTCGACCTGAACCTGGAAGGGCTGGACCTTAAGCACATCAGCTTCGACGGCGACGTCGTCTATCGCAACCCGTTCGTCGGCAGCGGAATGTCCGACGACGACATCGCCGTGGCGGACATCGTCGCCCGCACCGGCGCGTGGGCGCGCGAGGAGAGCCCGGCACCATACCCGCTGGCCGAGGCGTGTCAGGACCATCTGATCAGCCTCGCCATCGAAGAATCGGTACGCACCGGCCGGCCCGTCGTGGCCGCAGCTCAACCGTGGGCACCGTAGGCCAGTCCGATTCCGCTGCTGTCCCCTCCCCGACACCCCGCAACCGTGCGGGCCGCTGCGGCGTGAGACAGGTAGTAATCGGCGCCCGGGATCACCCTGGCCTACACGGGGAGTAAAGATGACTCAGACCGCTCGACGGACGCTGGCCGGCATCACCGCCGCCGGACTGCTGACCACCGCTCTCGGTGTCGCTGTCTCCGCGCCGGCAACCGCCGCGCCCGGCGGCTCGGCCCTCGGCGCCTGCCGGATCAGCACGCTGCCGTACCCGACCGACACCTACCGGGCCGGTGCGAACGTCATCGATCCGTCCGGCCGCTTCATCGCCGGCGACGGACTGCGCAAGACGGAGAGCGGCAACCAGTACCTGCTGCTGGTCTGGGACGGGCAGCGGCTCACCGAGGTCGCGACACCGCGCCAGGTCGAGGCGGTCGACGCCAACGCCGACGGGGTCGTCATCGGCAACGGCACGGTCGCCGGGGGCATCGCCCAGCCGTGGCGGTACCGCAACGGCCGGATCGAGCAGTTGCCGGTGGTGCCGTCCGCGGGCATCGGTGTCACCGCCATCAACAAGGCCGGCGACATCGTCGGCCACGGCACGGACGCCGCCACCGGGGAGTTCTTCGCGCTGCGCTGGCCGGCGGCCCGGCCGGGTACGGTCGAGGTGCTCGACGCGCCGGCCAACGCCATGCCGACCGGGATCACGGCGAACGGGACCATCGTCGGTGTCGCCGGTGACTTCGGTTACTGGACGAGCTGGGTCCGGCGGCCGAACGGCCGATTCGACGCACTGACGGCCCCTGGCGCGCAGACGAGCGTTGTCGGGCCGGCGGCTGGGCACTGGGCGGCCGGTCGGGTCGACCTGGGCGGCCTCAACCCGCTCAAGGTGCGGTGGGACCTGCGGAACGGCTCGTACACGGCGCTCGACCAGCAGTTGGCGTTGTTGGAGGACATCAACGTCAGGGGTGTCGTCGTGGGCGGCGACCGGGTCGCGCGCGGTGCCACCTCCCGGGTTCTGCCGGGTGCCAGCGACGGGGTCGGCGTTGGTGCCGAGTCCATCTCCGACACGGGCACCATCGTCGGGTTCCGCAACGGGGAGCGCCTCACCCCGGTGCGCTGGACGGGCTGCTGACCCGGCCGGCGACGGCACCCGCGGACAACCGAAGCGGGCGAGCATCCGAAAAGGATGCTCGCCCGCTGGGCGTCACGACTTCCCGGAGCCGGTGGTTCCGATCGCGTTGGTGCTTGTGTGCTCGGGCCGGCTGGTGCCGATGACGACCGCCACGATGCCGCCCGCGCAGCAGAGCAGGGTGAGCACCGCCGCGGTGACCGCCACGACCACCGCTGTCGTCTTGGCGGCGTTCGTCTGCGCCGTCGCCGGAGCGACGAGCGGATAGCCCGGCAGGCCCGTCACCGGGAATCCGCCGCCAGCGCCCGGGTGCCCGCCGCCAGCTGTCGGGTACGCGGCTCCCGAGAACGGTGGCTGCGGTGTCGCCGCGAACCGGTGGGTCGGCGGTGCCGCGTTCGGCTGCTGGCGATGGTGCGGCCCGACGGGGGGCTGGGGGTGGGTCACCGTACTCCTTGACGCCTCGGTACGTGCGGTTCGAGAACTCCATCGACGCTACCGTGCGTGGCTGATGGCCCGGTCGCCGCGCCGGAGCGCTCCCTACCGGTGGCGATGGCCCGCCCACCCGGCCAGCCTGGACGGGCCGGCCCGATCGGCGGGCCAGTGTGGACCCGGTGGCCCACCCGTCGCTTCGGGTGACTGCGGAGATCAGCGAAGGGACAGTACGGCGGCGGTGCGGACCAACCCGTCGGCGACCACGAACCGACCGGTGATCACTGCGGGCGGGTCGTCGACCTCCGCCTCGTTGACCCGGCCCGGCGCGATCCGGGCCGTGAACGTGCCAGCGTCCGGATCGATGTCGAGTCGGGCGTCCTGGAAATCCAACCAGCTCCCGACGACCGGATGCCAGACCTTGTAGACGGTCTCCTTGGCACTGAACAGCACGATCGGCCAGAAGACGTCGCCGGGCAGCCGTGCGCAGTCGGCCTCCTCCTCGGGCAGCAGCACGAGTCGGCGTACTCCCGGACTGATCTCGCGGTGTTGCTCGGCGTCCATGCCGACGGACCTGATGTCGGCGGTGCGCGCCGCCGCGGCGGCGCAGTAGCCGGCGGTGTGGGTGATGGTGCCGACCACCCCCGCCGGCCAGACCGGCGCCCGGTCGGCGGCGGTCGGCACGGCGGTCGGTGGCAGGCCAAGCTCGGTCAACGCCCGGCGGGCGCAGACCCGACCGGCTGTGAAGTCCCTCCGACGGGTCTGCACGGCCTGATCGCTGAGGCACGCCTGCTCGGCGGCGAGTAGTTCGCCGACCCAGTCGTCCGGCCCGGCGACGGCCACCGCGACCGTCGATGGCAACAGGTCACGCATGGCGCTGGCTTACCCGTCGGTAGGGATGGAGCATCGGGTCAACCGTCAAATTTCCGACTCCCACAACCGGAGAAGGTACCGCAAGGATGTAACACCGGAGGGCCGCGCAGGCCCTCTCTGATGGCTCCGGGGGGACCACCATCGAACCCTGGCCGGGCACCGCTGCTGGCCAGTCCCGTGGACATCTGGAAGGACGTGCGATGACCGATGGTGCCGAACGGCCGGGGGTGCGGGCCGATGATCACGCCCCGAAAACCCCCTGCTGGAGCTGCGGCTCCTGCGGTGACGAGTGGCCGTGCGAGACGAAACGCAGCAGGTTGTTGGCCGAGTACGGAAGTGACAGGGCGATGCTCAGCGTCTATCTGGGCTCCTGCCTCGCCGCCGCCACGGAGGATCTGCGCACCGCCCCGGTGATGTCGCTTCAGGACCGGTTCATCGGCTGGCTGCCACGCGGCCCTCGGCGCGGCTGAACCGCTGGTGGCCCCGCCGTCGGGCGGGGCCACCAGCGGGGCCGGTCAGCGGCGCCGGGGCCGCCAGGTCACCGCGAAGCCCACCACTCCGGCCACCGCGGCGAGCGCGCCGCCGATGCCGGTCCAGACCCAACGCGAGCCGAGATCAGGCAACCAGTCCGCGAGCGGGTCGCCCTCGTCGTCGGCCTCCGGGTCCGCCGGGGGTACGGCGTTGAGCACAGTGCCCGCCTTGGTGTTCGGCACCAGCGGTGCTGCCAACTCACCGTCGTCAGCCGAGGCGCCCCGATCAGCGATGGTGCCGACCAGCAGGTCCACGTCGATCGGTGCGCCCAGATCCGGCTCCGGCAGGTCGATCACGGAGAGCCGGACGACGTACGAGCCGGGCAGCGGGTCGGCCGACCAGGGCTCGGCCCACGGCCGCACCTCGCGCAGCGTGCAGCCCAGCGCGACGCTCGTCGCTGTCGCGTCCACGGTCGGGGTCTGCGCCCCGGCGGTGCACGCCTGACGCCGACGCAGCCCGTCGAAGACGTCGACAGTCCAGGTGGATGCGCCGCTGCGCCCCTTCGGGAAGGTGACGGTGGCGCTGATCTCCTGCACCTGACCGGCGGTCGCCGGGAACGACCAGTAGAGGTGGTCGCCGATCGAGGCGTCCACCCGCACCGGTTGTCCGGCGGAGATCGGGGTGGCGCTGAGGAACGACGTGCCGGCCCGGTTCACCGGCGTGGCTCCGGGGGAGGGGGTTGGTGCGGCGACGGCCGTGGCGGGGAGCAGCGCGGCCCCGCTGGCAGCGAGCAGCGCCGCCAGCGAACGCAACAGTGCGGTACGCATCAGTTCTCCCTCCAGGTGGCGACCCACCAGCGGGTGAGCAGCCCGGCGAGCAGGCCGGTGAGCAGCCCGGCGATGGTGAGCAGGGCGAGCAGCACCCAACCTCGGCCGAGGTCTGGTCCGTTCGGGGCGGGTGCGGCGGCGACCACGTCGATGGTCAACTCCACCGGCAGGCCCGGTGTCGCCGCGGTGCCGGGGCGTGGGGCGAACGAGTTGCTCACCACCAGGCAGACGGTGGTGGGCTCGACGACCGGTGTGGCGGTCTCCTCGGTTCGCGCGTCCTCGTCGTCGGCGGTGGCGGACCAGCGCAGCCCGGCGGAGAGCACGTCGGCTCGCCCGCTGCCGGCGTCCGCGCCGCGGACCAGTTCCCGGCCGTCCGCCGCGGTGGCCCGCAGCAGCACCCCGTAGTCGCGGTTGACGGGCCGGTCCAGCGCCATGCTCACCGACGCCCGAAGCTCCTGCCCGGGGCGTACCGGCACCCGGTAGTAGCGATGCTCGGAGAACGCCTCCCGGTCGGCGTAGACGCCGGGGGCGAGTAGTGGCGCGGAGTCGCAGGCGTTCGCGCCGCCGACGACTGTCGGCGCCCGGGTGTTGGTGTCGCCGGCCCGCTCGATGAGCTGCTTGATCCGGCCGGTCAGCTCCTCGGCGCTCTGGGCGGCGGTGTAGGTGCCGCCGGTCGCGCTGGCGATGCAGAGCAGTTGTCGCCGGACCTTCTCGTCGGGGGCCAGGCCGAGGGTGTCGACGACCAGGCTGGTGCCCTGGGCGGCAAGTTCCCGGGCCACCTCGCACGGGTCCGGCGGGGCGCAGGTGTCCTCGCCGTCGGTGATCAGCACGATCCGTCGGGTGGTGGCACCGGTGCCCAGGTCCTGTGCGGCCGAGCGCAGTGCGAGGCCGACCGGTGTGAACCCGGTCGGCCGTAGCGTCGCCACCGCGCCCTTGGCCGCGGATCGGTCCACCGGACCGACCGGCACGATCTGCTGGGTGTCCTGGCAGCCGACCTTCTTGTCCTTGCCGCGGTAGGTCGCACCGAGCACCCGGATGCCGAGTTGGGTGTCCTCCGGCAGCGCGTCCACCACCTCGTTGAAGGCCTGCTGGGCGACCGAGATCCGGCTGCGTCCGTCGATGTCGGCGGCGCGCATCGAGCCGCTGACGTCGAGGACCAGCTCAACCCGGGGAGGCTCGGGCACCGGCTCCTCGTCGGCCTGCGCCGGGACCGGCCCGGCCAGCGCGGTGGTCGCCAACAGTCCGAGAAGGACAGCCGCCGATCGTTTGAAGTTGATCACGGCCCGCAGTGTAGTGAGATCCACTTTGGATGATCACGTGGGCTGGCGCGGGTTCCGGTCCTGCCGTTCCCGTGCGGAGTCGACGAGCACCGCTGGCGGGCAGCCGTCGCGCGCTGCGTCCACGCCGGGTCACCCACTGTCAACTACTCGATGGCAAGAGTCGGCCCGGAGCGCCATCGGTCGGAAATCTGACTTAAGTTGACCCGTTGTGCCGGTGGTGTGCGGTGGTTAAGCTCTTCATGCGCGCCCCAATCGCCCGCTTCCCCCGTGGCAGGCGATCGGGGCGCGCGTCTATGTCAGAAGGGCCCGCACGCTTCGGCGTGCGGGCCCTTCTCCGTCGCGCTGTGCGGCGCGTCGCCTGTCGGTGCTTATATCCACCGGCCGTCAAGCCACATTCGGGACAACCAGTCCGAATACGGGATGAGCTTGCCGACGAAGATCGGATAGAAGTACGCGAAGCAGAGCGCCACCAGCAGCACGTACGCCCCGGCCGCGACGCTGCCCACCAGTCGGCGCTCGTAACTCGGGTCACCGGGCACCAGCGGCGCCACAGTGCCCACCTCACCACCGGCGGGAGCGATCAGCACGCCCAGCACGTACACCACGGCCAGCACCAGGAAGGGCAGCGCCGGCGCGGCGTAGAACGAGAACATCGTCCGGCCGTCGAGGGCGAACCAGAACCACGGCAGCAGCCCGGCGGCCACGCTGAGCAGGATCGCGCCGGCCCGCCAGTCCCGACGGGCCACGCCCAGCCAGGCCAGCGCCACCAGGGCGGGCAGGAACGACCACCAGAGCAGCGGGGTGCCCAGCAGCAGGATCTCGGAGGCGCAGGTCGGCGCGCCGCAGGCACCGTCGCCGGACCAGTGGAACGCCACCGGCCGGCCCAACAGCAACCACTGCCAGGGCCAGGACTGGTACTTGTGCGCGTCGTCGAGCTGGGCGTGGAAGCCGTACGCCGCGCGGTGGTACTCGAAGAGGTTGATCAGCGGGCCGATCACCGGGCGGTCGCTGAGCGGGGCGCTCGGGTAGGCCGACGCGAGCCGGTAGTAGCCGTCGTCGGTGATCAGCCAGCCCGACCAGGTGGCGAGATAGGTGCCCACCACGAGCACGCCGGCCAGCACCAACCAGGGCAGCTCGTCGAGCAGGGCGTCCCGCCAGGGTCGGCGGACCCCCGCCGAGCGGCGGACGCCGACCTCCCAGAGGAGGACCAGCAGGGCGAAGGCCGGTACGAAGTACAGAGCGCTCCACTTCACCGCGCAGGCGCAGCCGATCAAGACGCCGGCTGCCAACCGCCACCACGGCCAGGTGCGCCAACCGGTCGGCGGTCGGCCGGCCCGGCCCGGTTGGCTCGGGTCGAGCCCGTCGTCCAGCGCCCGCGCCCAGCGGCGACGGCGGGCGTCCCGATCGAGCACCAACGCGCCGAACGCGGCAAGCACGAAGAAGAGCAGGAAGATGTCGAGCAGCGCTGCCCGGGACAGCACCAGGTGGAAGCCGTCCAGGGCGAGCAGCAGGCCGGCGGCGCAGCCGAGCACCGTCGAGCGGAACATCCGCCGACCGATGCGGATCAGCAGCAACACCGACAGGGTGCCGACCACGGCCGCCGAGAACCGCCAGCCGAACTCCGGCGCGGTGGTCATCAGGTGCCCGGGGACGGACACCTTCGAGTCGGCGTCCTGATAGCCGAAGGCCCACTCGCCGAGGCCGATCAGCCACTTGCCCAGCGGTGGGTGCACGACGTACGACGGGCCGTTGTCCTTGTAGTTCCACTCCACACCACGGGAGATCAGCCCGTAGCCGTCCTTGGCGTAGTACGTCTCGTCGAAGATCTTGCCCTTCGGGCTGGACAGCCCGACGAAACGCAGGATCGCCGCGATGACCACCACCACTGCCGTGGCCAGCCAGGAGAACCGGTCCACCTGGGTGTCGACGGTGGCGAACCGTCGTCGGATCTGGGCGGGCACGCCGCCGTCACCGGTGGGCGGTGCCGTGGGCTCCTGGTCGGGGCTGGGCTCGCCCGTCACCTCGACCAGCTTGGCAGGATCGGCGCTCGGGCTCTGCGCTGTCGACGCACTCGTCACCCGGCGATCGTAGGCTGCCAAGGTGCTCGGTGGCGCCCGTCGTCCCCGATACCGGTACTCGCTGTCGATGAAGGAGACGAATTCGTGGGTGAAATGTCCGAAGTTGGGCGCCTGATCCTGCTCGGTGCCCCACTCGGCAACCCCGCCGACGCCTCGGCCCGATTTCGGGAGGTGCTGATCAGTGCCGACGTGGTCGCGGCCGAGGACACGCGCCGGCTCACCCGGCTGGCCCGCGACCTAGACCTCACCGTCGGCGGTCGGATCGTCTCCTACTTCGAGGGCAACGAGGAGCGGCGTACGCCCGAGCTGGTCGAGGTCATCCTCGGCGGATACGTGGTGGCCCTGGTCACCGACGGGGGGATGCCGAGCGTCTCCGACCCCGGCTACCGGCTGGTCCGGGCCGCGTTGGACGTCGGGGCGCCGGTCACCGTCGCTCCCGGGCCCAGCGCCGTCACCACCGCGCTGGCGGTGTCCGGGCTGCCCTGCGACCGGTTCTGCTTCGAGGGCTTCCTACCCCGTACCCCCGGTGCCCGCCGCACCCGGCTGCGCGCCCTCGCCGCCGAGGAGCGCACGCTTGTCTTCTTCGAAGCCCCGCACCGGATCGGCGCGGCGCTCACCGACCTGGCCGACACGTTCGGCGCGGATCGGCCGGCCGCGCTCTGCCGTGAGCTCACCAAGACCTATGAGGAGGTGCTCCGCCGTCCCCTCGGCGAGTTGGCCCGGTGGGCCGCCGAGGGAAACCCGCGCGGTGAGATCACCCTGGTGGTGGCCGGTGCGCCGGTGACCGCCCCGGAGCGCCCCGACGACGACACCCTGCGCGCGGCGGTCGCCGAGCGGGAGGCCGGCGGCCGGTCCCGCCGCGACGCCATCACCGACGTCGCCACCGAGTACGCGCTGCGCCGCCGGGACGTCTACACGATCGTGCACAGCTGACCGAGGCTCCCGGCCGTGCTGGGGCGCACCAGGCGGCGGAATCACCAGGCGGCGGCCAGGAAGCCGACGGTGATCAACACCGGGCCGGTGACGGCGACCGCCACGGCCCAGCGGCGGTGCCGGCGGCCGGGCAGCCGGGCCGACCCGGTCCACCGCACGATGCCGGCGGTGCAGCCCAGCACCACCAGCAGGCCGGGCAGCCAGCGCAGGTGCCGGACCACTCCGGTGTCCGCGTACGCGGTGTCGCCGTCCCGGCCGGTCATCCGCGCCGGTAGCGGTGTGCCGGTCGCGTCCGCTCCGGCGGGTACGCCGCTGACCCGTACGCCGTGCGCGACGAACCGCCCGTCCTGCGCCGTGAAGATTCCCCGGCACCGCTGGGTGAGCCCGCCGCCGGTGCACTCGGCGATCACCACCGTGCCCGCCCGCGCGTGCCCGACCGCCAGCCAGAACGGGCCGGCGCTGACCCAGGCGAAGAAGGCCGTGACCAGGGCCAGCGCCACCAGCGCGGCGAGCCCGGGCAGGGGATCCGGCGGTGGGACGCCACGGCTCGGCGCGCGACGCCGCGCCAGGCGTGAGCCGCGGTCGCGCTCCGGCGACGGCTCCTCCCGGACCGGGGTGCCGTCCCAGTGCACCTGCTCGATCGGCGCCCAGAAGGCGCCGTCGTCGTCCGGTTGGTCACCGTCGGGCCGGCGGTCCCGCTGCCGGCCGCTCTGCTGTCGGACGGGCACCCGACTCGGCACCGCGTCCACCGGCGCCCCGGTGGTCGGCTCCACCTCGACAGCCTCCGCGCCGACCGGCGGGACCGGCGGGCCAGGTCGGGCCGGGCTGGGTACGGGTGCCGCCGGGGTCGGACGGACCGGGGTGGGCGTCGGCGCGGCCGGCGTGGGCCGGGCCGGGGTGGCGGCGAGGTTCGTGGGCTCGGCACGCCTCGGCGCTGCCGCCCGTCCGGACGGCGCGGGCCGTTGTTCCGCTGGCCGGTCGGCGGCCGGGCCCGGTCGTGGGGCCGGGCTCGGTCGCGGCGCGGAGGTCGGGTCGACACCGGGCACCGGCCGGGGCTGGGGCGCGATCCCGGCGCCGCGGGGCGCTGCCGGTTCGGGGTCGCCGCCGACCGTCGGGTCGGTGGGACGGTCCTCGTGGTCCCGCGCCGCTCGTCTGCCAGTCACGAGGTTCATTGCACACCGGCCAGGAGGGCGTATCGGGCAGTTGAGCCGCGTGTCGGCGACAAATCGGACCATTGGGCGGGGTGGTCGGCCCGGTCCGCCGGCCCGGCACCCCCCATTGGTTCGCGGTCGCCCCGGACGGGTCACTAGGCTTGCTGCTCATGAGTCACGTTCTCGCGGCAGTGGCCTGGCCGTACGCCAACGGCCCCCGCCACATCGGCCACGTCTCCGGTTTCGGCGTTCCCTCCGACGTCTTCGCCCGGTACATGCGGATGGCCGGCCACGACGTGCTCATGGTCTCCGGCACCGACGAGCACGGCACCCCGATCCAGGTGCAGGCCGACGCCGACGGGGTGACCCCGCGCGAGCTGGCCGACCGGTACAACAGGGTGATCGTCGAGGACCTGCACGGCCTCGGTCTCTCGTACGACCTGTTCACCCGCACCACCACCCGCAACCACTACGCGGTGGTGCAGGAGCTGTTCGAGGGGATGTACCGCAACGGCTACATCGTGCCGAAGACCACCATGGGCGCGATCTCGCCGTCCACCGGGCGCACCCTGCCCGACCGCTACATCGAGGGCACCTGCCCGATCTGCGGATACGACAGCGCGCGCGGCGACCAGTGCGACAACTGCGGCAACCAG